>CAJCDH010000165.1 GCA_903961095.1 uncultured Burkholderiales bacterium | reverse complement strand
TGGTGATCTTTTCTTCGATTTTGTCTTTGAAAGACGCCATCAAAAAACCAAGTTCTAATTTCATAGTGAGTTGGGTTGCAGTGACGCACAAGTAGCCTGAAGCGCCAGCGCGTTCGAAGTTCAAACGGTCTTGAACTTCGCCTTGTTCGTTGGTTTCATTGGCCACGTAAGTGCAGTCCATGCCCCAATCTGACTCGGACTCTTTTTGCCACTGAGCCGCTATGGCGCGGGCTTTTTCCATGCCCAAGGTGTGGGCGCGTTGAATCATAATTTCAGACATTTTTCTTAAGCTTTCTGGAGGAGCGCCACTTCAACCTGGCAATCGTAAAAAACAGGGGCGCGGCCTAAGTCAGTCAGCCTTTGACTGGTCACCTCATTCACGTTGGTGCCGTTCAAACCCATCTTGCGCCACCAGATACCTAGGCCGTTGACGACACCCGGTCGGGCACGAGAACTCACATCTGCTTTGCAATGGTATTGCCCGCGATCATTGAAAACCTTGACCGTATCGCCCGTAGAAATTCCACGCGCAGTGGCATCTGACAAACTAATTTCTACCAAAGGTTCTTTCTCAATATCGCGCAAACTTTCGACATTCACAAAGGATGAATTCAAGAAATTGCGCGCAGGCGGCGAGATCATCGCCAGGGGATATCGATCGCCGGCCGCTGGCACTTCGTAATTGGGAATGTGATTTGGCAATGGGTCCAAGCCTTGTGCTGCCAAGCGATCACTTACAAACTCACAACGGCCGGAAGGTGTCGCAAAGCCCCCCTCGGCAAAAGGCGCATCAGCCACTTTCAACGACACAAATCCATTGGCCAAGAGCGCTTCAAAATCCACTTCAGCGCCTACTGCCGTGCGGCACAAGCTCACATCATCTTCAATGAAACACGGCTCGGTATAGCCCATGGCTTTGGCCAACAAGCGAAAAATTTCGCTGTTCGATTTAGCCTCACCCACAGGCTCAATGGCCGGTCGGTTGAGCAACAAATCGGTGTGGCCATAACTGCCCTGCACATCCCAGTGCTCAAGCTGCGTGGTGGCAGGGAGCACATAGTCGGCGTAATCGGCCGTATCGGTTTGAAAGTGCTCCATGACCACCGTGAACAAATCTTCACGAGCAAAACCTTGTGCCACCATGCCCGACTGCGGCGCCACTGCCAAGGGGTTGCTGTTGTAGACCAAGAGCGCTTTCACTTGAGGGCCCCAATTTGCATGGCCTGGGTTGTTCAGGTCATTGCCAATGGTCGACATGTTCAGAGTTCGCGGACGGCGCGAGCCCAATAAATCTGGCCGGTGCAAATCGACTTTGTTGACTTTGAAATTGCTTGAACTGCTGAGCAGCAGTCCTCCAGCTCGGTCGCGCCAAGCGCCTGTGAGCGCTGGCAAACAAGCCACAGCCCTGACAGCATTGGCCCCGCCCTTCACTCTTTGCATGCCGTAATTCAATCGAATGGCGGCCTTTTGAGTGGTGCCCCAGTCCTTGGCCAATTCTCGAATCAAGGATTCATCAATGCCGCAAACTTCAGCGGCTCGGGACAAGGTCCATGTCATGGCACGTTCTCGAAGGGCCTCCCAGCCCAGTGTGTATTTTTCAATGTAGTCGTGGTCTAACCAATCGTTGACCACCAACTCGCGCATCACGGCCAAGGCCAGTGCCGCATCAGTGCCCGGTTGGATAGCCAAGTGCACATGGCATTTTTCAGCCGTTTCGCTCATGCGAGGGTCAATGCAAATGAGCTTAGCGCCGAGACGTTTGGCCTCCTGAGCGCGGCGCCAAAAGTGAATATTGCTGCTAATTGAATTGCTACCCCAAATCACAATCAATTTGGACTCTGAAAAGAATTCCGTTTGCATGCCAAACTTGCCACCCAAGGTGTAAACCAAGCCCTCACCCCCTGCTGATGCGCAAATGGTTCGGTCCAACAAGGAGGCCCCCATTTTGTGGAAAAAGCGCGACGCCATCGATTCACTTTGCACCCAACCCATGGTGCCGCCGTAGCTGTAGGGCAAGATGGCTTCGGGGTTGTCTGAGGCAATGTCATTGAGCTTGGCCGCAATGTCCAGGATGGCCTCTTCCCAAGTCACGCGCACAAACTGCCCTGAGCCCTTGGGTCCTGATCGCTTCAAAGGAAACATCAAGCGCTCGGGGCTGTAGGTTCGCTCGGTGTAGCGCGACACTTTGGTGCACAACACCCCTTGCGTGTGCTTGTGATCGGGGTTGCCTTGCACCTTCACAGCACGGCCATTTTCGACCGTGGTCAGCAAGGCACAGGTGTCAGGGCAGTCGTGCGGACACAAACCTCGCACCACTGCATTTTTTTGAAGCACAGAATTTGTCATGGCTTTATTCTAAGAGGGACGTTTTTTGGGGATAACCCTAAAGCCAAATGTCCCCCAAGTGCAAAAAGTTGGTAGCGCAAAGGCACGAGTCTCGCTAGACTGTAGGGCATGAAAATCATCGACTCCATCCTCACAGACGCGGCCAGCATTGCGGCCATTCGCAAAGACATCCATGCGCATCCCGAATTGTGCTTCAAAGAAGTACGAACCGCCGATGTGGTGGCCAAGCAGCTTACCGATTGGGGCATCCCCATTCACCGCGGCATGGGCACCACTGGCGTCATTGGCATCGTGCACGGCCGAGACGGTGGCGCGTGCGGACGTGGTGTTGGCCTCAGAGCCGACATCGACGCCTTGCCCATGCAAGAGTTCAATACCTTTGCGCACGCCAGCAAGCACGAAGGCAAAATGCACGCTTGCGGCCACGACGGTCACACGGCCATGTTGTTGGCAGCGGGCAAACATTTCTCCAAAAACCGCGACTTCGACGGCACGGTCTATTTGATCTTCCAACCCGCAGAAGAAGGCGGCGGCGGTGCCCGTGAAATGATCAAAGACGGCATGTTTGAAAAATTCCCCATGCAAGCCGTGTTCGGTATGCACAACTGGCCAGGCGCTCAAGTGGGCACCTTTGCTGTCAGCCCTGGCCCCGTTATGGCGTCTAGCAACGAATTCAAAATTACCATTCGCGGCAAAGGCAGCCACGCCGCCTTGCCGCACAATGGCATCGACCCCGTGCCAGTGGCGTGCCAATTGGTCATGGCTTTCCAGACCATCATCTCGCGCAACAAAAAACCGGTCGATGCGGGCGTCATTTCAGTCACCATGGTGCATGCAGGCGAAGCCACCAACGTCGTGCCCGATTTCTGCGTCATTCAAGGTACCGTGCGCACTTTCACCATCGAAGTGCTCGACCTCATTGAGTCGCGCATGAAGCAAATTACAGAGAACCTCTGTGCTGCATTCGATACCAAGGCTGAATTCCATTTCAACCGCAACTATCCTCCCACCATCAACAGCGCCACCGAGGCCGACTTTGCGCGCAAAGTGATGGAAGGCATTGTGGGCAAAGACAATGTGATGGTGCAAGAACCCACCATGGGCGCCGAAGACTTCTCGTTCATGCTGCAAGCCAAGCCTGGCGCCTATTGCTTCATTGCCAACGGCGATGGCTCGCACCGCGAAATGGGCCATGGCGCGGGTCCTTGCATGCTGCACAACCCCAGCTACGATTTCAACGACGACCTTATTCCCTTGGGCGGCACCTATTGGGTTGAATTGGCCACGCAGTGGTTGGCCAATCCCACTCAAACAAAGTAAGCTTCTGCTTCAGTCGAGTTTAGACATCTCTCTATTGAAGCCCTTCGGGGCTTCTTTCATTTGGAGCCTTCATGACAAACATTCATTCCGCATTTTCCAAAAGCTATGCAGAAGCACGCCAAAAGTTTTTGAGTGCAGCCCAGCAGGCCGGCTTACAAGTTGAATCGCATGTTCACCCTGAAAAAGGCCGTGATGGCGAAGAGTTGGCCATGGACGTAGCGCGGGAAGGCGCACTTGATGCCAAACACGTTTTGCTGGTCAGCAGCGCTTGCCACGGTGTAGAAGGGTATTGCGGCAGTGGCGTTCAAATTGATGCTCTGCGAAATCCAGAATGGCATCAAGCCGTTGCCCAAAGTGGTGTGGCTGTGGTTTACGTACACGCCTTAAACCCCCATGGTTTTTCACATGTGCGACGAGTCACCCAAGAAAACGTCGATCTCAACCGAAATTTTCACGATTTCAGCAAGCCTTTGCCCGACAACACCGCCTACAAAGAAGTACAGCATTTGCTGCTACCTGAGGCGTGGCCGCCCAACCAAGCCAACCAAGAAGCCACCATGCAATACATCGCACAAAATGGCATGCCCAAGCTTCAAGCAGCTGTGTCGCAAGGCCAGCACCACCACCCAGAGGGTTTGTTCTTTGGCGGCCAAGCCGCCACTTGGAGCAACCAAACAATTCGCAAAGTTCTCAAACAACAAGGTGCTAGCGCGCAAAAAATGGCCTGGATTGACTTGCACACCGGGCTTGGCCCCAGTGGCCTGGGAGAGCGCATTTATGCCGGCGCCAACGACGCCGCTGCCATCGCAAGAGCTCGTCAGTGGTGGGGCAAGATCACTTCCATCTACGATGGCACGTCTTCTTCGGCATTTCTCACAGGCCTCATGTGGATGTCGGTGCAAGACGAATGCCCTCAAGCCGAATACACAGGCATTGCCTTGGAATATGGCACCTTGCCCATGAACGACATGCTCATGGCACTCAGGGCCGATCATTGGCTGCACATTCACCCTGAGGCCTCTGATGAACAAAGACACAACATCAAAGCCCAAATCTTTTCCGCCTTTTACACCGACACCGATGTGTGGCGCGAGCAAATCATTTCGCAGGCGCGTGAAGCCATGCTTCAAGCTGTACAAGGACTGACATGAAAGCTTCCAATTTGCGTGTGCTCATATTGGGTGGCACCGGTTTTGTTGGTCGTCATGTTTGTGAAAAGCTCAACCGCTTAGGTTGCAGTATCACCGTCATCACGCGCCGCGCCAGACAAGCCAGCGCCATTCAAAGTTTGCCGCACCTTACGGTTTTGGAGGGCGATGTGTACAACGCTGCCTTCCTTCAACATCAAATGGCGCAACACGATGTGGCCATCAACCTCATTGCCATCTTGCATGGTTCTGAGGCGTCCTTTGACAAGGCCCATGTTCAGCTGCCGCAAATGATTGCGCAGGCCTGTCAGGCCAGTGGTTTGCGCAGGCTGATTCACATCAGTGCTTTGGGCGCAAGCCTCACAGGGCCCTCCCATTACCAACGCAGCAAAGCGCGTGGTGAAGAAGTTTTACAGCAAGCTGGGCTTGAACTCACTGTG
Source organism: uncultured Burkholderiales bacterium (assembly GCA_903961095.1). Taxonomy (GTDB): domain Bacteria; phylum Pseudomonadota; class Gammaproteobacteria; order Burkholderiales; family Burkholderiaceae_C; genus Limnohabitans_A. Next base: position 563 of record CAJCDH010000165.1, on the reverse strand, counting down.
CTTCAGCCAAGCGTGATTTTTGGCACAGAAGACAAATTTTTAAACCTGTTCGCCAAACTTCAGCAGCTCACCCCTGTGGTGCCCTTGGCAGGCGCCCACACGCGCTTTCAAGCGGTTTGGGTGGAGGATGTTGCAAGCGCAGTAGCGCATTGTGTTTTGCACGCAGACACTGCCGGCAATACTTATGAGCTTTGCGGACCCGAAATTTTCACGCTTCAGCAATTGGTTCAAAAATCAGGTCAATGGGCTGGTATCAAGCAGGGCAAAGGCCGTTGGGTGTTTGGCATTCCGCGCGCACTCGCTTGGGCGCAAGCATTTCTCATGGAGCTGGCACCTGGCCAACCTCTCATGAGCCGAGACAACCTCGATTCCATGAAGGTCGACAACGTGGCCAGTGGCAACGCAATGGGCTTGAAAGACTTGGGCATACAAGCCGCGGCAGTGAGCAGCATCGCGCCCACCTACTTGGGGCAACGCGATCCATGTACTAAACTGAATGCCTTGCGAGCCAAAGGACGTCCATGAAGCTCTACATTGCCAACAAAAATTATTCTTCTTGGTCC
>CAJCDH010000164.1 GCA_903961095.1 uncultured Burkholderiales bacterium | reverse complement strand
AGGTTCATGCCGCCGATCAAATCGGCCTTGTTTTCTTGCGATGCCATCCACCGAGCCGCGCTGCTAGAAGCTGCACCTTGGCTGAGCGCAAACACGCTAGCGCCTTGTGCATTGGGCGTGAAAAAAGCATCGGCATGAACACTGACAAACAAATCGGCTTGAACTTTTCTAGCCTTTTGCACGCGAACATGCAGGGGTACAAAAAAGTCTGCATCGCGGGTGAGGTAAGCCCGCATAGGGCTGCCCTTGACTTGTGTGGCATTGATGCGGTCGCGCAGTTTGAGGGAAATTTGCAGCACCACATCTTTCTCTTTGGTACCGTTAGGGCCAATGGCCCCTGGGTCTTCACCGCCGTGTCCAGGGTCGATGGCCACGACGATCAAACGATCGGTGACAGGCGGGGCCGGCAGATTGCTCTGAGGGCTTTGGGCGTTGCCTGGCACAGCAGGTACGTTGCTTGCGGCACTGGCAGAGTTGGTGTTGGCATTCTTGTTGAGCCACTCGGCAATGGGGTCGTTGCTTTGGGTGCGCTCTGCAATCCAACTTTCCAAAGGGTCTACGGGCGTGCTTGGGTACAAATCCAAGACCAAGCGGTGTTGATAATTGCCCACAGGCGTGAGGGCGAAGACTTGTGGTTGTACAGCTTGTTTCAGGTCAAACACCATGCGAACTACGCCAGGGCTATTTTGGGCAACTCGAACGCCAGTGATGTTGGGGTCGTCAGGCTTTATTTTCCCCACCCATTCTTTGATGGCCGGGTTGAGTTCCAAGCCTTCTAAGTCGATGGCCAAGCGCGGCGGTGAGGGCACAAAGCTGTACTTTGTTTTTAGCGCTACATCGGACTCCAAGGTGACGCGTGAGTAGTCTTTGGCGGGCCATACGCGCACGGCCAAGAGGCTGGCGCCGCGACAGATATCTGCCCAGCCCAGCATCAAGGCAAGGCCAGAGACTTTGAGCCAATCACGGCGCAACATGGACATGACTTGCAGACAAGTGTGAGTTGGATGCAAAAGCAATTTGCAAGCTTTGCAAAATACTTAAACCTCTGGGCGTGAAGGCGCTGGCCTCAACTTGGCGGCCATCAAGATCATTCACCGTGATTTTTAACTTCAAATCAGGAAGCGGCAAGCGCCCTTCAGCTTGTTGCGCCCATTCTGAAATTTTCAAGCCCTGGCTGGCAAACAGGTCGCGAAAACCAGCCTCTTCAAATTCTTCAGGATCATTGAACCGATAGAAATCGAAATGCCAAATGGCAGCCAGCAATTCGCCATTGTCATCCAAGGCCTCGTGGGGTTCGACCACGGCATAGGTTGGACTTTTGATGCGTCCCTTGACGCCCAAGGCTTGCAGCAAATGTCTGACAAATGTGGTTTTGCCAGCCCCCAAATTGCCCTCCAGTTCGAGATAGGCATTGAGCAACTCGCTTTGTTGAGCCATGCATTGGGCAAACTGCTGAGTTTGGTTTTCTTGAGTCCATAGCCAACTGCCTGTGCCATGTGGCTCAGGAGTTCCTACAATCTCATGGTGAACACCACTCATCATTCTCTTTCATTCAATGCAGCCAAGTTGGATACCGCAGCCTTGTGGTCCAACATGCAAAAGGCCGCGCTAGCGTTGGGATTTTCTCAAATTGGCGTGACAGGTGTGAATTTGTCTGACGCAGAGCCCGGACTCAAAGCTTGGTTGAACGCAGGGTTTCACGGCAACATGAACTATATGGCAAGTCATGGCCTAAAGCGCGCTAGACCTGCAGAATTGGTGCCCGGAACCGTCAGCGTGATCACGCTTCGAATGGATTATTTGCCCAGTAATTTGCCTCAACTCTCAGTTGAAAGTGAAGCCAATGCCTTAAACCAAGCCAGCCAAGGCGTTGTGTCTGTTTATGCCAGAGGCCGTGATTACCACAAGGTTTTGCGCCATCGACTGCAAAAACTTCAAGCGCAAATGGCCGATTGGGTTGGACCCTTCGGTCACAGAGTCTTTACCGATTCTGCGCCTGTGATGGAGGCGGAGTTGGCAGTTAAAAGCGGGCAGGGCTGGCGCGGAAAAAATACATTGGTGTTGCAGCGCGAAGCCGGCTCATTTTTCTTTTTGGGTGAGATCTTTATTGACTTTGCGTTGCCACAGACTGAGTCACTTACTTCTCATTGCGGTACGTGTACTGCTTGCCTTGATTTATGCCCCACCCAAGCCATTGTGGCGCCTTATCAGCTAGACGCTCGGCGTTGCATTTCCTATTTGACCATTGAGCATGCTGGCGAAATTCCGCTCGAATTGCGCCCCTTGATCGGCAATCGAATCTACGGCTGCGATGACTGCCAATGGGCCTGCCCTTGGAATAAATATGCTCAGCGAAGCAGCTTGCCAGATTTTGATGCGCGAGAAGCCTTCACAGAACCGCAACTGCTTGAACTGCTGCAGTGGGATGAATCTACTTTTTTAATGAAAACAGAAGGTAGCGCTATTCGACGGATTGGTCATGCCAGATGGCTTCGCAATGTGGCATTGGCAGCGGGTAACGCGCTGGCCCTTGGGCAATCACTGAATGAGTCTGAAGCATTGGACTTGCGAAGGGCTCTTGAGCGCTGGCAAGATCACCCAGACCCTGTGGTGCAAGAACAGGTGGCTTGGTCTTTGGCGCAGCATCGTTAAAAGCGCAAGTTCTGGAGTATGCCCAAGGCAAACGGCAAACTGAGCATCCCAAGCAAGGTGGACAGCGTGACCAAACCAGCTACGTAGTTTCCGTTGTAGCCCATTCTGGCGGCCAATACGTAGCAAGTGGACGCTGTAGGCAAGGCAGAAAAAATGAGCAAAACAGTGGTTTGCAATTCGTTGAGTTCAAAAATTTGAGCCAAACCCCAAGCAATGCAGGGTAAAAACAAATGTTTCAAGGCCAACACCATCGTACCCAAAAGTTTGCCCTTGTTGAGTGCTTTGATTTCCATGCCGGCACCAGCAGACATCAAGCCTAAAGCCAAAGAGGCTGCGCCAATTTTGGTAAGGCTTGGATCCAAAATGGCGGGTATGCTGAAGCCCATTAAATTGAAGGCCAAGCCACTGGTGGTGGCCAATATCAAGGGATTGCGAATTAATTCTCGACTTAAGCCAGATTCACCATGCTTGGCCATAGGCCATACCGCACCCACGTTGAACATCGGCACACAAAAACCAATGAGCACCGAAATGAGCAGTAAACCTTCTGCACCCGTTAAGCGTTCAATCAAAGCCAAAGCAATGAAAGAGTTAAATCTGAAACTAATTTGTGCACTGGCTGCGAAGTCTCTGCGATCAAGTTTGGGGCCGATAAAGGGCCAATGAGGCAAGCTGTAACTCAGCGCAATACCAGACAAACCCATGCAGATACCTGCCAATAAAAAGCTCGAAGTGGCTTGAAAGTCCAGCGGGCTCTTTGCAATAGAGTGAAACAGTAAAACTGGGAATAAAAAGTAGTAAACCAAAAACTCGGCTTGTTGCCAAACGGCGCGGTTAAGTCCTGTATAGCGACACAGGAAGTAACCACACAAAATCAGGGAAAAGTCGGGGAGTAATAGCTGAGCATAATTCACCCCCGTAGCATAACGGCTGATATTGGGGTTTGGGTCTCTAAAACCGCCAGTTATTGCTTATGATTCACAGAAGTTTTATTAGGAGTTTTCATGGACCGTCGTCAAAGTTTGCTGGCTTCAGCTGTTGTGCTTGCATTGGGTGCTGTTTCTAGCGCCGCTTGGGCTCAAAATTACCCCAACAAATTGATCAAGTTGCAAGTGCCTTTCGCACCAGGTGGCACCACCGATATCGTTGCGCGAGTCATTGCAGAGCCACTTGGCAAGGCACTTGGCCAATCCGTCGTGGTGGAAAACAAGGCCGGTGGCGGTGGCGTGGTGGGCGCTCAAGAGACTGTTCGGGCCACTCCAGATGGCTATTCCTTGGGGATGGCAACCGTGTCTACAACGGCAGCCAATCCAGCCATCAATCCCAAAAATCCGTACAACCCCATTACAGATTTCACGCCCATCATCAACATTGCTGCAACGCCCAATGTGATTGCTGTGCATCCCAGCTTCCCAGCACGTAATTACAAGGACTTTGTAGCTGAGTTGAAGAAAAACCCCGGCAAATACTCTTATGCATCTTCAGGCACGGGCGGCATTGGCCACTTGCAAACTGAACTTTGGAAAAGCTTGGCAGGTGTGTTTATCACGCACATTCCCTACAGAGGTGCGGGCCCTGCCTTGAACGATACCGTTGCAGGCCAAGTCCCAATTATTTTTGACAATATGCCTTCTGCTTTGCCTTTTATTCAATCAGGTAAATTGATTCCAATTGTGGTGGCTGCTCCTCAGCGCTTGACACAACTGCCCAATGTACCCACCTTCAAAGATGTGGGCCTTGAACCGGTTAACCGCATGGCTTATTACGGTATTTTGGGCCCTAAAAATTTGCCCAAAGAAGTGATTGACAAAGTGAGCGCAGGGGTCAAAAAAGCCTTGGAAGATCCTGCAGTTCGTAAACGCATTGAAGACACAGGCTCGTTGATCATCGCCAACTCCCCTGAGCAGTTTGCGGCCCAAATCAAGGCTGAATTTGAAGTCTACAAAAATGTTGTGGACGCTCAAAAACTCAGACTCGACTGATGTCTGATGCAAGCCAAGCCGCCATCGATCGCTTTGTTGATGCGGTTTGGCTAGAGGATGGTTTGGCTGCCAATACATTGGCCGCCTACCGTCGCGATCTGCAGGCCTTGGCCGAATGGCTTGAGGTCGCAGAGCATGTTTCCTTAGAGGCTGTGCAAGAGTCGCATTTGCAGGCTTATTTTGCCGCCAGGCACAGCCTTTCCAAGGCCACTTCTGCCAATCGCCGTTTGACGGTTTTCAAGCGATATTACCGTTGGGCCTTGCGGGAGCGAATTGTTCAAATCGACCCAACTCTCAGAATGCTGGCTGCCAAGCAAGCTTTGCGTGTGCCCCAAACTTTGTCCGAAGAGCAGGTCGATGCTTTGTTGTCTGCGCCTGATGAAAATACCAGCTTGGGGCTGCGTGATAAGGCCATGTTGGAACTGCTCTATGCCAGTGGATTGCGTGTTTCTGAGTTGGTCAAACTTAAAACCTTGCATGTCTCTTTGAACGAAGGTGTTTTGAGAATCATGGGCAAGGGTAGCAAAGAGCGACTGGTGCCTTTTGGCGACATGGCCCGTGATAGTTTGCTGGCTTATCTGCAAAATGCTCGAAGCACTTTGCTCGGCTCCAAACAAACCGAAGATTTGTTTGTCACAGCCAGTGGACCTAAAGCGGGTACTGCCATGTCTAGGGTGATGTTTTGGCAGCTCATTAAGAAATATGCTGTCATGTCGGGCATCACTGCGCCTTTGTCACCGCATACCTTGCGGCATGCCTTTGCGACGCATCTGCTTAACCACGGTGCAGACTTAAGGTCGGTTCAGGTCTTGCTTGGGCATGCCGATATTTCGACCACCACCATTTACACACACGTTGCCAGACAGCGCTTGAAGAATTTGCATGCGCAGCATCATCCCAGAGGCTAATGCAAAGAGACTTCAGTGAGATGACTTTCGCTTCAGGAATTGACCGACAGCAAGACCTGTGCACTCACCCTTTTCGAAGGACCAATTGCCATTCAGCATGACACGCGCTATGCCTTCGCACATTTGCATAGGGTTGTCATAACTGGCTTTGTCGCAGATTTTCAGGGGATCCAGTAAAACCAAGTCGGCATAGGCCCCCTCTTTGACAATACCGCGATTTTGAATGCCAAATCGTTTGGCTGAAAGTCCTGTCATTTTGTGAATGGCTTGAGGCAGGCTGAATAGATTTTCGTCGCGTGAATAATGTCCGAGTACGCGTGCAAATGCGCCCCATAGACGTGGATGTGGGCGCTCGTCATGCGGCAATCCATCTGAGCCGATCATGGTGAGCGGGTGCTGTAATACACGCCGCACATCCGCTTCGTCCATTTGAAAATAACAAGCTCCACCAGGCATTAGTTTGCTGCATGCCTCTTGCTGACTCATGCCCCATTGCGCTGCAATGTCCGCTAAATAGCGTCCAATCATTTCCGGATGTGGTTCACTTCGAGTGATCAAAATTTGAATCACACCATCGACCAAGTCGGTACGGAGTAAAGTTGATCCAGCACTATAAGGGTAGGCATCTAGCCCCACCTCCTGCGTCTTGGCCAAGCGATCAAGCAAGGCCAAGGTCTCGATGGTTCGACCCCAGTTTTTGGGGCCTGCGCATTTGTGGTGCGACAAAATCCAAGGGGTTCGTCCAGCTTGAGCAGCGTCGGCTGCTTCGTTCATTGCATCGATGATGCTGTCCATTTCCGAGCGCATGTGCGTGACATACACCCCGCCATATTGACCAACCACTCGGGTTAAGGCTTTCATTTCATTTGCGTCCGCAGCAGCAGCAGCCTGATAAAACAAGCCAGACGAAAGGCCCAGTGCGCCATCCTGCATGGCTAGACTCAAGAGTGCTGCCATGGCAGACACTTCAGCATGCGTGGCGGGTTGATTCAGATCCATCATGCTAGCGGCACGCAAAGTGGTATGTCCAATTAGCGCACCAACATTGACCGATGGTTTGGCCGCTTGGATGGCATCGGCATAGAGCTGAAGGCTAGGGTATTTAAACTCTGTGGTGTGCAGCAGGTCCAAGGGCGAAATTGGATGCTGGGTAACCCAAGGGACCAAAGACAGTCCGCAATTGCCAGTGATCACGGTGGTCACACCTTGAGATATTTTGGCAAGCATGGAAGGATCGCGCAAAACTTGTGCATCGTCGTGTGTGTGGACGTCAATAAAACCTGGCGTTAAGGTCAGCCCCTGGCAGTCTAAGCAATCATCTGCGCTGCATGATTTGGCATCAATGTCTTTTGCAATTTTGGCGATCCGATCACCCTGAATAAAAACATCGCAGAGTTGGGCAGGCGATCCTGAGCCATCAATCAAGTTGACGTTTTGCAGAAGCCGATTACACGCACTGGAGCTAGGGTGGGCTGTTTGCATCAAGAGGTCTCTTTCTTCATGTTGGGCCATGCCCAATGAATCCAAGGGTGTTGATCGACATCTTGACCATGTTGCTGCAAGATCTCGCGGTATTGCGTTTGCAGTTGAATGGCATTTGGGCCTAGTTTTTGAAGCACCAAAATCATCAAAAGTTCAATCACCAAAAGGTGTGCGATGTAGGCATCGGTCCCGACACGCATGACTGCATCGGGTGGCACCATGACATCAATGACCACGTCAGCAATTTCAGCCAATGGCGTGTGTGGCTGCGTGATGGCAATCACTTTAGCACCCTGCGACTTTGCAAAAGTGACCGACTCTAGCAAGAAGGGCATGCGGCCCACATGAGATATGGCAACAGCTACCCCTTGTGAACCTAAAGACGCGGCCGATATCAATTGTTTGTGCGCATCGTGAAAGGCATGCGCCGCTTTGCCCAAGCGAAAAAGTCGCCCTTGTAAATCATCTGCCATGAAGGCTGAAGTCGTACCCACAGAATAGCAATCGATGCGTAAGGCATTGGAGATGAGCTCAGCTGCTTCGTTCAGAGTTTGTGGGTTGAGTTGATGCTGCAAAGCAGAGATGGATGCTGCGGTACTCCCTAGGATTTTTTGAATGATCTCTGCGCAATCGTCGTCTAAGCTGACGGCACGGTGGACAGAAGATGTTCGACCCAAGTCTTGCGCCAAAGCCAATTTAAATTCACGAACACCCTCAAAACCAAATTGCCGTGTGGTTCGCATGATGGTGGGCATAGAAACTTGTGCTTGTGCTGCCAATGCATCGACACTCATTGACAGAGCTTGCTCAGGGTCTTTGAGGATGACCGCAATGACCTGTTGTTGTGCGCGAGGCAATGCGCTAGCTTTTATTTTCAAGCGTTTGAGCAGGGAAGAAGCAAGTGCATTCATAGGCTTTAAAAATTCACAGAGATAGCACTGACAATTTGGTAGTGGTCGTTGACCACAGGCATCCAACGCCATTTGTCAAAGGTGGTGCAGGGGTGCGAAATGCCACAAGCTACCAACTGTCCCAGCAGAGGGTGTTCTGCAGCAGGGCCAGACGCATCGTAGCGAAGGTAGGCGTGCTGATCGTTGAGTGATTCGATTTGCCAGTGCGCTGGCACTGACTGCGTGGTGCTGCTGCCTAAATTGGCACGCCAAATGGCAACAGGTAAATCGAGGTCATAGGAGACATCGCGCTTACCCATTGTGAGCAGCGCCAAGCCTGGCTCTGGGCAAGACTGGACACTGCTGATCACTTCCAAGGCAGGTTTGAGAGTCTCTCGCAAGTTCAGGCGCTCGCCCACGCATTGCAGCATTTTTCGATACTGCACATGGTCGTGAGTCAGGTAACAGCCAGAACGCAAAATGCCCCGAGCTGGTCGATTTAAGTGTGGCTTGAGGTGCTCTGCAACCAAATCAAAAATAGCCGATCCACCCGCGGTGAGTAAGACTTCATCGTGTTCAAAGAGCTGTTCTTCCTCGCACACAATAGCAAGCTGCTGAATTCTTTTCATCAATGCAACGACTTCGCTTCGATCATGCGCATGGTTGCAAGTGGCCAGTGCGCCTTCATACGTTTCAATGCCACACAATTGCATGTGAGGTGTGGCCTTGATGCGCCTGGCTAAATCGATTGCCTGTGCTTGGTCACGACAGCCCGTGCGTTTTCCTTCAATGCCCAATTCGATGAGCACAGTCAGATCAACTGTTGATTGTCGAAGTGCACGCCAATGGGCAATGGCGTCAAGTTGTGCCCTTGAGTCGATCAGAAAGTAGACGCACAAATGAGGATACTCTTTCAGCAGTCCTGCCAATGTATCTAGGTCGGGTGTTTGGTAAACCTGATTGGCAATGATGATCCGTGGAACGCCATTGCGTGCACCTAGGCTTGCTTGAAAGACAGTTGCAAAACTAATGCCCCACGCTCCTTCGCTCAGTTGCATGTGATATAGCTCTGGGGACATGGTGGTTTTGCCGTGAGGTGCAATGTCTAGCCCGCGTTCTTTGCAAAAATTTTGCATCCATTGCAGGTTGTGCTTTAAAGCAGACTGTCGAATCACGGCCAATGGAAATGGCAAATCACCATCAAGCACTTGCCAATGCTGAGCAGCCACCTCACTCAGATCGATGGGAGCCAAGTGGCCAGGAAAACCTTTGAAGGTAGCGTTGAGTTGCATGGTGTAGTTGGCTTAGAAATCGTCAAGACGAAGGCATGCTGCAGCATGATCGTTGCCCAAGTTGTGCAATTCTGGAATGTGCTCAGAGCATTGCGAAGTCGCATGCGCGCAGCGTGTTCTAAACACACAGCCAGAGGGTGGATTCAGGGGGCTAGGTGGTTCGCCGTGCAAGACCACAATGGGGGCTGGCTGGCTGGGATCTGGAATAGGTGCTGCAGCCAATAAGGCTTGTGTATATGGATGGCGAGGATTTTCAAACAATTCTGCGGTGGGTGCTGACTCCATCACCCGTCCCAAGTACATCACCACCACATGGTCACACAAATACTCGATCACATCTAAGTCGTGCGAGATAAACAGCAAGGTGAGACCTAATTGTGATTTCAAACGAATCAACAAGTTGACAATTTGCGCTTGAATCGACATATCTAAAGCAGAAAGTGGTTCGTCAGCCACGATGAATTTCGACTCCGTTGCCAGTGCCCGGGCAATACCTAAGCGTTGTTTCTGGCCACCTGAAAACTCATGCGGAAAGCGACTGGCGTGTTCGGGCTTGAGGCCTACCAGTTCCAATAATTCGTGGATTCGCGCTTGTCTCACTGTCCCTTGGTGAAGTTGATGGGTGTCCAACACTTCATTTAACATGTCGCCGGCGCGTTGACGGGGGTTTAAACTTGGGTCTTGGAAAACCATTTGCATTTGCCGGCGCAAAGGCCGCATCGAAGAGCTCGACAGTCCTTGTATTTCTTGCCCGTCAAAGCTGATGGTGCCCTGTTTGATGGGCACCAATTTTAAAATGGCACGACCCAATGTACTTTTCCCCGAACCCGATTCACCAACCAAACCCAGTGTTTGTCCTGCCCGAATTTGTAGGCCTACGTTGGCTACAGCTCGAACGCGCTGCGCACCTTTGGCAAATTCCACACTTAAGTTTTCGAGCTTAAGCAAGATGGGTGATGGATGTTGCGGGCTTGTCATGCTGTGAAATCAAAATGACACAAAGCGGAGTGATTTGTTGTTCCCCGCCATTCAGGCAGAGTCGATGTGCAGACCTTTTGGCATGCGTTGCAGCGTGGTGCAAAGCTGCAAGCCTGAAGAGTTTCTGTCATGGAAGGCGCTTGGCCAGGGATGTCTTGCAAAGCGACTGCTTGTCCAGTTAGCTTTGACAATTGTCGGGCTCTGCCTGGCAAGCAAGCCAGTAATCCCCGAGTGTAAGGATGTTGGGGGTTGGCAAAGACACCATGGACCGTGCCTTGTTCCACAATTTGTCCGGCATACATCACTGCCACTCGCGCAGCATGATGGGCAACCACACCCAGATTGTGCGTAATGAACAACATGGCCATGCCCGTGTCTTTTTGCAGTCGCCCCATGAGATTGAGAATTTGCGCTTGGATGGTGACATCCAAGGCGGTGGTAGGTTCATCCGCAATTAAGAGGCGAGGTTCGCAAACCATAGACATGGCAATCATGACGCGTTGTCGCATGCCACCTGAAAGCTGATGGGGGTACTGATGAAAACGTTGGCTGGCCGCTGGAATTTCAACTTGCTCTAGAGCGCGCAATGCACGAGCATTGCCTGTTTGATGGTCAAGGCCCAAATGCAAACGAACTGATTCTGCAATCTGTTGGCCCACCGTCATCACAGGGTTCAGGCAAGTCATGGGCTCTTGGAAGATCATGGCCACCTGATGGCCGCGCAGTTTGCGCATCTCTTGCTCAGTCAACGTAAGGAGGTTTTCAGTAGGCTGATTGCCATTTTGAAAGAGCACTTCACCTTGACAGTTCCACTGTGCATTGCGAGCAAGCAATCGCATGATGCTTAAGGCGGTGAGTGATTTACCACTTCCTGATTCGCCTACCAAGGCCAAGGTTTCGCCAGGCATAACCTCAAAATCAATGCCACGTACCAAATTCAATTGACCGCTCTTTTGAACCAGTGTGGTTTGAAGATTGCGCACCATCAATGTGGCTGAAGAAGCAGCGCTCTTCATACGCTTCCTTTGAGTCGAGGGTCTAGCAAGTCACGCACGCCATCGCCTAAAACCTGCAAAGACAATGCGGTAAGCACAATGGCCAATCCGGGGAACACCAAAGTCCAAAGCGCGCGGTCTGCATATTGGGTGCTTGAAGCAACCATGGTGCCCCATGTTGGAATCTCTGCGCCAACACCAACACCTAAAAAGGAAAGGCCTGCTTCAGCCAACAATGCATAGGCAAAGATGAAACTCAGTTGTACCAAAATAGGTGACATCAAGTTGGGCAAAATGTGATTGACCAACAGACGGGGTGTGCTAAGGCCCACCGCTTGTGCCGCTTCGATGTAGGGTAGTTCACGAATGACCAAAGTTGAAGCTCGCACAACGCGAGCCACGCGAGGTGTGTAGACCAAGGTGAGGGCCAACACCACGTTGACTGGGCTGGCACCCAAAATGGAGACCAAGGCGATGCCCAGTAAGATGTCTGGAAAAGCCATCATGGCATCTACCAGGCGCATCAGAACGGCATCTAGGCTTTTGAAAAATCCTGCGAGCAAACCCATCAAAGTGCCAAAAAAAGCGGCCAATACAGCGGTACCTGCGCCTATCGCCAATGAGTACCGCGCGCCATAAAAAATACGGCTTGTGATGTCGCGGCCGAGTTCATCGGTGCCAGACCAGTGGCTCCAGTTGGGGGCCTTCAAGCGTTGACTGACCTTCATAGCCATGGGTTCATAGGGCAAGACCCAAGTACAAACAATGGCCATGAAAACCATGGTGAACAGCAAAACTGCAGCGAACAACACAATTCGCCTTGCAAACAATATTCGGAATGTTTCGCGCCACTCAAGCATGACGCACCCTTGGATCGACCACCATGTACAGCACATCGATGAAAAAGTTGATGATGACGTAGACGCCGGCTATGGCCAGCAGTGCGCCTTGAATGATCGGGTAGTCTCTGCGCAATACCGCACGGACAACCAAATTGCCAAGGCCTGGTAAATTGAAAACAGTTTCTGTGACCACCGCACCGCCAATCATCAAGGCAAGCGTCAAACCCAGTACGGTCAAAATGGGAACCAATGCATTGCGCAAGCCATGGTTGAGCACCACTGCCATTTCAGAGAGTCCTTTCGAGCGTGCTGTTCGAATGAAATCTTCGTTCAAGATGTCCAACATCGATGCACGTGTAAACCGAATGATCAGTGCAGAGTTCAAAGTGCCCAGCACCAGTGCAGGTAGCAGCAGGTGATGCAATCGTGTACCCCAAGTGGCACCTGGGTCGCCATAGCCTGAGACTGGAAACCAGCCTGCGCCGACGGCCAGCAACTGAATCAAGACCAAGCCCATCCAAAAACTGGGCATGCTGGCTCCCAGCATGGCCAAAGTGCTGACGCATTGGTCAATCCACTTGCCGCGCCAAACGGCCGCTGCAATGCCGCAAGGTACACCAATCAACATGGCCATGCTGACCGCCAATATGGCCAAGCTGAGTGTGGGTTCTACTCGATCTAGCAAGACTTGAGTCACGGGCATTTGAAGAAATATGGATTGCCCCAAATTGCCTTGCAAAATTTCTGTCACCCAATAAAAAAATTGGCTTAGAAGAGGTTGATCCAAGCCGTAGCGTTGTCGCGCGAGGGCAATGTCTTGCAAACTGGCCTGGTCGCCAAGCAGCAACGCAATGGGGTCGCCAGCGGCCAATCGCGTCAAAATAAAAACCAAGACCGACACCAAGGACAGCACCGCCAACATGCCGCCAAAGCGGCCTATCAGTGCGCGTCCTAAGTGTCCAAGTCTCATTCAGATCGCCTTACATTTCTGAAAAATTGACGTGTTGGCGCTGCTGCGGCAATGCGCTTACTTGGCCAATCCTGTGTTCCAAAAGAACGGCCAAGTTGCTGGTGTGTAGCCTTCCAATTTAGAAGACCTTGCCGACAAGCTACTGAATTTGCCAACGTTGATGTAAGGCACTTCGTTGTAAACCACTTGCTGCACAGCGGACCACAATTGAGCACGCTTGGCAGGATCTGTTGTGCGATTGAAATCGCTCAAAGCTTTGGCTTTGGCGGGCGTACTCCACCAACCTGGTGCACCTTCACTCAATTGAGGGGGCGACAGCATAGGCTCTGGGAATTGACCCGAATGTGTCATGTAGATGTCCCATACTTTGGAGTCGCCACGGCGTTGAACCAAGGTGGCCCAATCGACAACTTGCATTTCTGTTTTAAAACCAGCGGCGCGCAATTGCTCGGCCATCACTTGCACCATCGTGTGATGGAACTCGTATTGACGGCTGGTCAAGAGACGGACAGTCTCGCCTTTGTAGCCAGCTTTGTCGGCCATGTCTTTGGCGCGTTTGGCATCTTGCTTGTTGTATTGATCCGTGCCTGCTGTCGAGAAGTAAGGCGTACCTTGAGGGAAGTGATTGCCTTCAACTGTAAAGAAGCGTTTGTCGCCGTAAGCAGCTGTCAACATTTCGCCTTCACCAATGGCGATTTGAATTGCTTGACGAATGGCTTGGTTGGCCAGGACGCCTTCTTTGGTGTTAAAGACCATGTAAGGGAAGCCAAAGGATGGGGTGATGATGGGCACCACGTTAGCGCCCCCTTTTTCAACTCGGGGTAATGCATCCACATTGAGTTGATCGGCGAAATGGAACTGGCCTGAGAGCGCACCTTCAACTCGCGTGTTGGCGTTCGGCACAGGTGTAAATCGCAACTCATCTAACAAAGCTTCACGCTTGCCGGCATAGCCTGAGGCGGCTTCTGTGCGAGCGCTGTAAGTGTCAAAACGAGTTAACACCACAAACTGATCTGGCCTGCGTTCTTTGAATTTGTAAGGACCTGTGCCCACAAAGCTCGCCAAAGGGCTGGCGATTGTTTCTTTGGCCATGATGATGGCCATGCCTGAAGGCAAGGCCAATTGCGCTAACAAGGAAGCACTTGGCGCAGAAAATTTCCATTCAATTGAGAGAGGCCCTTTGGCTTCCAAGCTGACGGTGTCTTTGCCCACCGATTTACCGCGAGGCGCCATCTCCATCCAGCGCTTCAAAGATGCCACGACATCTTGTGCATCCAAGTCTCGGCCACTGTGAAGCTTCACAGCCCTGCGAATATTGATGTTGTAGGTCAGGCCATCGGCTGAGACGCGCGGCATGCCATCTGCCAGCATAGGTACCGCATTCCATTTGCCATCGAAGGTGTAAAGTGTTTCATATACGTGCTGCATGATGGTGCCCACCAAGTCGGCTGTTGAGGCCATGGGGTCCAAGCTTTGAGGTTCGCCAATCATGGCCAAGTTGGCAGCCCCACCTTTAGGAGGATTGGCCAAAGTAGCAAAAGGCAGAGTGGCCAGCAGCAATGCAATCAAATGTCGACGGGGCAAACGCAGCATAAGGATCTCCTTGGGTTGAGGTAAGAAAATGTAAATTATTTACATTCTGAACTCTAATTCAATTCGAAATAGGTCGTAAACAGGGTTTTCCTGTAAATAAAAGTCCTATTTGGCTTGTAAGCTAGGCCCGAATGGCAAACCACGCTCTGCTTGGCTTTGGTGTTATTCACTGATTTGAATCTCAGAAAGATCGATATGACAGTAGAAATGTTAGGTTCCTCACCCATTGCCTCAGACCGTTTGGCGAGACCCTTGTCACCAGCAACCCGAGCAGGCGATTTTGTATTTGTGTCGGGTCAGGTACCAACCAATGACCAAGGTGAAGTGGTGACAGGTGGCATTGAGGCGCAAACTCGGCAAGTTTTTGAACGTCTGAAGCAAGCGTTGGCCTTGGCAGGCTGCACGCTAGACGACGTTTGCAAAGCCACGGTATGGTTGAATGATGCGCGTGATTTTGGCAGTTTTAACCGGGTTTACATGGAGTGTTTTGGCAATCACCGACCCGCTCGTTCTACCACAGAGGCTCGGTTGATGATCGATGCCAAAGTTGAAATTGATGTGACGGCTTACAAGCCATTGGCCGCCAAATAACTTAATTCTTCCTCCTCAAATCCAGCGAGGCGCCTGGCTTGGAGGTTGTAGGGGGACTTTAGTTTGGGAGCATCGTACTGTTGAATCAGTTGTCGGTAGGTGCTGATGGGGTCAAGTCCTTTGGTTTCACACACATACCGGTACCACCGATTGCCCGCCGCCACATGGCCAATTTCTTCTTCCAAAATGATGTCCATGATGCGTCCAGCTGCATGATCGCCTGCACTGATGAGTTTGTTTTTGACGCCAGGTGAGGCATCTAGGCCGCGCGCTTCCATGGTTCTTGGCACTAAGCCAATGCGGGCCACAATATCAGCACGGGTTCGCTCAGCCATTTCCCAAAGTGAGTTGTGCGCTGGAAAATGGCCATAGTCAAAACCCATGCCGACCAAATGTTGTTGGATAAGTAAAAAATGCTTGGCTTCTTCTTTGGCAATGCGCACCCAGTCACGGTAAAAATCTTCAGGCATGCCTGCAAATCGCCAAACGACATCCAAAGCCAAGTCGATGGCATTGAGCTCAATGTGCGCGATGGCATGCAGCAGCAAGGCGCGGCCTTCAGGGGTTGTCAATGGTTTTGACTTTAAGGATGTATGCGCCATCAACTCTGGCTTGGCGGGCCGGCCTGGAATGCCGCCAGGGTCGCTGACAATGGCCAAGGTATCGATGGGAAGGTCAAGCGACAGCGCCAATGTCAGCTCGGCTTTTTGAACAGCATTCTGAGCAAGCAAAGGGCATAAGACAGCTGCTCGCAGATGCTGATTCAATGGGGGGGCGTCTTGTCTTGCCATGCTCTATTTTAAGCTTGCCTACAATGGAGCTTTTGACGCCGTTGAGGAGAACGCGAAATGGCCCTTTATTCTTTGGATGACAAGCAGCCCGAGTTAGCTGAGAGCGCTTGGGTGGCAGACAGCGCACAGGTCATGGGTGATGTGGTGTTGGCAGCTAACTCAAGCGTTTGGTTTGGAGTCGTGATTCGCGGCGACACAGAAACCATCCATATCGGTGAAGGCAGCAACATTCAAGATTGCAGTGTGCTCCATGCAGACCATGGCAAGCCTTTGACCATTGGCAAGCATGTGACGGTGGGACACCAGGTCATGCTTCATGGCTGCACCATTGGCGATGAATCGCTGATTGGCATAGGCGCGGTCATTTTGAATGGCGCCAAAATTGGAAAAAATTGCTTGGTCGGTGCAGGTTCTTTGGTCACTGAAGGCAAAGAATTTCCTGATGGTTCTATGATCATGGGCTCTCCCGCCAAAGTGGTGCGTGAGTTAACACCCGACCAAATTCAGGGTCTTCGCATGTCTGCCCAAAATTACGTCCTTAATGCGCAACGCTTTCAATCAGGTTTGAAAAAAATTGTCTGAACTTCATAAATTTTTATTTGATGGCTTGCCCGTCAGAGGCGCTATTGTGCGTTTAACCGACGCTTGGCAAGAGTCTCTTCAAAGGCGTGCAGCCAATTCTGAGACTGGTTCATATCCGGCCCCTGTTTCAGAGTTGTTGGGTCAAATGTCGGCCGCTGCCATCTTGATGCAAGCCAATATTAAATTCAATGGGGCCCTAGTGCTTCAAGTTTTTGGCGATGGTCCCGTTAAATTGTCTGTGGTTGAAGTTCAGCCCGATTTTGGATTTCGCGCTACAGCCACCGTCCAGGGCGAGGTTGCGCCCAATGCCTTGCTAAGTCAAATGGTGAACCAACATAACGAGGGCCGATGCGCCATCACACTAGACCCCTTGGATCGCTTGCCTGGTCAGCAACCCTATCAGGGGGTGGTGCCATTGTTTGACGATCGAAAAGAAAAAATAGAAAAATTGAGCGAGGTTCTTGAGCACTACATGCTTCAGTCAGAGCAACTTGACACCACCTTGGTGTTGGCAGCCAACTCAGAGGTTGCAGCGGGCCTTCTCATTCAGCGATTGCCTATGCAGGGCGAGGGAAATTTGGCTGGTCGCTATGACGCGGTTGAGCGTGAAGCTGCTCTGGGCAAAGATGAGGACTACAACCGAATTTCAATTTTGTCCAAAAGCTTGAAGCCAGAGGAATTGCTAGGTTTGGACATCGAGAGCATTTTGCATCGTCTCTTTTGGGAGGAGCCTTTGCTTCGCTTTGAGCCCTTGGTGGCAGAGACAGGACCTCGCTTTCATTGCAGCTGCAGCCGTGAGCGTGTTGGCCGCATGATCAAAAGCTTAGGGACAGCTGAGGTTGAAAGTATCCTGGCAGAACGTGAGTCTATTGAGGTGGGCTGTGAGTTTTGCGGTCAGCAATACCATTTTGACCCTGTTGATGCAGCCAGTTTATTCACGCACGCTGATGTCCTACCACCTACCGGTCCTGCCGTCCATTGAGGCTCAGGATTTCAGCAAATCGCTGAACAACTTGTGTTCACAAACCGCATCACTGCATAGGTCGCAGCGCCATGCTGTTTGGCCCTTGTTCAAACCAAATTGAGACTCTTCACGTTCAATTTGAGTCTCTAAACGAGGCAGCGTAGAGAGAAGGCTTTTCAGCTCAGGCCGCAAACTTTCTTGCAAGGCCATCATGGCTGCATTCAACCTAGCCTGTCCCTTGCCATACACCACCATGAATGGAATGTTGGCATGAGACAGAGCTTGACGCAGCAAGTTATCGACAGGTTCACGCACATGCTCGCCGTCTCTTTGTAAACCATCGGCAACCCAGGCTACGTCTAACCCCATCACAAGCGTTACATCAAACTTGCTTTGTTGTTTGAGTGCAAATTCATAAAGCGATTTGTCCTGAAAAATACAGTCGCTGTAAACGGCAGTCATCAATGGGGTCGTGTCAGCAATCACCCAGCCCTCAGTCATTGAGAAAATGGCTTCAGATTGAGCTTGCGCAATGAGTGCTTGCTCATGAACTTTGGGTGTTCGCCCGTGGTGATAGCACCATTCCCGAAGCTTCTCTGGTACCGTGAAAGCCATTTGACCTTGGGTTTTGAGCAAGTCAGACATGGCCAAGCTAAGGCTTGTTTTACCAGTGCTTTCTGCGCCTAGCAGTGCAATTCGAATCAGCTCAGTGGACATCTTGTTTTTGCCAAGTCTTAAGCCCCACCACACTGAGCACTGCAAATACAAAGTAGAGCAAGGCAGTGAGCCACAGGTCTTGCGAGGCCATCAAAGCGATGGTGAGAATATTGACCACCAACCAGACCCACCAGGTTTCAATTTTTTTGCGCCCCAACAAATACTGACCCAACAAAGCCAAGGCTGTGATCAGGGCGTCCCAGTATAAAACCTTGCTTTCTGAGAATTCTTCGAGAACCCAGGTGCACAGCACCCAGACCAAGATAGTGACGCCTGATAATCGAAGCCGCTCATGACGGCGCAGCAAGCTGATTGGAAGAGCTTGAGCAGAATTCGTTTCGGTCGAAGGCTCTGTCAGTGTTTGACCACGAAGCCATTGCCGCCAACCCCATGCCGCCATGGCGATGAACATCATTTGCAAGGCAGCTTGGCCATAAAGCTGTGTATTCCAAAAGACGTAGCCATAGAGAATGGAACTTGCAATTGCCAATGGCCAACCCCAATGAATTTGGCGAATGTTGCAATACACCATGGCCAACGACAAAACGAAGCCGGCCCACTCGACCGGATCAGTCATTTTTCTATCTGCACGAAAATTTCGTTGGCTTTGACCATGCCCAGCTCATGTCGTGCCCGCTCTTCGACAGTGTTCAAGCCTTCTTTGAGATCGTTGACCTCAGAGTTGAGTTGGCCATTGATGCGCTTGGCCTTGGCATTCAACTCGTTTTGCTCTTGAATTTTATTTTCCAACTCAATGACCGTGGGAACGCTGCCTTTGCCTAGCCAAATTTGACCTTGCAAGATCAGCAACAGGGCGATCAAGATGGTTGGCAATAGGCGGTTGTCCATGAGCATTGAGCAGGGCTATCTGGAAATATTAGCGAAGATTGTAAAACGCTGAGCGGCCAGGGTATTCAGCCACGTCGCCCAAGTCCTCTTCAATTCGCAGCAATTGGTTGTATTTGGCCATGCGATCGCTGCGGCTCATGGAGCCGGTTTTAATTTGACCTGCATTCAAGCCCACTGCAATGTCGGCAATGGTGGCGTCTTCTGTTTCGCCAGAGCGGTGGCTGATGACGGCGGTATAACCTGCGCGTTTCGCCATTTCGATCGCGGCAAAGGTCTCGGTCAAAGTGCCAATTTGGTTGATTTTGATGAGGATTGAATTGGCAATGCCTTTGTCAATGCCTTCTTTCAAAATTTTGGTGTTGGTCACAAACAAGTCGTCGCCCACGATTTGAACTTTTTGGCCCAAACGCTCGGTCAGCAATTTCCAGCCATCCCAGTCGCCTTCGGCCATGCCGTCTTCAATGCTGATGATGGGGTATTTGTCGACCCAGGTGGCCAACATGTCAATCCACTGTTCGCCCGTCAAAGACAAACCTTCACCTTCGAGTTCGTACTTGCCGTCTTTGTAAAACTCGCTAGCAGCGCAATCAAGGCCAATGGCAATTTGCTCGCCAGCGGTGTAGCCGGCGGCGCTGATAGCATCCAAAATCATTTGAATGGCGGCTTCGTGGTTGGGCACATTGGGGGCAAAACCACCTTCGTCACCGACCGCAATGCTCATGCCTTTGTCGTGAATGATTTTCTTCAAAGCATGAAACACTTCAGCGCCGTAACGCACAGCTTCGCGAAAGCTGGGCGCGCCAACTGGAATGATCATCAACTCTTGTAAGTCGAGGTTGTTGTTGGCGTGTGCACCGCCATTGATGACGTTCATCATGGGTACGGGCAATTGGCAAGCATTCATGCCACCAAAGTAGCGGTACAAAGGCAAGCCAGACTCTTCAGCGGCAGCGCGAGCCACAGCCATTGAAACGGCCAACATGGCGTTGGCACCTAGGCGGCCTTTGTTGTCGGTGCCATCTAAATCGATCAAGGTTTTGTCGAGGAAAGATTGCTCGGATGCATCGAGGCCCAACACGGCCTCAGAAATTTCGGTGTTGATGTGCTCAAC
The DNA here is from genome assembly GCA_903961095.1 of uncultured Burkholderiales bacterium. Classification (GTDB taxonomy): domain Bacteria; phylum Pseudomonadota; class Gammaproteobacteria; order Burkholderiales; family Burkholderiaceae_C; genus Limnohabitans_A. The sequence continues at coordinate 4,359 of CAJCDH010000164.1, read as the reverse complement.
TGCCTTTAAAACGCCTTTGCCCAAGTAGCGACTCATGTCACCATCGCGCAGTTCGATGGCTTCACGGCTGCCAGTAGAGGCGCCAGATGGCACCGCTGCACGACCCATGACGCCAGACTCCAGCAACACATCACATTCAACCGTAGGGTTGCCGCGGCTATCTAAGATTTCGCGTCCAACAATGTCAACAATCGCACTCATGTTTACTTCTCTCTGTCTAAATTAAAAATCGTTTCATCCCAAAAAAAAATGCTGATCAACCAAGCTATCACTGAAAATTGTTTTCAAGGAAAGGATTCTTTTTGGTGACTGCGTCTAGTTCCAAAAGAGTTTCCAACAAAGCTTTCATGTGCTGCAAGGGCACAGCGTTAGGACCATCCGACATGGCTTGTGCTGGGTTTGGATGTGTTTCCATGAACAAACCTGCCACACCCACAGCAACTGCTGCGCGTGACAGCACAGGTACCATTTCGCGCATACCGCCAGAACTGGTGCCTTGGCCGCCTGGCAACTGAACCGAGTGTGTAGCATCAAACACCACGGGCGCGCCGGTTTCGCGCATGATGGCCAAGCTGCGCATGTCGGACACCAGGTTGTTGTAACCAAAGCTGGCACCCCGTTCGCAGGCCATGAAGTTATCCTCGGCGAGGCCTGCTTCACGGGCTGCAGCGCGGGCTTTGTCAATGACGTTTTTCATGTCGTGAGGGGCTAAAAACTGCCCCTTCTTGATGTTGACCGGTTTGCCCGATTGGGCTACTGCGCGAATGAAGTCTGTTTGACGACACAAGAAGGCTGGTGTTTGAAGCACATCCACAATGGCGGCCACCTTGGGGATGTCTGCTTCAGTATGAACATCGGTGAGGATGGGTACATGGAGTTCGCGCTTCACCTTGGCCAGAATTTCCAAACCTTTTTCCATGCCAGGGCCGCGAAAGGTACTGCCTGAGGAGCGGTTGGCTTTGTCGTAGCTGCTTTTGAAAATGAACGGGATACCCAAAGAGGAGGTGATTTCCTTCAAGGTTCCTGCGGTGTCCATTTGCAACTGCTCAGATTCAATGACGCAGGGGCCTGCAATCAAAAAGAAGCGCTGGTCTAAGCCAACATTAAATCCGCAAAGTTTCATGGTGTTTCTCGTCTTTTCGCTGAGTTGTCGCGACTGCTTAAGCAACAGCTTTCAGTTGCTTTGCACCTTGCTGATGCTCGATGGATGCTTGGATGAAGGCGTTGAACAAGGGGTGGCCATCCCAGGGCGTTGATTTGAATTCGGGGTGGAACTGAACGCCAACAAACCAAGGGTGGACAGAATGAGGAAGCTCCACAATTTCAGTGAGTTGTTCGCGTTGCGTGAGGGCAGATATGACCAAACCAGCGTTGCGCAAAGTGTTCAAATAATTGACATTGGCTTCGTAGCGATGGCGATGGCGTTCTGTGACCACAGAGCCGTAAATGCTGTGCGCCAAGGTGCCTGAAGAAACGTCTGAGCTTTGTGCGCCTAAACGCATGGTGCCGCCCAGATCTGATTGCGCGTCACGAACTTGAATGGTGCCATCGGCATCTTTCCATTCATTGATGAGGGCAATGACAGGAAAGGGCGTATCGGGTTCAAACTCAGTGCTGTTGGCGTCTTTCATGCCGGCGACATGACGCGCATATTCAATGGTGGCCACCTGCATGCCCAGGCAAATGCCAAGGTAGGGCACTTTACCTTCGCGTGCAAAACGTGCTGTTTGAATTTTGCCTTCAATGCCGCGCTTGCCAAAACCACCAGGCACCAAAATGCCATCGAATTTGGCCAGTTGTGCCACTGATTCTGGGGTAATCGTTTCCGAGTCGATGTGCTCAATTTTGACGCGCACATGGTTGCGCATACCCGCATGGCGCAATGCTTCATTGACCGACTTGTAACTGTCTGACAATTCGACATATTTGCCCACCATGGCAATTGAAACTTCGCCTTTGGGGTGCTCGGTTTCGTACACCAAATCATCCCAACGTTTGAGGTTGGCAGGCTGCGTGTTGATGTGCAAGCGATCGCAAATGAGGCCATCTAGGCCTTGTTCATGCAAGACACGCGGCACTTTGTAAATGGTGTCGACGTCAGGCATGGAGATCACGCCCCAGGTTTGTACATTCGTAAAGAGAGAAATTTTGTCCTTCTCGTCTTCGGGAATCATGCGGTCTGCACGGCACAGCAATGCATCGGGCTGGATACCAATTTCGCGCAATTTTTGGACAGTGTGCTGGGTAGGCTTGGTCTTCAATTCGCCGGCGGCCGCAATCCAAGGCACATAAGTCAAATGCACAAAGGCGGCGTTGTTGGGTCCCAAGCGCAAACTCAGTTGACGCACTGCTTCCAAGAAGGGCAAGGACTCGATATCGCCAACTGTGCCGCCAATTTCGACAATGGCCACATCGACGGCTTCTGGCGTATCAAAGCCCGCTCCACGCTTGATAAAGTCTTGAATTTCGTTGGTAATGTGAGGAATAACCTGAACTGTCTTGCCTAAGTAATCGCCGCGGCGCTCTTTTTCCAACACGCTTTTGTAGATTTGCCCCGTGGTGAAGTTGGTCGCTTTCTTCATGCGGGTATTGATGAAGCGCTCGTAGTGGCCCAAATCAAGATCGGTTTCTGCCCCATCGTCGGTCACAAACACCTCACCGTGCTGAAACGGTGACATGGTGCCTGGGTCGACGTTGATGTACGGGTCCAGTTTAATGAGGGTGACTGAGAGGCCGCGCGATTCTAGGATCGCGGCAAGAGAGGCGGAGGCAATTCCCTTTCCGAGGGAAGACACCACACCACCAGTGACGAAGACGAATTTAGTCATGTCCAGGACGGGATGCATAGCACCCGGGAGATGGAAAACGAGATTATAAAGGTCTCCCGATCTGCTACATTGCCGAACATGGACGATTTGCACGGAAAACGCATTGTTTTAGGACTTACAGGTGGCATTGCCTGCTTCAAAGCGGCAGAGCTCTGCCGTTCGCTAGTCAAAGCTGGCGCCAAAGTTCAGGTGGTCATGACTGAAGCTGCGGCCCAATTCATCACGCCCGTCACCATGCAAGCCCTCTCGGGCCAACCGGTTTACTCCTCTCAGTGGGATGCCAGAGAGGGCAATAACATGGCGCACATCAATTTAAGCCGGGAGGCGGATGCCATTTTGATTGCGCCGGCCAGTGCCGACTTCATGGCCAAACTCATTCATGGCAAGGCTGACGAATTGCTAAGCCTCATGTGCTTGGCCAGACCTCTTCAAAGCGTGCCACTCATTTTGGCGCCCGCAATGAACCGTGAAATGTGGGCTCATCCCGCAACCCAGCGCAACGTGGTGCAACTTAAATCCGATGGCGCACATGTCTTAGGCGTCGGTCAAGGTGACCAAGCTTGCGGTGAAACCGGCGATGGTCGGATGCTGGAAGCTGAAGAAATTGTGGATGAGCTGCTGGCCTTTTGGACGCCCAAAGTATTGTCTGGCCAACATGTGCTCATCACGGCTGGGCCCACTTATGAAGCCATTGATCCTGTCCGTGGCATTACCAATTTGTCGAGTGGCAAGATGGGCTTTGCAATTGCACGTGCCGCGCAGCATGCAGGCGCTCATGTGACTTTGGTGGCGGGCCCTGTCAACCTGCCCACACCGCGCACTGTAACGCGCCTCAATGTTCGATCTGCCTTGGAAATGCACGAGACGGTTCAACAAACAGTTGCACAGGCCTCTATTTTCATTGCTGCTGCTGCTGTTGCCGATTGGCGCCCCGCCAGCTCGGCTGATCAAAAAATCAAAAAAGACGGTTCTGGTAATACGCCGTCATTGAGCTTTGTTGAGAACCCCGATATTTTGGCCTCAGTCGCTCAATCGGCACAGGCTCAAAAGGGTCATTTGTTTTGTGTTGGCTTCGCTGCCGAAAGCCATGATTTACTTGCGCACACCACAGCCAAGCGCGCCCGAAAGGGGGTGCCTTTGTTGGTGGGCAACATTGGCCCTAGCACTTTTGGGCAAGACGACAATGCCTTGCTGCTGGTTGATGAACAGGGTGCCAAAGAGTTACCCCGAGATACCAAAACTCGGCTTGCGCGTGATTTGATTCAAGACATTGCTAGCCGTCTTTCAAAAAAATAAGTCTTTCCACACTGAAGCTTGCAACAACATGATGAACGTTGACGTCAAAATATTGGACCCCCGCATGGCGGATCAACTGCCTGCTTATGCAACACCCGGCAGTGCTGGACTAGATTTGCGGGCATGCCTTGACGCTCCCGTGACTCTTCAACCCAATGCTTGGCAATTGATTTCGACGGGTCTCTCGGTTTATCTCAAAGATCCTGGCTTTGCGGCCATGCTGCTGCCTCGCTCT
>CAJCDH010000163.1 GCA_903961095.1 uncultured Burkholderiales bacterium | reverse complement strand
TTTGCGCTTCTTGCAATCTTATAATGGAAAGTTAGGCCCAGTTTGGCTTTCACAAAGATACCCCTGCCATGAGCACACCTGTTATTTCTGTTGCTGATATTCGCAAAACATTCTTAGACTTTTTTGCGTCCAAAGGTCACACCTTGGTGGCGTCAAGCCCTTTGGTGCCTGGCAACGACCCCACCTTGATGTTCACCAACTCAGGCATGGTCCAGTTCAAAGATGTGTTCTTGGGCTCTGACAAGCGCAGTTATGTGCGCGCAGCCTCGGTTCAAGCTTGCTTGCGCGCGGGTGGTAAGCACAACGATTTGGAAAACGTGGGTTACACCGCGCGCCATCACACTTTCTTTGAAATGTTGGGCAATTGGAGTTTTGGCGATTACTTCAAACGCGATAGTTTGAAGTGGGCGTTTGAGTTGCTTACTGAAGTTTACAAATTGCCTGCAGAAAAATTGTGGGCTACGGTTTACATTGAAGACGACGAAGCCTACGATATCTGGACCAAAGAAATTGGCCTGCCCCCCGAGCGTGTGGTGCGCATTGGTGACAACAAAGGCGGACGCTACATGTCCGACAATTTCTGGATGATGGCCGATACCGGCCCTTGTGGCCCTTGCTCTGAAATCTTTTACGACCATGGCCCTGAGATAGCGGGTGGCCCTCCTGGCAGCCCCGAGCAAGACGGCGATCGTTACATCGAAATTTGGAACAACGTGTTCATGCAGTTTGACATGCAGACCGACGGCAGCTTGAACAACTTGCCGGCACCCTGCGTCGACACCGGCATGGGCTTGGAGCGCTTGGCGGCCATTCTGCAGCACGTGCACAGCAACTACGAAATCGATATTTTTGATGCTTTGATCAAAGCAGCTTCCCGTGAAACAGGCTGTACTGATATACAAAACAAATCGCTCAGAGTGATTGCCGACCACATTCGCGCTACAGCCTTTTTGGTCAGCGATGGCGTGGTGCCCAGTAACGAAGGTCGTGGCTATGTGCAGCGCCGCATTGTGCGACGCGCTATTCGTCATGGTTACAAGCTGGGTCAAAAAACGCCGTTCTTCCACAAGCTGGTGCCTGACCTTGTGAAGTTGATGGGCGCTGCTTACCCCAGCTTGGCATCGCAAGAAAAACGCATCACCGACATCTTGAAGGCCGAAGAAGAGCGCTTCTTTGAAACCCTCGAAGTGGGCATGCAAATTTTGGATGCAGCCCTTGAAGGTGGCGTCAAGGTGTTGCCGGGTGAAGTAGCCTTCAAATTGCATGACACCTATGGCTTCCCATTGGACTTGTCTGCAGACGTGTGCCGCGAGCGCGATTTGAGCGTCGACGAAGCAGGTTTTACGGCTGCCATGGAGCGCCAAAAATCACAAGCCCGTGCAGCTGGTAAATTCAAGATGGACCGCGCGCTGGAGTACACAGGCGCTGGCAATACCTTCGTGGGCTACGACGAACTTCAAGCGACGGCCACAGTGTTGGCTTTGTATGTTGAAGGGACGCCTGTTGCAGAAATTAAAGCAGGTCAAAGCGGTGTAGTGGTGCTCGACACCACCCCCTTCTACGCAGAGTCTGGCGGCCAAGTAGGCGACCAAGGGTTGTTGCAAACGGCAGGCGCTCAATTTGAAGTGGAAGACACTTTGAAAATCAAAGCCGATGTGTTTGGACACCATGGTGTATTGACACAAGGCAGCCTGAAAGTGGGCGATGCTGTGCAAGCTCAGGTCAATACAGATGTGCGTACCGCTACTGTGCGCAATCACTCAGCGACCCACCTGATGCACAAAGCTTTGCGTGAAGTGCTGGGCGATCATGTGCAACAAAAAGGCTCTCTGGTCAATGCCGAGCGCACTCGTTTTGACTTTGCGCACAACGCCCCCATCACGGATGAACAAATCTTGGCCATTGAAGGCAGAGTGAATCAAGAAATTTGGGCGAACCCTGCAACTCAAGCGCGCGTGATGGACATTGAGTCAGCTCAAAAAACCGGCGCCATGATGTTGTTTGGTGAGAAGTATGGCGAGACTGTGCGCGTGCTAGATATTGGCTCAAGCCGCGAGCTTTGCGGTGGCGTTCACGTGCATCGCACCGGTGACATTGGCTTGTTCAAAGTGGTGGCTGAAAGCGGCGTAGCTGCTGGCGTGCGCCGCATTGAAGCTGTCACAGGCGGCAATGCTTTAGCGTACTTGCAATCTTTGGAGGCTACGGTGTCTAAGGCGGCAGGGAGCCTCAAAGCATCACCTGCAGAATTGAACAGCCGTATTGCCCAAGTCTTGGACCAAGTGAAATCTTTGGAAAAAGAAATGGCTGCGCTCAAAGGCAAATTGGCTTCATCACAAGGTGATGAACTCATGACGCAAGCTGCTGAGGTAAAGGGTGTCAAAGTGCTGGCCGCTTTGTTGCCTGGCGCCGATGCCAAAACATTGCGCGACACCATGGACAAGTTGAAAGACAAACTGAAAACAGCAGTCATTGTTTTGGCGGCTGTCGAGGGCGGAAAAGTTCAATTGGCAGCAGGCGTTACATCTGACACTACCGGCAAAGTGAAGGCGGGTGAGTTGGTCAATTTTGTGGCTCAGCAAGTGGGCGGCAAAGGTGGCGGCAAGCCTGATATGGCCATGGCGGGTGGTACGGATGCCACCAACCTGAATGCGGCATTGGCCAGTGTGCAGGCTTGGGTGACTGAGCGTTTGTAATGTTTTAAATGTTCTGACAATTTTTGTCAGGCGGTTGAAATTGATCAAAGCCCCGTGAGGGGCTTTTTTATTGGCTAAATCAGAGGTTTGATTGGTTAGCGCAAGGGTATACCTATGGTCGATCAACTAAATTTTGTGCATAAAATGAAATTTATGGATAAAAGTAAAAATCCCACAGCCAACGAAATTGCGCTCAGCGCTTTGCGGCAGGACGTTTTGTCCTTGGCCTTCATGCCTGGCGCCAAGCTCAAGGTTGAGCATTTACAGCAGTCCTATGGCCTCTCATCCAGCCCCATCCGCGAGGCGCTGAACCGCCTGACAGAAGAGGGCTTGGTGCGCGCGGATGAGCGCAAAGGATTTCGTGTGGCTGCAGTTTCTGCTGAAGATCTGCAAGACATCACCAACATGCGTGTACTGATCGATCTGCCCACTTTAGAGCAGGCCATGAAGTTTGGCGGTGATCAGTGGGAAGCTGAAGTCATTGCAAGCTTTCATCTGCTAGAAAAAATTGAAAGCAGATTGCCTGAAGGCCCAGTTGTTTTGGATGCAGAGTGGAGTGCCCAGCACAGAAGTTTCCACCGCGCCATGATGAGTGCTTGCCCCTCAGAACGCTTGGTGCTCACCAGCAGCAGTTTGTTTGATCAGGCCGAAAGATACCGCCATATCTCTGCGCGGTACCGTACCGTGATCAAACGCAAAAGCGAAGAGCACAAAGTCTTGATGCGTGCTGTTTTGAAGCGCGACATTGCAACCGCCCAAAAGCTACATCAGGAACACGTCTTGAGCACGCAAAAAAATGCTCTGAAGGCGATGGCACAGTGGCACAAAGATACGCATTGATATTTGGAGAGCTGTATGTTGAAAGTAACTCGTCCCACCCTTTCTCATTTTGGCATCTATGCCACCGATGTCGACAAGATGGTGCATTTTTACAAAACTGTTTTTGGCTTGGTAGAAACAGACCGGGGTGTTGGCAAAACATTCAAAGCACCTTTGGTTTTTTTGAGTGCCAGCCCCGATCAGCATCACCAACTGGTCATTGCAGGAGGTCGTCCGGCCGATGCAACTTTTAGCACTGTGATGCAGTTGTCCTTTGCGGTGCCCTCCATCCAGCATTTGAGAGATTTGAAAAAGTCTGCCGAAGCACTTGGTGCAAGCCGAGTTTTGCCTTTGAACCATGGCAATGCATTGTCTGTTTAC
>CAJCDH010000162.1 GCA_903961095.1 uncultured Burkholderiales bacterium | reverse complement strand
ATTCACTATCAAAACATCGATGAGGCCATCGAACGTGCTCACATGGCCGAGGCCATGGCCATCATGCAAGAGCTTAGCGGTGAAAGGCCATTGGGTTGGTACACCGGCCGTGACAGCCCCCGCACCCGCCGCTTGGTCGCAGACTTTGGCGGCTTTGAATACGACAGCGACTATTACGGTGATGATCTGCCATTTTGGATGAAGGTTGAAAAGACTGATGGCCAAGTGGCGCCCCAGCTCATCGTACCCTACACCCTTGACTGCAACGACATGCGTTTTGCGTTGCCCCAAGGCTACTCGCATGCCGACCCATTTTTTCATTACATGAAAGACACTTTTGACGCCCTTTACAAAGAAGGTGATCCACAAGGCCTGAACCGTCCCAAGATGATGAGCATTGGCATGCACTGCAGACTACTGGGACGGCCTGGACGCATCACCGCCATCCAAAAATTTTTAGACCACATCCAAGCCCACGACCATGTCTGGGTCTGCCGCCGCCTTGACATTGCGCGCCATTGGAAAACCACCCACCCGTACACACCATGACACTCAGCCTAGATCAACTTAACACGGCTTCACCTCAAGAAGCCATGCAACTGCTAGATGGCTTGTATGAACACTCGCCATGGATAGCCGAGGGTGCGCTGAAGCATCGTCCGTTTGTCTCTTGGGCACACCTCAAACATTGCATGACGCAAGTTTTGAAAGAGGCAGGCAGAGATTTACAGGTCAGTCTTGTTCGCGCCCACCCCGAGCTTGCAGGCAAGGCCATGGTGAGCAAAGAATTGACTGCAGAATCTACCAATGAGCAGCGCAAGGCTGGTCTGACTGAGTGCACGCCTGCAGAATTTGAAAAAATTCAAAGTCTCAACGCTGCCTACAATCAAAAGTTTGGATGGCCCTTTATTTTGGCTGTCAGAGGACCGCGCGGACTGGGTCTCAACAAGCACCAAATCATTGCCACTTTTGAAAGACGCCTGAACGGCCACCCCGAATTTGAACTGCAAGAATGCTTGCGCAACATCCACCGTATTGTTGAAATTCGTTTGAACGACAAAACCAATTGCCACCCTCTTCAAGGACAGCAGGTGTGGGACTGGCAAGAAGACTTGGCGCAATACAGCGACCCTGGCTTCAAAGAGGCCGGTCAACTCACGGTGACTTACCTCACAGAGGCTCATTTGGCTTGCTCACAAAGCATTCAAAGTTCGATGAGATTGGCGGGCTTTGACGAAGTCTATGTCGATGCGGTTGGCAATGTGGTGGGCCGATATCACCCTAGCATGCCAGGGGCAAAGTACCTCATGACTGGCAGCCATTTCGACACGGTTCGCAATGGCGGCAAATACGACGGGCGCTTGGGTATTTATGTGCCCATCGCCTGCGTTCAAAAGTTGTCAGCGGCACAACAGCGCTTGCCCATGGGTCTTGAAGTGGTGGCATTTTCAGAAGAAGAAGGTCAGCGCTACAAGGCTACCTTCTTGGGTTCTGGCGCTTTGGTGGGCCAATTCAATCCAGAGTGGCTGTCGCAAACTGATGCCAATGGCATTTCTATGCGAGAGGCCATGAAAAATGCAGGCTTGAATGAAAACGAAATTCCCAACATCCTACGCAAGCCTGCCGACTACGTGGGCTTCGTCGAAGTGCACATTGAACAAGGCCCCGTTCTCAATGAAATGAATTTGCCTTTGGGTATCGTGAGTTCCATCAATGGCAGCGTGCGTTATTTGTGTGAAATGGTGGGCATGGCCAGCCATGCAGGCACCACCCCAATGGACCGCAGACGGGATGCCGCTTGTGCGGTGGCCGAGTTGGCCCTCTATATGGAAAAACGCGCAGCTGCAGATGGTGATTCTGTGGCCACCATTGGCCAGTTGCATGTGCCCAATGGCTCCATCAATGTGGTGCCAGGCAAATGCACATTCTCGATGGACATGCGCGCGCCCAAAGATCCTCAACGTGACGCTCTCGAGAAAGACGTTTTGAATGCGCTCGATGAAATTTGCAACCGGCGCGGCCTTGTCTGCCAGCGTGAAGCAACACTAAGGGCACCAGCAGCACCCAGCGCGCCTGATTGGCAAGAGCGTTGGGAGAAGGCTTTGAAAGACCTGGGAGTGCCCCGTTTTGTGATGCCCAGCGGCGCTGGCCACGACGCCATGAAACTGCATGAAATCATGCCCCAGGCCATGCTCTTTGTACGCGGTGAAAACAGTGGCATTAGCCACAACCCCTTGGAATCTACAACCACAGATGACATGCAACTCTGCATCGATGCCTTTGAACATGTCTTGCACCAATTCGCTTGATTTTTAAAAACAATGACCACTACACAATCGACTTACCAACAACTTGATCAATGGGTAGATGCCCACTTTGATGAGCAAGTTGAGTTTCTACAAGCCCTGGTGCAAGTACCTACCGATACACCCCCTGGCAACAACGCGCCTCACGCTGAAAAAACTACAGCGCTGCTCAAAAATTTGGGCTATGAAGCCGAACAATTTCCAGTGCCTGAAGCAGAAGTCAAAGCCTACGGCCTTACCTCTCTCACCAACCTCATTGTGCGCAGACCTTTTGGAGAAGGTGGCAAAACCATTGCCTTGAATGCGCATGGCGATGTGGTACCGCCAGGAGAAGGTTGGACACATTCGCCTTATGGCGCTGAAATTGAAAATGGCCACATGTTTGGCCGTGCCACGGCAGTCAGCAAATGCGACTTTTCTACATTCACATTTGCACTGCGCGCAGTCGAGGCACTGCAAGTCAAAAACAATTTGCCCCTCAAAGGCAATGTTGAATTGCATTTCACCTATGACGAAGAGTTTGGCGGCGAAAAAGGCCCAGGCTGGTTACTCGACAAAGGCTATACCCGCCCCGACCTGATGATTGCAGCTGGCTTTAGCTACCAAGTGGTCACTGCACACAACGGTTGCTTGCAACTGGAAGTGACGGTTCATGGGAAGATGGCTCATGCTGCCATTCCAGATACAGGCGTCGATGCGCTCCAAGCAGCGGTGCACATTTTGAACAGCTTGTACGCGCAAAACAAACTCTACAAACAAATTAGCTCACAAGTGGAAGGCATCCATCACCCCTACTTGAATGTGGGTCGCATTGAAGGTGGCACCAATACCAATGTGGTGCCCGGTACAGTGAGTTTCAAACTAGATCGCCGCATGATTCCGGAGGAGAACCCAGAGCAAGTGGAAGCCAACATTCGACAGGTGATTGCAGATGCCGTGAAGGCCTTCAACCAAGATCGCTCAGCCAATGCGCTGGTCAGTATTGAAATCAAACGCCTCCTCATGGCCCATGCCATGAAGCCACTGGCTGGCAATGCACCCTTGGTTCAAGCCATTCAAAAGCACGGCGGCGACATTTTTGGCGAGCCCATTCCAGCCATGGGTACCCCCCTTTACACCGACGTTCGTTTGTATGTTGAAAAAGGAATTCCTGGCGTCATTTATGGTGCAGGCCCTCGCACAGTATTGGAATCCCACGCCAAACGCGCAGATGAACGCCTGAATTTAGAAGATTTGCGAAAAGCCACTAAGGTGATTTCTCGCACCCTTTTGGACCTACTGAACTGATTTCGAGCTATTTTGGGGCGTGCAAGGGTTTTACCGAAGCCCAAACAGGCGCAAATTGTATACACTTTATAAAACAAAGTGTCTTTTCAAGCACTTCATAATGGCACCGTTATTGCTTAGTTATTTTCTTCAAAATCAATGTCATTTTTAATCGGAGCCCCTATGAAAAAACGTTTCCTACTTAAGACGACGGCCGCATTGTTGGCTACATGCGCATTTGGCTTAGCACAAGCTCAAAATACCCCCATCAAATTTCAACTCGACTGGCGTTTTGAAGGCCCCTCAGCCTTGTTCCTCACGCCTGTCGCCAAAGGCTATTTCAAAGACGCCAAACTCGACGTCACGGTTGACGCAGGCAACGGCTCTGGTGGCGCTGTCACCCGCGTTGCGTCTGGCAGTTACGACATTGGTTTTGCCGACTTGGCAGCCCTCATGGAATTCCACGCCAACAACCCCGACGTGCCCAACAAGCCTGTGGCCATCATGATGGTCTACAACAACACGCCTGCTTCTGTCATGGCGCTCAAAAAATCTGGCATCAAAACGCCTGCAGATTTAGCTGGCAAGAAATTGGGCGCACCCGTATTTGACGCTGGCCGCCGCGCCTTCCCCATCTTCCAAAAAGCCAACAACATTGGCAATGTGGCTTGGACAGCCATGGACCCACCACTGCGTGAAACCATGCTGGTGCGCGGCGACGTTGATGCCATCACAGGATTTACCTTCACCTCATTGCTCAACATCGAAGCTCGCGGCGTTAAAGCCGATGAAGTGGTCGTGATGCAGTACCCAGACTTTGGTGTCAAGCTGTATGGCAACGCCATCATTGCTTCACCCAAAATCATCAAAGAAAATCCAGCCGCAGTCAAAGCTTTCTTGGCCGCTTTCACCAAAGGCGCCAAGGATGTCATTAACAATCCTGCGGCTGTTGTTGCCGATGTCAAAGCGCGCGACGGCATCATCAACGTAGAGCTCGAAACACGCCGATTGCAATTGGCCATCGACACTGTCATCAACAGCCCTTCCGCACGGGAAGAGGGTTTTGGTCAAATTAGAGGCCCTCGCCTTTCCCTGATGGCTTCGCAAGTGTCTGATGCATTCAACACCAAAACACGCGTGAAGGCCGACGACATTTGGAATGGCTCTTTCTTGCCAAGCGCCAAAGAACTCGACATTCTCCCTAAACCTAAAAAGTAATTGATTGAACAAGGCGGCCTGTTTTGACCTCTGTAAATTTCGTTGATTTTCAAAATGTTTGGTTGGCTTACAACGATGAGTTGTTGGCACAAAACCACTATGCAGTTGAAGACATCAACTTGCAAGTCAAGCAGGGCGAGTTCATTGCCATCGTGGGCCCTTCGGGCTGCGGCAAGTCCACCTTCATGAAGCTGACCACGGGGCTCAAGCGTCCCAGCAAAGGTCAAATTTTTGTCGATGGCCAACCCGTCACCGGCCCCTTGAAAATCAGTGGCATGGCGTTTCAAGCACCTTCTTTGTTGCCATGGCGCACCACGCTTGACAACGTTTTGTTGCCGCTTGAAATTGTCGAGCCCTTTCGCACACAGTTTAAGCAACGCAAAGCAGAGTTTGCCGAACGCGCCAGCAAGCTGCTAAGAACAGTTGGCCTGGGTGGTTACGAAGACAAATATCCATGGCAACTTTCTGGCGGCATGCAACAACGTGCCAGCATTTGCCGCGCACTCATTCACGAACCCAAAATGTTGCTTCTCGACGAGCCATTTGGTGCTTTAGATGCATTCACGCGCGAAGAGCTGTGGTGCATCTTGCGCGATCTCTGGACTGAGCAAAAGTTCAACGTCATTTTGGTCACCCACGATTTGCGTGAGTCGGTCTTCTTGGCCGACACGGTGTATGTCATGAGCAAAAGCCCAGGCAGGTTTGTGGTGAAAAAAGAAATTGACTTGCCACGTCCTCGCGATTTGGAAGTCACTTACACGCCCGAGTTCACCAACATCGTTCACGAATTGCGTGGCCACATTGGTGCCATTCGCCAAGCTGCCGCTGTCATTAATCAATAAGCAGGTGACCTTGTGAATAAAAAAACTCTAGAAGCAAGCGCACCCTGGATTTTGTTGGTACTCACGCTTGTCATTTGGCAAGCCATCTGCAGCTTTTTCAAAGTTTCAGAATTCATTTTTCCAAGCCCCTACCGCATTGCACAACAAACGGTTGAATTCAGCGGCGTCATTGCGGCACATGCCTGGCGCACTTACTGGGTCACCATGGCTGGGTTTGGCATTGCCATTGTGGTGGGTGTTTTGTTGGGTTTTGTCATTGGCAGTTCCCGCCTGGCCTATGCAGCGGTCTATCCACTTATGACCGCCTTCAATGCGCTGCCAAAGGCCGCCTTCGTGCCCATCTTGGTGGTTTGGTTTGGCATCGGCATTGGCCCCGCCATCCTGACCGCCTTCCTCATTAGCTTCTTTCCCATCATGGTGAACATTGCCACGGGCTTGGCCACCCTTGAACCTGAACTAGAAGACGTACTGCGCGTTCTGGGTGCCAAGCGTTGGGATGTCTTGGTCAAAGTGGGCCTGCCCCGCTCCATGCCCTATTTCTTTGGCTCCCTCAAGGTCGCTATCACTTTGGCATTTGTGGGCACCACGGTGTCAGAAATGACGGCGGCCAATGAAGGCATTGGCTATCTGCTCATCTCAGCAGGCTCTGCCATGCAAATGGGCTTGGCCTTTTCTGGCTTGGTGGTAGTGGGTGCCATGGCCATGGTGATGTACGAGCTTTTTAGCTACATCGAGAAGCACACCACAGCTTGGGCCCACCGCAGCACCAACAACGAGTAAGCGTCTTTTTTTGACTTATTCAAATAGGATGATTGAGTGCTAATTGATGCTTACTTGATCAAATGGCTTGCTTAATTCACTAAAGGCTTGACGTTTCAAGCCGATTCAATACGATGCACACATGTATGGAAATGCCAAATCGGTATTTCTCATTTTTGCCATCTTCATGGATCCATCTCACATGACAGAAAATGTTCACACCCACGATGCTGCTCAAACAGCACCGGTCATTTCGGGCATGCCCAACCGATCCGATATTTTCTTTCTCATCCTTTTGGCTTGCATCATGGCCACGGTGGCATGGGTGGGCGTTTTGTCTTACAAAGAGGGCTACAAAAACGAAGTCACCAAGCACAACGGCGAAGCTTGGATGAAGTGGATGAAAGACAACAGCGAAGCCCGTACCAAAGAAGGCTTCAGCATTGAAAATTGCGCGTCAAGCGAAACGGAGCGCAAACGTTGGGGCGACTGCTTCAAGGAACTGACAGAAAAAGTGGCCCCCCTTAACAACCTGACCAATCCGTTTACCAACGTACCGGTTCATTTTGTTGCCAAATGCGACCCCAAGGACAGAAGCACCATTGGTGCCATCTTTCTAGAAAAACTGGTAGCAACCCCACTGGGTTCAGCCGTTCCCGTGGTGTCCTCTCAGTTGGTTGACATCGACCCCATCGACACCAAACTAACGATAAAGCTGACGGTGTGCGACAAGGGT
>CAJCDH010000161.1 GCA_903961095.1 uncultured Burkholderiales bacterium | reverse complement strand
TTGTTCAAGGATGGTCAGAAGGTTAAAAAGGGACAGGTGTTGGTTCAGTTTGACGATCAATTGCCGGCTGCTCAAATGGCCCAGTCCAAAGCTGAATTGTCGATTGCGCAAGCCAACCACAACCGCAACCAAGAACTGGTCGCGCAAAATTTCATCAGCAAACGATCACTCGACGAATCTGATGCAGCACTGCAAGTTGCACAGGCCAAAGTGGCGTTGGCCCAAGCCACATTACAACGCTTGAAAGTCTTGGCGCCGTTTGATGGCACCGCAGGTTTGCGTCAAATCAATGTGGGTGATTATTTGAAAGACGGCACCGACATGGTCAACGTGGAAGACATTGAAGCTGTCTTGTTGGATTTCCGTTTGCCCGAGCGTTTTCAAAACAAAATCAAACCTGGCCAAAAAGCACAAGTGACGATGGATGCCGTGCAAGGGCGCAAGTTCACAGCCGTCATTCAAGCCATTGACCCCTTGATTGATGCCAATGGACGCTCTGTAGGTGTGCGTGGTTGTATTGACAATCGTCAAATGCAGCTGCGCCCAGGCATGTTTGCACGCGTGAACGCCGTCTTTGGTGAGCGAGCCGATGCGATGGTTATTCCCGAAGAGGCCATCGTGCCACAGGGGGGTCGTTCAACGGTTGTTCGCGTCGTCCCTGGCACCAACAAAGGTGAACTCATTTCTGAAAGAGTGACCGTCAAAATTGGTATCCGCCAACCTGGCAAAGTCGAAATTCTAGAAGGCTTGTCGTTGAGCGATTCTGTTGTGGTGGCTGGCCAGCAGCGCTTGCAAAAAGATGGCACTGTGGTGCGTGTGGTTGAACCGGCCAAAGCACAGGGTGGCCCCGCCGGAGCAAACACTGGCGCTAGACCCGAAGGTGCGGCCAGCGCCTCTAGACCTTCTGATAAAGCTGCCTCACAAGGCGCTAAGCCAGGACAAGCCAAAGGCAATCAAGGCTCAGCCCCCGCAGGCGAGAATCCATGCACGCGAGGTTTGAATGCAACTCGCTGAAACCTCCATACGTCGGCCGGTTTTTGCCACCGTTTTATCGCTCCTGATTCTGCTGATCGGCTCGGTCAGTTTCAATCGTCTTTCGCTTCGCGAATATCCAAAGATTGATGAGCCCACTGTCACGGTCAGCGTCAAATACCCCGGCGCTTCTGCCGAAGTCATCGAATCTCAAGTTACCAAGCCACTTGAAGACTCAATTGCCGGCATTGACGCCGTGGATGTCATCACCTCCATCAGCCGTGCCGATCAATCGCAAATTACAGTTCGTTTTCGCTTAGAAAAAGATGCAGACACAGCTGCCGCCGAAGTGCGCGATAGAACCTCGCGCATTCGCGGCCGCTTGCCACAGGCCATTGAGGAGCCCGTCATTGCCAAGGTTGAGGCTGATGCATTCCCAGTCATTTGGTTGGCATTTTCTAGCGAAACGCTCTCTCCCCTTCAGATCAATGATTTGATCAATCGCGTTGTGAAGCCGCGCCTTCAAACTGTGACGGGCGTGGCGGATGTTCGAATTTTTGGCGAACGCAAATATGCCATGCGCGTATGGTTGGATGCAGAGCGCATGGCTGCTTACAGACTCACTTCGCAAGATGTGGAAGATGCAATTCGGCGCAGTAATTTGGAATTGCCAGCGGGACGCATTGAGTCGCAGCTGCGCGAGTTTAGTGTGACGTCACAAACTGACTTGATCAGACCCGGACAATTTGGTGACATCACCATTCGCAATGTGAATGGATTTCCCATCAAGATTCGCGACGTTGCCAAAGTCGAGGAGGGTACAGCCGATGATCGAAGCAGAGTCCGCTTGAATGGCATGCCGTCTATTTCTGCCGGCGTGATTCGACAAGCTACGGCCAATCCCTTGGAGTTGTCCAAAGGTGTTCGCGACATGATGCCGCGTTTGCAACAAGATTTGCCTGCAGATTTGGTCATGAATGTGGCCAACGACAACTCTGTCTTTATCGATAAGTCGATCAAGAGTGTGTTCAAAACCATCGCCGAAGCTGTGTTTTTGGTCGCGCTGGTCATCTTTGTTTTCTTGCGAACTTTCCGAGCCTCCATCATTCCAATCATCACAATTCCTGTGAGCTTGATTGGTACATTCGCCATGATGGCGCTGGCCGGTTTCACGATCAATACATTGACCTTGTTGGCCTTGGTGCTGGCTATTGGCTTGGTCGTTGACGATGCCATTGTGATGCTAGAAAACATTTACCGGCACATTGAGGAAGGCATGGATCCATTTTCAGCAGCCATCAAGGGTGCCAAAGAAATTGGTTTTGCAATTGTGGCCATGTCCCTGACCTTGGTTGCAGTTTTTGCACCTTTGGCCTTCACGCCTGGTAGAACGGGTAAATTATTCAGCGAATTTGCATTGGCTCTGGCTGGCGCCGTGTTGGTATCGGGTTTTGTGGCTCTGACCTTGTCGCCCATGATGAGTTCCTTGTTGCTGAAACACAACCCCAACCCAAATCGTTTTGATCGGTTCATGGAGGCCTTGTTAAATGGTTTGTCCAAAGGCTACGAGAAGTTACTGCGATTTGTGCTGCAAAAAGCCCGCTGGGTGGTGGTGCTGATCATGGTGTCTTGTGGCGTTGGCATTGCTTTGGTTTACCCCACCATGAAGCAAGAACTGTCGCCATTAGAAGATCGTGGAACTATTTTGGCCACTGTCACTGCGCCCGACGGTTCAACCCTCGACTACACAGATAAATATGCCAAAGCCTTAGAGAGAATTGGCAGTTCATATCCTGAATTTGACAGAATCTTTGCCAACCTAGGCAATCCAACAGTTGCGCAGGGTAGCGTCATTTATCGGGCTGTCGATTGGGACGAGCGTAAACGCACCACCTTGGAAATTGCACGCGAAATGCAGGGAAAATTCAATGGCATTGCAGGTATTAATGCGTTCCCCATTACACCGCCATCTCTAGGGCAAGGTTTTAGAGAGCGTCCTGTCAATTTTGTGATTCAAACTTCTGACAGCTACCAAAATTTGAATGCGGTCACGCGTCAAATGCTAGATGAGATTGCCAAAAACCCAGGCTTCATCGCACCTGATGTTGACTTGCGCTTGAACAAGCCTGAACTTCGAATTGATGTTGATCGAATCAAGGCAAGTGAGCTGGGCGTGAGCGTCGATGTGGTGGCCAGAGCCATTGAAACCATGCTGGGTGGCCGCTCTGTAACGCGCTACAAACGCGATGCCGAACAATACGACGTCATTGTTCAAACCCAGTCAACGGGTCGCAATTCGCCAGAGGACATTGATAACATTTACGTTCGCGGCCGCAATGACACTGTCATACCTCTCAGCGCTTTGGTCAAAGTCAGAGAAAGCGTATCGCCTCGTGAATTGAATCACTTTGGGCAGCGACGATCTGTGTCTATCACTGCCAACTTGGCGGCAGACTATGCGTTGGGCGATGCCCTCAAATTTTTAGACAAAACAGCGGCGGGTATTCTCAAGACGGGCTACACCACGGAACTCAATGGCACCTCCCGTGAATTCAAAAATTCACAGGGTGCGCTGATCATTGTGTTTGTGTTGGCACTGTTCTTCATCTTCTTGGTGCTGGCTGCTCAATTTGAAAGCTTCATTGACCCATTTGTGATCATGTTGTCGGTGCCTTTGTCTATGTTTGGTGCCCTGATCACTTTGAAGTTAACCGGCGGAACACTCAATGTTTATTCCCAAATTGGCTTGATCACTTTGGTTGGCTTGATTACCAAGCACGGCATTTTGATTGTTGAATTTACCAACCAATTGCGCGAACAAGGGGTGGACACCTACGACGCCATTGTCAAAGCCTCGAGTCAACGTTTACGCCCTATTTTGATGACCACGGGTGCCATGGTTCTGGGCGCACTGCCATTGGCATTGGCCACAGGCGCAGGTGCGGAGAGCCGTATTCAAATTGGTTGGGTCATTGTGGGCGGGATGAGTTTTGGAACCCTGTTGACAGTCTTTGTGGTGCCCACCATGTACTCTCTTTTTGCGCGCAAAAAGGTACCTGGCCCCAACAAAGCAGACATGGTAGAGCAGCCTTCCGACTCAGCCCATGCCCATTAATTGCATTCAAGGCTAAGTCAATACAGCACCTTCGGGTGCTGTATTTTTTGGCTCGCTGTTTAAAGCATCAGCACATCAACCCAATCACCCACTTGCGCGGTGGCTTGCTGGTGCGACAAAACAATCAAACCATTGGCTTGCACCATAGAGCTCAAAACACCAGAGCCTTGATTGCCGGTGGTAACCACTTGAAGTTCACCCTCTGCACTGCGCGTCACAAGGCCTCGTTGGTATTCAGTTCGGCCCGGTTTTTTGCGCAATACCTCTTGCGTTTTTGCTCTGACCATTGGGGCCGGTGCCGCGTGACTGCCCATCATTTTGAGGAGCGCTGGTTTAACAAAAGCCAAAAAGGTCACCATGACAGCCACAGGGTTGCCAGGCAGGCCAAACAAAACGGTTGATCGATTGCTTTTTTGAATTCGACCTACAGCCATGGGGCGACCTGGGCGCATGGCAATTTTCCAAAACACCACATCGCCCAATTTCTTCATCATGGCTTTGGTGAAATCGGCTTCACCCACACTCACACCACCGCTGGTGATGATGGCATCGGCTTGCTCGGCGGCTTGGTTGAACGCCTGCTCCAGCAAGATGGGGTCGTCCTTGACCACACCCATGTCAATCATCTCGCAACCCAGCGCTTGGAGCATGCCATGCACGGTGTAGCGGTTGCTGTCATAGACGGCACCTTCGCGGGGTGGCTCGCCCAAGCTTAAGATTTCATCGCCAGTCGAAAAGTAGGCCACCCGCAAACGCCTTGCCACCCATACCTTAGGAAGGCCTAAGCTTGCCAAAAGTCCGGCTGCTGCAGGTGTGATCAAAGCACCTTTTTGAAGGGCCGCTTGCCCCTGCATGATGTCTTCTCCACGCAAACGGCGGTTATCACCAGTTTGAAGCATGCCCGCTGGAATTTCAATCACGTCTTCAATTGTCAGCTTGCAAAGCTCTTGCGGTACGACAGTATTCAGCCCTTGAGGCATGATGGCGCCCGTCATGATTTTCACGCATTCACCGGCATTGACATGGCCGTTCCATGCTTTGCCTGCCAATGCCGTGCCAATCACTCTAAAAGACGAGACTTGCGTTTGGCTCAATTGCGAGCCATCCAAGGCGAAGCCGTCCATGGCAGAGTTATCGTGCGGTGGCACATTGATGGGGCTTATCACGTCTTGCGACGTGACTCTGCCCAGTGCGGCGAAGATGTCGACTGATTCTTGGTCTTGAACCGGCGCAACCAAATGGTCCAAAAAATTCAAGACTTCATTGGCTGGCAGAGCTTGAGGGTCATAAGCTTCTAGTTTGGCAGCAATGTCAGCCAGTGACGGTAAGTGTGTCATGTGGATTGTTCTAGGCGGTGCAATTCTTCTAATGAGTTGGCATTGAAAAAAGCCCGCGGATCGACATCAGCGGTATCAAAGGGCACCAACACTGTTTTGTGCTGCGCTGTCCATGCATCAATCTTACGGCCTCCCGATTGCATGAACTTCACAAGACTTTCCAACAAGCTGACACGCATCAAGCTAAAAACGGGTTGCGCCCGAACACTGCCATCTTCTTCTTTGGCTGCGGCCACAGCAATCTCGGCATCCTCAGCAATCAAAGTGTCTAACAGGCGTTGTGCCAAATTTAGAGGGAACAAAGGGCTGTCGCATGGAACAGTGAGGAGCAAGTCTGTTTCAGAACGCTCAAGCCCCGTTAAAAATCCAGCCAAAGGTCCGGCAAAACCATCGGTGCTATCGGGCCATACGTGAACGCCAAACGATTCGTAGGCTGACAAATTTCGATTGGCAACAACCATCACGTCTGACAAAGTCACTGCGTCTTGCATTTGCAGGCGCATCAGTGTGTGAAGGGTGAGCGGCGTGCCATTGAAGTTTTGCAGACCTTTGTCTATGCCGCCCATGCGAGTTCCGCGCCCTCCGGCCAAAATTAAGCCTGTGATACTCAAATCGTTCATAGAGGAGTTTGTTTCATGGAGTTAGCTTAGCCACCGATATAACTCATCTCCACCCTGCGCTTGGCGTCGCTGAGTGTTGAGTGGTTGCCTGTCATGGGCTCTGAGACTCGAAGCTCAGAATAATTGTCATTTCTTTGGGACCAGATGGCCGCAATGGCTTGTGTCAAAGCTTGGGGGTCTTGTGTACTTCGCACCAAAGGTTTGAGGTCGTAGCCTTGAGTCGCAAACAAGCACAAATAAAGCTGGCCTTCTGTGGTTAAGCGTGCACGATTGCAATCGCTGCAAAAGGCTTTGGTCACACTGCTGATAAAACCGATTTCACCCAGCGATGCTTCGTGCTTGCCATGCTCGTTGACATAGCCCCAGCGTTCGGCCGTTTCACCAGTTTGGCTGGGTTCAAGAGGCTTCAGAGACATTTCGGTCAGCAACAGCTTCAAAATTTCGGAGCTGGGCATGACCTCATTCATGCGCCAACCATTGGTAGCGCCGACATCCATGTACTCAATGAATCGAAGCGCAATTCCTTTGCCCTTGAAATACCGTGCCATGGGCAATATTTCTTGCTCGTTGGTCCCCCGCTTGACCACCATATTGACCTTGATAGGACCCAACCCGGCTGCCTTTGCCGCTTCAATGCCTTCAAGCACATCACTCACTGGAAAGTCAACATCGTTCATGCTTTTGAAGACGGCGTCATCAAGGCCATCCAAACTGACAGTGACGCGTTTTAAGCCAGCATCTTTGAGAGCCTGAGCTTTGCGTGCCAGCAAAGACCCATTGGTGGTGAGCGTGATGTCAAGGGCCTTGCCGTCAAGGGTTTTCAAAGCCGATAACTGTTCAATCAAAATCTCCAAATTTTTTCGCAGCAGAGGCTCACCGCCAGTGAGTCGGATCTTTTCAACACCCAGTTCAATGAAGCTTTGAGCCGTGCGTGTAATTTCTTCAAAACTGAGCAATGCGCTGTGAGGCAAATAAACATAGTCGCTGTTGAAAATTTCTTTGGGCATGCAGTAACTACAGCGGAAATTGCATCTGTCGGTCACACTGATGCGCAAATCGCGCAGAGGCCGTTTTCTTTGATCGCTCAGTGCTTGCCCCGGCTGCCAAGTTGGGCCAGGCAAGGGCGCTGGCACTGGCAAGTTGCCAAGCGGCTGAATCATGATTGGGATGACGCGTTCAGACACAACGTGCGCCATCCCATTGAATGCTAGCAATGCGGCTCAAGGACACTTCGCCAATACCGCTGCCCATCACTTTCAGGATGACTGATTTTTGATTGATGTTCATAGAAGATCCCAAAGAAGGTAAGACACCAAAGTAATGTGCTTGGTAGGCATCTTAACCATGCTGAATGGCCACAGTTTTCAAACAGGTAAAACCATACAGTGCTTCGAAACCTTTTTCCCGGCCATGGCCAGAAGACTTGACGCCGCCAAAGGGTAATTCAACGCCGCCGCCTGCACCATAGTTGTTGATAAACACTTGACCACTTCGCAGTCGCTTGGCAATTCTGAATTGTCTGCCGCCATCTCGTGTCCATACGCCAGCCACCAAACCAAAGGTGGTGGCATTGGCAAGTTGTATGGCATGGTCCTCGCCTTCAAAACTCATGGCCGACAGCACGGGACCAAACACCTCTTCTTGAGCCACACGGTGGTTGACTGGAACGTCTCGCAACAAAACAGGTGCTTGGTAGAAGCCAGACTCTGGTGCATCAGCGACCACCAGACCTTGTGCAACAGTAGCGATGCCTGCCGCTTGTGCTTCAGACAAAAAACCCTGCACGCGTTGTTTTTGGGTGGCACGAATCAGGGGCCCTAGATTCAAGTCTGCCTTGGCTGGCCCCACACGCAACTTGGCAAAAGCCTCACCCAAACGCGCTAGCAAAGGCTCGTAAATACTTTTCTCGATTAAGACACGGGAACCGGCACTGCATGTCTGACCTGAGTTCTGAACAATGGCATTGACGACCACAGGAATGGCAGCATCCAAATCGGCATCGGCAAAAATGATTTGCGGACTTTTGCCCCCCAACTCTAGCGTGACAGGACAATGTCTTGCCGCTGCGGCTTGTTGTATCAAGGTGCCCACAGTGGGACTGCCAGTAAAGCTGATGTGATCGATGCCAGGGTGTTTGGCCAACGCATCGCCTACCTCATGACCATAGCCCGTCACAATGTTGATAGCACCTGCAGGGAAGCCCACTTCAGCCGCCAATTGCGCCACGCGAATCAAACTCAAACAGGCATCTTCAGCCGGTTTGACAACACACACGTTTCCTGCAGCCAAAGCGCCGCCCACACAGCGACCAAAAATTTGCATGGGGTAGTTCCAGGGCACGATATGCCCCGTCACGCCATGGGGCTCGCGCCATGTGAGCACGCTGTAGCCATTTTGGTAGGGAATGGTTTCGCCATGAAATTTATCGCCTGCGCCTGCGTAATATTCAAAGTAGCGAGCCAAAGCGCGTGCATCGGCCATGGCTTGTTGGGTGGGCTTGCCGCAGTCGCGCTGCTCAAGCTGCATAAGCTCATCGCTGTGCTCTAACACTTTGCGTGAAAGGGCCATGAGCAAACGACCACGTTCAGCGGCATTGATCTTGGCCCAAGGGCCCTCAAAGCATTGCCTCGATGACTGCACCGCTTGGTCAATGTCAGCCGCTGTACTGCGTTGAATGTGATCAAAAACTTGGCCGTCAGAAGGGTCAAGCATGGGGATGGTTTGCCCCGCTTGACTGGCCACCGATTGGTTGTGAATGAAGTTGAGTTGCATGACCGTATTTTGCGCGTAAAAAAGCCCGTTCATGAGGGCATGAACAGGCTTTGTTTCATAGGGGGTATGTGAAAAACACGCCCCTAAAGCGAAGGGCTGGTTTTAGCCGTGGAATTGCATCATCAAAGGCACAATGAGAAGCGCCACAATGTTGATGATCTTGATCAACGGGTTGATGGCAGGGCCTGCTGTGTCTTTGTAGGGGTCGCCCACGGTGTCGCCGGTCACAGCGGCTTTGTGAGCCTCTGAGCCTTTGCCGCCGTGGTGGCCGTCTTCGATGTACTTCTTGGCGTTGTCCCATGCGCCGCCGCCGGTACACATGGAAATGGCCACAAACAAGCCGGTCACAATGGTTCCCATGAGCAAGCCACCCAAAGCCTTGGGCCCCAGAACCAAGCCCACGACCACTGG
>CAJCDH010000160.1 GCA_903961095.1 uncultured Burkholderiales bacterium | reverse complement strand
CATCGACAAGGGTGCCGACGGTTTGATTGCCGTTGCAGCGGGTGCGGGAGGGCATGCGGGTACTAAGAGTCCATTTGCGCTGATGCAAGAGCTGCGTCAATGGTTTGATGGACCCATTGCCCTAAGTGGTTCCATTGCCAATGGCAATTCAATTTTGGCAGCTCAAGCAATGGGCGCTGATTTTGCGTACATAGGGTCTGCATTCATTGCAACTGAGGAAGCTCAAGCAAGTGATGTGTATAAACAGGCCATTGTTGATGGAACATCGGATGATGTGGTGTACTCCAATTTTTTCTCGGGTGTCTATGGCAACTATTTAAAAACCAGTATTCGAAATGCGGGTCTAGATCCGGAAAATTTACCTGCCAATGAAGAAAAAACAATGAATTTTTCTACAGGACAAGCTGGCAAACCTAAGGTGTGGAAAGACATTTGGGGAAGTGGACATGGTATCGGTGCAATCGATCAAGTGTTAAGTACAAAGCAATTTGTTAACAAGTTGCACAGTGAATATATTGCGGCGAGAGTGCGCCTTGGGTTTGCATCAACTTAGGTTGGTGTAGCGCGTGATTGTTGGAGTATGCGGCTAGCTGTAAGCCTTAAGAAGCTGTCGAGTCTAAAACTTTTGCCAATTTTTCATGAATTAAGAAAGCGAGTATCCAAAAATGACAGTTGATTTTCAGCCTACTTTAGAAGTGATTTATTCTGTTGACTCTGGTGTCGCAACTCTGACCTTTAATCGACCAGAAAAATTAAACGCTCTCACGCCAGATATGATGGCGGATTTTTTTGGGTATGTTGATCAAGCTGCTGCCGATCCTTCTGTACGCGTGATTGTAATTACCGGTGCGGGCCGCGGGTTTTCTGCTGGTCTTGATTTGGCAGTCATCGGCACTGGCACATCCGGTCATTCTCAACGTATATCTAATTTACCTCAGACTAGGCAATGGGGAGATGATGTAGGACCCAAATTGCAGCGATTTTTTAGCACTGGTTGGAACAACTTGATTACTTCACGAAAACCCACTATTGCAGCTGTTAACGGAGCAGCATTTGGTTGGGGTTTTATTCTTGCGTTGCACTGTGATATTCGTTTTGCTAGTAAGTCTGCTCTATTTAACGCCACCTTTGCCCGCATCGGTGTTCCAGCAGAAAAAGGCATTGGTTGGTTATTGCCGCGCTTAATTGGAACAGCCCGCGCAGCAGATTTGCTTTACACCGCTCGTCGCTTTGATGGGATTGAAGCTGAGCGATTGGGTATTGTCAACGCTGTCTTGTCTGACGAGGAATTGATGAGCCATGTCAAAACTTATGCTCTGGCAATTGCAGCCAATTCTGCGCCGCGAGCCTTAGCCGCAATGAAAGCTCAAATTTGGACAGCCATGGACGATACCTATGATGACGCGTTTGCCGCGGCCAATCTTGAGCAAGACTTGTGCACCGGTACGGAAGATTTTCGAGAGGCGTTTAGCAGTTATAAAGAAAAACGTACACCCGTTTTTAAGGGGCGATAAACCATGAAGGCGCCTATTCAATTGCGGAATGATCCGTTGTTGCTAAAGGGCGCACCAGGCTCGCCTTATACCCGGAAGATGTTGGCAATACTGCGGTATCGACACATTCCCTACTCACTGCTGGTTGCGGGTTCAACAAGACTAGAAGGCATGCCCAAGCCTAAAGTTGAACTATTGCCAACTTTCTTTTTGCCTAATGATTCAGGTAAATTGGAGGCCTTAACGGACTCTACGCCCCTGTTGCGCCGTTTCGAATCTCTTTATCCCGGGCCAAAAGTTCAGCCAGCCGATCTTGTTTTGAGATTTATAGACAGCTTGCTGGAGGATTATGCTGATGAATGGCTAACTAAATGCATGTTTCATTACCGATGGCATTTTGCAGAGGATATTGCAAAGTCAGGAAACATCCTTCCTCGGTGGCGAAATTTCATGGCCTCAGACGATTTGGCAGCTGAACACGAAAGGCAATTCTCAGACCGTCAAATCAACCGTCTACATTTTGTAGGCTCTAACGAATCAACTTGGGGGGTGATTGAGCAAAGTTACAAGAACTTTCTCGTTGTCATGGAAGCTCACCTTAAACAATATCCATTTCTAATGGGCTCGCGCCCAGGTGCCGCTGACTTTGCATCTTATGGTCAATTGACACAACTTGCTTATTTTGATCCCACACCTTCGGCCATCACATTGCAGTTTGCACCACGAGTTTATGCATGGGTTGCTCTTGTGGAGGATTTGTCTGGATTGGCTCCAAAGGAAACTGATTGGCTTAATTCGGTAAACCTACCCGAATCTTTGTTGTGCATCTTGAAAGAAGTAGCTAGAACCTACCAGCCTCTGATGTTAGCTAATGCTCGCGCTCTTATTGCTAATGAGGACACTGTGCACACCATAATTGATGACAAGCAATGGATTCAAAATACATTTACTTATCAAGGTAAATGTCTTAGATGGCTTCGAGAGGAATATGCGTCTTTGAGTTCATCCGATAAGGCTTCTGTTAACGATATTTTGGAGCAAACCAGTCTTACAGCATTGATACACGAAGCGCTTTAAGTGGTATCCCCCAAACCAATAAAAAAAATGTTGAAAAAACTTGGTTAAATAGGTCGCCATGAAGCTCGATTCTTTAACTTGGCAGTAGCGATCGACCGTGTAATGTGTGTGCAATCACTCAATGAAATGAGAGGGCAAAAGGCACCGAGAAGCCCTCAGCGAAACAATCTGTTGCTTTAAAAAGCAAAAAGCACCGCGCAATCTTTTCTGCTGTATAGGCAGATACGTCCGGTTATGACGGGCCTTATCCTAAAAGAGTAGGGTTCAATCAGGGTCACTTGTTCATATCAAGTTCAGCCATTGAGAATGAGTTGACCTATGTCAAGTCAATCATTTAGAAAAAATACAGAATCACTCATTGCTGATTCATAGCTATTTAATTTCTAAGCGAGCTTTGTGAGAACTCATGAAAATTATTCCTTTGCTGAGTTCTAAGCGCACTCTCATTTTTTTGGTTGGGCTAGCTTTGCTGGCTATTGTTGTCTTTGTCGCGTTTCGAATCGGGCCACTTGCGCCAGTCAAAATTACATCAGTTCAAGTCCAAAATAAGTCT
>CAJCDH010000159.1 GCA_903961095.1 uncultured Burkholderiales bacterium | reverse complement strand
TTGAGACCTTCATTATTTTGGGCGCTGGTATTGGCGGCATGCTCATTGGCAACAGCATGGACATTTTCAAGGGCGCCTTGGGCGGCATGGGCAAAGTGTTCAAGGGCCCTGCCTACAAAAAAGAAGATTATTTGAGCACCATTTTTGTGGTGTCCAAAATTATGAAAACGCTTAAAACCGAGGGCCCAGTGGCCCTTGAAGCGCACATTGAGAATCCAGAATCAAGTGCCATCTTTGGCGAGTACCCCAAAATTTTGCACGACCATGCGCTGTTAGATTTGGTTTGCAACACGGTGCGTTTGATGGTGGTGTCCACCAGCCCCTTAAGCCCTTATGCGGTAGAAGATGTGATGGACTTGTCTATCAAAACCCACCACCACGATGCCCTGAAAGCACAAACTGCTTTGGCCACCCTGGCCGGTGCGCTGCCTGCCTTGGGTATTGTGGCTTGTGTGCTGGGTGTGGTGAAAACCATGGATGCGATTGATCAGCCACCTGCTATTTTGGGCGGCATGATTGGTGGCGCTTTGGTGGGTACTTTCTTGGGCGTGTTCATGGCCTACGGTTTTATTGAACCCATGGCATCGCGCTTGGCGCAGATCATTGACGATGAAGGCCAAATTTACAAAGTGGTGAAACAAATCATCATTGGAACCCTGCACGGTCACCCCATGCCTTTGATCATTGAGGCCGCGCGGGCAGGTATCAGCCACCACAATCAGCCTAGTTTTGCTGAAGTGTTTGATGGCTTGCGAGGGGGCTAACGGCCATGGCTGAGGCAGTTTTAGAAGCGCCTACCGAAGAGGCAAAAGCCCTTGTTGTGGTGGCACCTGCTGGCAATGATGCCGCAGAGGCTGAGGTTGCCCCTCTCATTCCAGAAGAGGCTGCAGTTGATGCGCCTGTGGTGGTTGCGCCCAGCATCACCATTAAAAAAATCATAGACGATGGCCACGGTGGTGCTCACGGCGGTGCTTGGAAAATTGCGCTGGCCGACATGATGACCGCCATGATGGCCTTCTTCTTGTTGATGTGGCTGCTGGGTGCGTCCAATGCAGACCAACGAAAAAGCATTGCCGACTATTTCAAGCCCACGTCTCACAGCAATGCGACCATGGGCAAATTGGCGGGATCTGATGGCATGTTGGGTGGTCGCTCTATCATTGATCCTGACGGCTTTCCCTTCTCGGCCAAGCAAACCAGTGCCTTGAACATGGTCACACCACGCTCTCAAGGCGGCCCTACAGAAAACGATCCTTCTCCCAATGGTGCAGACAGCAAGGAGTCTGGGCAGGATGGCGATCCGGGTAAAAAAGCTGCAGAGGCTGCCGACAAAGCCAACTTTGACAAGATGGAAAAAGAGATCAAAGAGGCCATGGCCAAGAATCCCAAGCTCGACAAGCTGAAAGACCAAGTTTCTTTTGCGCGAGACAAAGATGGCCTTCGAATTGAAATCATCGACAAGGCCGACTTTGCCATGTTTGGCTTAGGCACCACCACCATGACGCCCAGAGCGCAGGCTTTGCTGGCGGAGGTGTCCAAAACACTGGCAGCTTTGCCCAACAAAGTGGCTATTCGAGGACATACCGACAGCGTGCAATTTGCCAACACAGACGACAGAAACAACTGGTCATTGTCGGCTGAGCGTGCCGAGGAAACTCGAAAGATCATTGAGAAAAAGGGTATTCCTGGCAATCGATTTGCCAAGATTGAAGGTGTAGCCGACACGGCACCCTACAACCCCAATGACCTTAAAGACCCGCGCAATAGGCGGATCAGCATCACGGTGATGAACCAGTAAGCCCCCAAAGCAGCTTTTTTCAAGCTGCTTTTTTTTGGCCTTGACCAGACCAAGCAGATTGACCATAATTATTTTAAGCTTCAACTATTGAAGTTAAAACTATTTGAAAGTCGGGCCAAGCCTCTGGATCAATCTCTGGATACATGCCTGAAAGAAGGATTCTCACCATGAACATCGTGTGCTTGGGCGGCGGGCCCGCTGGTTTGTATTTTGGGTTGCTCATGAAATTGCGCCACCCAGAACACCACATCAAGGTTTTAGAGCGCAACAAGCCCTACGACACCTTTGGTTGGGGCGTGGTTTTTTCCGATGCCACCATGTCTAGGCTGCAAGTGGCAGACCCTGTCACTGCCTCTGAAATTTTGGGTTCGTTCAACCATTGGGATGACATTGCTGTTCATTTCAAGGGCGAAAGCATGCGTTCTGGCGGTCACGGTTTTTGCGGCATTGGTCGCAAGCGCTTGCTCAACATTTTGCAAAAGCGCTGTGAGGCCTTGGGCGTTGAGTTGGTGTTTGAAGCAGAGGTCGATGCCAATGCCGACATTGGCGCACAGTATCAAGCCGACTTGGTCATAGCGTGTGATGGCATCAACTCCAAGGTTCGCACTCGCTTTGCCCACACTTACAAGCCAGACATTGACGAACGCCATTGCCGTTTTGTATGGCTGGGCACGCGCAAATTGTTTGATGCTTTTACGTTTGCCATTGAGGAAACCGAGCATGGCTGGTTTCAAGCTCACGCCTACCAATACGATGGTGACACTTCCACCTTCATTGTGGAGACGCCCGAGTCTGTTTGGAAAGCGGCTGGTTTTGAGCACATGTCGCAAGAGGCGTCGATTGAGTTTTGTGAGAAATTGTTTGCCAAATATTTGGATGGCAATCCGCTCATGACCAATGCCAAGCACCTGCGTGGTTCTGCCCATTGGATTAAGTTTCCGCGTGTCATTTGCGATCAGTGGGTGCATTGGGACACCACGTCCGATGGCCGCTCAGTGCCCTATGTGTTGATGGGCGATGCCGCGCACACTGCGCATTTTTCAATTGGCTCTGGCACCAAGCTAGCGCTAGAAGATGCCATTGAATTGGCAGATACCTTTGAGCGAGTGGGGCATGCTGTGACGTGCATGCCAGAAGTGATGACGTCCTACCAAGCGACACGGTCGATAGAGGTTTTGAAAATTCAAAATGCAGCCCGCAATTCTACGGAGTGGTTTGAGAATGTGGCGCGCTATGTCAATTTGCCACCGCAGCAATTTGCATATTCATTGCTGACCAGAAGTCAGCGCATTTCGCACGAAAACTTGCGACTGCGAGACGCTCAATTTGTAGCGCAATACGAGCGCTACATGGCTAGCTTGGTTGGCTTTGACGATGCGGGCAAGCCCAAGTCAACACCGCCTATGTTTTTGCCTTTGCAGGCCCGTGGCATCACCTTGAAAAATCGTGTGATGGTCTCACCCATGGCCACCTATTCAGCCACAGATGGTGTGCCTAGCGATTTTCATTTGATGCATTACGGCGCGCGGGCATTGGGCGGGGCCGCCATTGTGTTTACCGAGATGACCTGCGTAACGCCTGAGGGGCGAATATCGCCGGGCTGTCCTGGCTTGTGGAATGACGAACAGCAACAGGCCTGGGCCCGCATTGTGAACTTTGTGCACTCTCAATCCGATGCCAAGATGGCTTTGCAGTTGGGGCATGCGGGTCGCAAGGGCTCCACACGTCGAGCATGGGATGGCATTGACATGCCGCTTGCTGACGCTGTCAGGGATGGTGTCAATTGGCAAGTGATGGCGCCTTCAGCTTTGCCCTACATGGAGGGTGTGAGCCAAGTGCCGCACGAAATGACGAGGGCAGACATGTTGTCTGTGCTGGCGGCTTTTGTATCGGCGGCAGAGCGCGGCGTCTTGGCCGGATTTGATTGGTTGGAGTTGCACTGTGCCCACGGCTATTTGCTATCGGGTTTTATTTCTCCCCTCAGCAATCACCGACAAGATGAATTTGGGGGCTCCCTAGAAAATCGTCTGAGGTTTCCGCTAGAAGTATTTACAGCCTTGCGCAAAGTGTGGCCGCAAGACAAGCCCATGTCGGTGCGCATTTCGGCACACGATTGGGTGGAAGGCGGCATCACGCCAGACGACGCCATTGAAATTGCCAAACAGTTCAAGGCAGCCGGTGTTGACTTTGTCGATTGCTCTTCAGGCCAAGTCGATAAGCGCGAAAAACCTGTTTATGGCCGCATGTTTCAAACGCCCTTTGCCGATCGAATTCGCAACGAAGCAGGCGTGCGCACGATTGCCGTAGGCGCAATTTCTGAAGCGGACCATGTGAACAGCATCATTGCTGCTGGCCGTGCCGATTTGTGTGCAGTCGCTCGCCCTCATTTGGCAAATCCTGCATGGACCATGCAGGAAGCAGCACGCATTGGCTACACCGATTTGAATTGGCACAAGGCCTATGTATCTGGCAAGCGGCAAATGGAAAGCAATTTTGAGCGAGCCGCTGCAATGGCAGCTGTCAGTTCATCACCTGCTGCAGCCAAAGGAGAAAACTGATGCGGCACGTTTGGGTGACGGGTGCAGGCAGGGGCATTGGTGCTGCCATTGCTTTGGCCTTTGCACGCGAAGGTGCTGCTTTAAGTTTGTCGGGCCGAAACATCGAGACACTCCACGCGCAAGCTGCTCAATTGCAAAGCCTGTGTCCTGGTGTGAAGGTGCATTGCAGTGCAATGGATGTGAGTGACACGCATTCTGTGGCGGCAGCTTGGAAGTCTAACCACACAGCACTCGGTTGTGTGGAGGTGTTGGTTAACAATGCTGGCCAAGCGCTGAGTCAGCCCTTTGCCAAAACAGACATGGCCTTGTGGCAACAAATGCTGAACGTTAATTTAACAGGCAGCTATTTGTGCATACAGGCAGCGCTGCCAGATTTGTTGGCAGTTGGTGCCAGTGGCAAGGCGGCGCGCATCGTCAACATTGCCAGTACGGCTGGCTTGAAGGGCTATGCTTATGTGTCTGCCTATTCAGCAGCCAAGCACGGCGTGATTGGCCTAACGCGCAGCCTGGCCATGGAGTTGGCCAAGAAGAATGTCACGGTCAATGCTGTTTGTCCAGGGTTTACCGAGACCGATATTGTGCGCGAGTCGATCGCCAACATTGTGGCCAAAACAGGTCAAACAGAAGTACAAGCGCGTGAAGCCTTGGTCTTGCACAACCCACAAAGAAAGATGATTCAACCAGAGGAAGTGGCGCAAACCGTGTTGTGGTTGTGCAGCGCCGCAGCAGCTTCGGTGAATGGCCAATCAATTGCCATCGATGGCGGGGAGACGATGTGATGAACACCAATTTGAGTTCAGTTGTGCATATTGATCATGAATTTAGAGCGCATGCCGATCAACATGCCTCCTTGCGCTTGTGGTTGCGCTTGTTGTCATGCACCACTCGCGTCGAGGACAAAATTCGACATAAGCTGCGCGAGACATTTGATATCACGCTGCCCCGCTTTGATTTGATGGCGCAACTGGAGAGGCATCCGGATGGCCTGGGCATGGGTGAGTTGTCGCGTCGCATGATGGTGACAGGAGGCAACATCACCACCATTGTGGATCAACTCGAAAAAGAACAGTTGGTGCTTCGTCAAGTGGGTTTAAGTGATCGCAGATCGTTCACCGTTAAGTTGACACAAGCTGGACGTGAAGCATTCGCCAACATGGCCGTAGCGCACGAGGAGTGGGTGGTCGACTTGTTTTCTGGTTTGTCAAACAATCAACAAAGCCAGTTGTACACCTTGCTAGGTGCTATGAAAAAAAATTTAGAGAAACAAGAGGAGATGTCATGAGTCAAAAGTATTTACCTGGCCAACCACAACAACTGCCTCGGCATAACAACAAACTGGCCAATTACAAGGCTGAGCATGTGTTGTTTGAAGTGAAAGAGGGTGTTGCCACGCTCACTTTAAATCGGCCTGAGAGAAAAAATCCTTTGTCATTTGAGTCTTATGCCGAAATGCGCGATTTATTTCGAGCCCTTGCCTATGCAGAAGATGTGCATGCGGTGGTGGTCACAGGTGCAGGTGGCAATTTTTGCTCGGGCGGCGATGTGCACGAAATCATTGGTCCTTTGACCCAGTTAGACATGCCAGGCTTACTGGCTTTCACGCGCATGACCGGAGATTTGGTCAAGGCAATGCGCGCATGCCCACAACCCATTGTTGCTGCCATCGATGGTATTTGTGCGGGTGCTGGTGCATTGCTGGCACTGGCTTCTGACTTGCGCTATGGCACGGCCCGAAGCAAAACCTATTTTCTATTTAACAAGGTGGGCCTGGCTGGATGTGACATGGGTGCATGTGCTTTGCTGCCCCGCGTCATTGGCCAGGGGCGAGCCTCGGAGTTGTTGTACACAGGCCGCGGATTGCCAGGCGAAGAAGCTGAGCGCTGGGGTTTTTACAACCGAGTGTGCACACCAGAAACTGTTTTGGCAGAGGCTCAAACCATGGCGAAAATGCTGGCAAGTGGTCCTACCTTTGCCAATGGCATGACCAAGAAAATGTTGCAGCAAGAATGGAACATGGGCGTTGACGAAGCCATTGAAGCAGAGGCGCAAGCCCAGGCTATTTGCATGGTCACCAACGATTTTCACAGGGCCTATCACGCCTTTGTGGCAAAGCAAACGCCAGTCTTCCAAGGAGATTGACCATGAACTCAGCCTCTCATTTGGCGTGGCCCTTCTTTGATGCGGCGCATCGCGATTTCAAAGCGCAATTGCAACAGTGGACCACACAGCAGTTTGGCAAATGGCATGCGCACGATGAATCGCGTGATGCCATCGACCGTGAATGCGTGAGTTTGGTCAAAGCTTTGGGGCAAGGAGGGTGGTTAAAACCCGCCATTGCAGGCACTTTGCATGGTGGCGCAGCTGAAGTCATCGACACACGGACCATTTGTTTGTTGCGCGAGGAGTTGGCGTGGCATCACGGCTTGGCCGATTTTGCATTTGCCATGCAAGGTTTGGGCTCGGGGGCGATTAGCCTCAAAGGAACACCTGAGCAACAAGCCGCCTATTTGCCACGCGTGGCCCAAGGCGATGCCTTGGCGGCCTTTGCCTTGAGCGAGCCCGACGCAGGATCCGACGTCGCGGCCATGCAATGCAGTGCCGTTGAAACACCAGCGGGCTATTGCTTGAATGGTTTCAAGACCTGGATTTCCAATGGTGGCATTGCCGATTTTTATGTGGTCTTTGCACGCACGGGTGAGGCACCTGGTGCACGCGGAATCAGTGCTTTCATTGTTGACGCCAACACCCCAGGTTTGGAAATTACAGAGCGCATTGATGTGGTGGCACCGCACCCACTGGCCACCTTGCATTTCAACAACGTGTTGGTGCCGTATGCCAAGCGCATAGGGGCAGCGGGTGAAGGCTTTAAAGTGGCCATGGCCACGCTGGATGTGTTTAGAACATCTGTGGCTGCCGCATCGCTTGGCTTTGCTCGCAGAGCCTTGGATGA
This sequence comes from uncultured Burkholderiales bacterium, assembly GCA_903961095.1. Taxonomy (GTDB): domain Bacteria; phylum Pseudomonadota; class Gammaproteobacteria; order Burkholderiales; family Burkholderiaceae_C; genus Limnohabitans_A. Next base: position 3,992 of record CAJCDH010000159.1, on the reverse strand, counting down.
ATCGATTGCTTGGGCCAAGCAGCGCAAGATGTTTGGCGGTACTTTGGCTGATTTTCAAATTACCCAAAGCAAGCTGGCACAAATGGCCACCTTGCTCGATGCCGCCACCTTGCTCACCTACAGAGCGGCCTGGCTTCGCGATCAAGGACAGCGCATTACGCAAGAAGCGGCCATGGCCAAAATGACCGCTACAGAAAACGCGCAACAAATTATTGACATGGCGGTGCAAATGCATGGCGGCATGGGCGTCAAAAAGGGCTGCATTGTGGAGTCTTTGTACCGAGAGATCAGAGCCTTGCGCATTTACGAAGGTGCTACAGAAGTGCAGCAATTGATCATTGGACGTGATTTACTCAAGTGAGGTTTTAAATGAGCCAAGCATTAGCACCGTCATCTCACACCGACACCTTTACACGCGATCGATTGCCGCCGCAAGATCAGTGGCCTGAGTTTGTTTTTGATCGGCCCGAGCTTCAATACCCAGAGCAGCTCAATTGTGTGCAAGCCTTGTTGGATGACCACATCGATCAAGGCCATGGCGATCGCATGGCTGTGCGCGGAATCGATGCCACAGGTCCGATGGCTTGGACGTATGCACAACTGCAAAGCAAGGTCAACCAAATAGCCCATGTCTTGGTGCACGATATGGGTTTGAGATCTGGTGAAAGATTGCTTTTGCGTGGTGGCAACAGCCCCATGATGGCGGCGTGTTTTTTGGCAGCTTTGAAGGCCGGTTTGGTGGTGGTACCCACCATGCCTTTGCTTCGAGCCTCAGAACTTAAACAAATTTTGGACAAAGCGCAGGTGAAGGCGGCACTGTGCGACAGTCTGCTGGCAGAAGAACTGGCCCACTGCAGCGACCCGTCGCATGCTCAGTTTGCAAGTTCACTCAAACACACTTTGTGGTTTAGAAGCTTGGATGAAGAAGGCGTGGAAGGCCGCATGGCCAAGCACGTCAAGGAATTTGAAGCGGCAGCCACCAGTCGCGACGATGTGTGCTTGATCGCCTTTACCAGTGGCACGACCGGTCAACCAAAAGGCACCATGCATTTTCACCGAGATGTGTTGGCCATGTGCGATTTGTTTCCCAAGCATGTCCTCAAGATGGGCGCAGACGATGTGGTGTGTGGCACACCGCCTATTGCATTCACATTTGGCTTGGGTGGACTGTTGGCCTTTCCCTTGCGATTTGGTGCATGTGCAGTTCTGATTGAAAAATACACCCCCGAATCCTTGTTGCTTGCCATTGACCAATACACAGCAACACAGTGTTATACGGCACCCACCATGTACCGCCAAATGGCCCTGCTGGTTTCTGAAAAGTCATACGCCTTCAACTTGAAATCATTGCGGCACACGGTGTCTGCTGGCGAGGCTTTGCCTGATGCAACTCGGCAGTTGTGGAAGAAGGCCACTGGCATTGAGATGACCGATGGCATTGGTGGTACCGAGGTGATTCACATCTACATTTCCAGCGCGGGACAAGAAGTGCGTGCTGGCAGCATTGGCAAAGTGGTGCCAGGTTATCAGGCGCAAATTGTCGATGACGAGATGAAGCCTGTGCCTTGTGGAACTGTAGGTCGCTTGGCAGTCAGGGGGCCAACGGGTTGTCGTTACTTGGATGACCCACGCCAAACAGACTACGTGAAGGACGGCTGGAACCTGCCAGGCGATACCTTTGTCATGGATGCCGATGGGTATTTTAGTTATCAAGCGCGCAATGACGACATGATCATTTCGGCGGGTTACAACATTGCAGGGCCAGAAGTAGAAGACGCGTTGATGCAGCATCCTTCAATTGCAGAGTGTGGTGTGGTTGGCGCTGCTGATCCTGAGCGTGGTCAGGTGGTCATGGCCTTCGTGGTTTTGAAAACAGGCCACTCAGGTTCGCCTGCCTTAGAAAAAGAAATTCAAGAATTTGTAAAGCAAAGCATTGCACCCTTTAAATATCCAAGGCGCGTGGTGTTTAGCGAAAGCTTGCCGCGCACAGAAACTGGCAAGTTGCAGCGCTTCAAATTACGGCAGCAAGCGCCTGCCTTCAATTCAGAAAAATAAGGAGTAAAAATGTCACAAGGAATGTTGCGAGTGCTGCAACCAGAAGGATGGGCGCCTGCCAAGGGTTATGCCAATGGCATTGCCGCACATGGTGAGATGGTGTTTGTAGCAGGGATGGTTGGCTGGAACGGCCAATGTCAGTTTGAAACCGATGATTTTGTGGCACAGTGCAAGCAAGCGCTTGAAAATATTGTGGCTACATTGGCGTGTGCAGGTGCTGGCCCTGAGCACATGGCCCGCATGACTTGGTATGTGAAAGACAAAAAACAATATCTTTTGCGTGGCCGAGAATTGGGCAAGGTTTACCAAGAAGTGATGGGAAAAAACTACCCAGCCATGACCTTGATTCAGGTAGTCGATTTGGTGGAAGACCGCGCTTTGGTAGAAATTGAAGTGACGGCGGTTAAGCCTTCAGAGTGAGTTTTGTAAAATCACCTTGAGTGCGCAACTTTGTGCAGCCCCTGAGCTTTCTAGTACCATCTTTTCATGAGGCTTGGTGCCGCAAGGAGTAAACATGCTCATTGAGCAAATAGAACATCGTTGGTTGGCCGCGTTTGAGCGCACCTTTGCTTTGTGCAAAGTACAGACACATGAAGTGGTGGCCTTGTTGACCGAAAGTCAGTCTCGGCGCGTGAATGTTGATTTAGCAAGACTTGCGCTTCAGCGAATGGGTGCTCAAGTGTTTGAAATATGTTTGCCCACGCCGGCATTGAGCGCCCCTGCGCCCATCAGGTCGACGGGTGCCACCGATGTCGTTCAAAACTTGGCGCCCGTCGTGGCTGCCTTGCAGCGCGCTCATTTGATCGTTGACTGCACCGTAGAAGGCATGCTGCACGCCCCCGAGTTGCCCGCAATTTTGAAAGGGGCCGATGGCGTGGTACCCCGCCTGTTCATGATCTCCAATGAGCATCCTGAAATTTTGGAGCGCACAGTGCCAGATCCTTTGTTAGAGGGTGTGGTGCGCAATGCGATGAAAAAACTCCGAGGTGCGCAGCACATGCATGTGACGTCACAAGCTGGCACTGATCTCAGCATTCAACTGAAGTCTGCGGTGGTGGGGGGTGTTTGGGGATTTTGTGCAAAGCCCGGTATGGTGTCGCATTGGCCAGGAGGCTTGGCACTGGCGTTTCCCGCAGCAGGCAGCGTCAATGGTTCTTTGGTGATGGCGCCTGGCGATGTCAACTTGACTTTCAAACGCTATTTGCGCGACACCATTCACCTCACCATCGAAAACGACACCATTACGCACATACAAGGTGAAGGTGTCGATGTCGACATGATGCGTTCGTATTACCAAGCTTGGATTGACAAAGAAGGGCACAGAGATGCGTGTGCTGTGTCGCACGTGGGTTTTGGCTTGAACCCCGCGGCACGTTGGGATGCTATGACCTTTTATGACAAACGCGATTGCAATGGCACTGAGTTGCGAGCTTTTGCTGGCAATTTCTTGTACTCCACCGGAGCCAATGAAGTGGCAGGCCGACACACCTTAGGACACTTTGATTTGCCCATGCGCCATTGCAGCATTGCGCTAGATGGTCAGTTTGTCGTGCAAGAGGGCGAATTGGTGAAGGGTGTGTTTGAAAGTGCCGCATCATGAACACATGGCCTGCATGGATTGAAGCGGGGCCCCACAATGCCAAAACCACTTTGGTTTTTTTGCACGGCATTGGCGGGGGCAAAATGGGCTTTGAATCGGCGGTTCATTTTTTTGCAGAAAAAGGCTACAGAGCCTTGGCCTGGGACATGCCTGGCTATGGCGAGAGCCAACTCAATGGCACCTTGAGTTTCGAAAGCTTGGCGGCATCGCTTGAAGCCATGTTGGATGTTGCCAATGTTGAGCAAGCCGTCTTGGTGGGACACAGCATGGGCGGCATGGTGGCATTGCAAGCATGGACGCACAGTCCATCGCGCATTGCCGGCTTGGTCATTGCTGC
>CAJCDH010000158.1 GCA_903961095.1 uncultured Burkholderiales bacterium | reverse complement strand
CTCGTCCATCATCGACTTGTTGGCCATTGCACCGTTCTTCTTAGAGGTGTTCTTGCACCACCTGATTGACTTGCGATTCATGCGGGTGTTCCGCTTGCTGCGATTGCTTAAGCTCACGCGCTACACAGGCGCCACACAATCACTGATGAAAGTGATTGCTCGCGAATGGCCTGTGATGGCCGCCTCGGCTTTTATCATGTTGCTGCTTGTGGTCATGACCGCCAGCTTGGGTTATTTGTTTGAGCACGAAGCGCAGCCTGAAAAGTTTGAGAACATTCCCCAATCCATTTACTGGGCAGTGATCACGCTGGCCTCTGTGGGTTATGGCGATATTTCACCCGTCACACCGGCTGGGCGCGCCATGACCATTGTGCTGGCTTTGATCGGTATTGGTATTTTTGCAATCCCTGCTGCGCTTTTGTCTTCAGCTTTCAGTGACCAACTTAAATCGGACCGCGAAGCCTTGGTGAACAAGCTTTTCGAAATGTTGGCAGACGGCAACATTGACGAAGAAGAGGCTCTGTACATCAAAACAGAAGCCAAGCGCTTGCACTTGAGTGATGAAGAAGTGAAGCTCTTAATCGAAAAAGCGAAGCGAGAACGTGAACTCATGGATGACGTTTCAATTCTGCCGTTGCACAAAATAGCAAGCAATACAGACCACACCATTGAGCATTACAAATATTTGTTGGGTCAAGTCAGACAACTGGGCTTGCTAACAGACCAAGAAAAGTTTCAGTCTGCCGTAGACAATTCCGAAAGATTGACGGAAACAGACAAGAAGCTTTGGAACATGATTGCCCTTCAACAATCATCCTCCAAATAACACGTCTCTATGGCATGGCGCGCTGAACTCAAACTTGATTACACCCGCGAATCTGAACGCAGTGTGGCCCGGTATTTACACCAAGGCCCGCTGCGAATTTTGCAAAGCCTGTACCCAGAAGGCGATCAAATTTGTCACAACGTGCTGGTGCATCCACCGGGAGGTTTGGTCGGCGGTGACATTCTGGATATTCAGATTACCGTGGCCGAGGGTGCGCATGGCTTGATAAGCACCCCTAGTGCTACTCGCTTTTACAAATCGGGCGGGCAAGCTGCGCTGCAGCAAGTGTTGGCCACATTAGCCCCAGGCGCTCGGCTCGAATGGCTACCCTTAGAAGCCATCGCCTACAACGATTGCGAAGCCACCAACCGTGCAGTTTTCAATTTAGCGCCTTCTGCAGAATTGATCACATGGGACGTGACTGCATTGGGCTTGCCATCGTCCAACATGGCCTTCACTCAAGGCCATTTTCAACAACACATCGAAATTTCGGGGGTGTGGCTAGAGCGTGGCAATATTCGCGGAGATGATACACGCTGGCTCAACAGCCCATTAGGACTGGCCGGCGACAAATGTATTGCCAGCTTGGTGTTTGCGGCGGGCAGCACCATTGAGGCGCATCGAGCTACACAAGCTCTTGAGGCTGCAAGGGACGTGATAGAGACACACCCACTTCGTCTTCAAGCTGGTATCACATGTGCGCACCCACAGGTCATTGTGCTGAGAGTCATGTCGCCATTGGTCGAACCCACCATGGACTTGCTTAAAAAAGTATGGGCAGTATGGCGGCACACCCTATGGAACTTGCCAAGCACGCCGCCCAGAATCTGGAGCGTTTAAATCGCCACCAACTGGCGAATGCTTTTGGCCTGCATTTCGTGGCCTGGGCCTTTGGCAATGACCTCGCCACGCTCCATGACCATGTAGGCATCGGCCAACTCTTCGGCAAAGTCGTAGTACTGTTCACACAACAACACAGCCATGCGTTGACCTTGCATACCTTCATCTGCCAAGCGGCGAATCACTCTGCCAATGTCTTTGATGATACTGGGCTGAATGCCCTCAGTGGGCTCATCCAAAATAAGCAGTTTGGGCTTGGCCGCTAATGCACGCGCAATGGCGAGTTGTTGTTGCTGACCTCCAGACAAATCGCCGCCACGTCTGTGAAGCATTTGCTTGAGGACGGGAAACAATTCAAACAGTTCTGGTGGAATAGGGGTGCTGCCTGGTTGCGTGGCCAAACCCATTTGCAAGTTTTCTTCTACGGTTAAGCGAGCAAAGATTTCACGACCCTGAGGCACATAGCCCACACCGGCTCGAGCACGTTCATAGGGTGTTGCTCGAGTCAGGTCTTGGCCGCCCAAAACAATCGACCCGCTCTTGATGGGCACCACGCCCATCAAGGATTTCAACAAGGTCGTTTTGCCCACGCCGTTGCGGCCCAATAAAACAGTCACTTCACCCAACTTGGCTTCCAAACTCACATCGCGCAAGATATGAGATCCACCGTAATACTGTTGAATATTTTGTACCGTTAAATTCATCTCAATGCCTTTTCTTAACGGCCTAAATAAACTTCAATCACACGTTCATCAGCTTGAACTTGGTCCAGCGTGCCTTGCGCCAAAACCGAGCCCTCGCACAGCACTGTCACGATGTCAGAGATGGTTTTAATAAAACCCATGTCGTGCTCGACCACCATCAAGGAGTGCTTGCCCTTGAGGCTTAAAAACAACTCAGCTGTACGCTCTGTTTCATGGTCGGTCATACCGGCCACAGGCTCGTCCAACAACAAGAGTTTGGGGTCTTGCATGAGCAACATGCCAATTTCCAGCCATTGCTTCTGGCCATGGCTCAAATTGCCAGCTTGCGTTAGCACACAGTCAGCCAGGTGGATGGTATGAATCACTTCCGCCAATCGATCTGATTGAACTGAATCGAGTTTGAAAAACATAGACGCCTTCACGCCTTTGGGTGTCTTGAGTGCAAGTTCCAAGTTTTCAAAGACGCTGAGTTGCT
>CAJCDH010000157.1 GCA_903961095.1 uncultured Burkholderiales bacterium | reverse complement strand
TCACCTAGTTCGGGAAAATGATGGAAACCCCAAGTTTGTGAGCTTCTGTCACGCTCAATTGAAATCAAATTTTGATCTAATTAATCTGCTTGTATCCATAAGTTAAAGTCCTGATTGCATTTGAAGACACCCAAAGTTAAATTCAGGGCAGGTAAGGAGTACATATGCGCAATCGCTTGATTCAATTCATGGTTTTTCTTTTCAGTGCCTTGTTAGGTATTTTCAGTTCTGTGGCGGCCAACGCCCAAACTGCCGACTACCCTGCCAAGCCCATCAAAATTGTCGTGACGTTTCCACCTGGCGGCAGTGCCGATGCCATTATTCGAATTTTGTCGACACGACTTAACGAGAAGTTAGGTCAGCCCTTGGTCATCGACAATCGGCCAGGCGCAGGCGGCAACATTGGCTTAAGTGTGGTGTCCAAGGCTCCCCCTGATGGGTATGTGTTGGGTGTAGGCGCTGCTGGCGGCCTCACGGCCAACGTCAGTCTCTACCCCCAAATGCCATTTGACGTGACCAAAGATTTCCAGCCCATCACGATGTTAGCGGCCATCCCCTTTGTTCTGGTGGGCCATCCATCAGTGCCTGCAGAGAATATCCAACAGCTTATTGCTTATGCCAAATCACAAGCAGGCAAAGTATCCATTGGCCATGGCGGCAATGGCACCGCCATGCATCTCTCAACAGCCTTGTTCACGCAAATGGCCGACCTCAAATTGATTGAAGTGCCCTACAGGGGCTCTGGTCCTGCCGCCATGGACACCTTGTCTGGACAAATTCAATTGTCAGTCACTGACTTGGCTGCCGCACTGCCCCACATCAAAGCAGGCAAGCTGAAAGCCTTTGCCGTCACCAGTCCAAAACGCTTGAGTAACTTACCCGATGTGCCCACGCTTGCTGAAAGTGGTTTAACGGGCTATGACTCTACTGGCTGGTTTGGATTGGTTGCTCCGGCAGGCACACCCGCCAACATCGTTCAGCGACTGCATACGGAATTCACGGCGGCTTTGAACGACGAAGGCATCAAATCGCAAATGCGACAAAGTGGCATGGAACCTGTTGCAACTTCCATCGAGGGTCTTGACGCTTACATCAAAAGCGAAACCCAAAAGTGGGCCAAAGTGATTCGCCAAGCCAATATCAAACTGAACTGAAGTACCGCATGAATCAGAATGACAACAGCGACGTTTTGGTCGTTGGTGCTGGCCCCGTTGGCTTGACCTTGGCCATGGATTTGGCTCAGCGAGGGGTCAAGGTTCTCGTTGTGGAGGTTCGCAAATTTGCAGAGCCGCCCAATGTGAAATGCAACCATGTCTCGGCCCGAAGCATGGAACACTTCAGACGCTTGGGTGTCGCAGCCACTTTGCGCGATGCAGGTCTACCCGCAACCTATCCAAACGATGTTGTTTTTCGAACCTCCATGACTGGCATGGAACTCACGCGAATACCCATCCCCTGCCGGCAAAACAGATACTCGGAAACAGGTGGACCCGATACCGATTGGGCAACCCCCGAGCCACCTCATCGCATCAATCAAATTTACTTAGAACCCTTGCTGCTGAAACATGCGGTGGCACAAGAGGGCGTCAGGCTTCTCAATCGCACCCAAGTGACAGATTTTGTGCAGGACGATGACGGCGTGAACGTCACCCTGCTCAATTTAGACACCCAAGAGAGCCAAGTGGTGCGCGTGAAATATGTAGGCGGCTGTGATGGTGGTAGCTCATTTGTACGAAAAAAAATAGGCGCAAAACTTGAGGGCACTGAGGTGATCCAACGTGTGCAGTCCACGCACATTCGAGCACCTCAATTGCTCAGCATGCTACCCGGACAAGCTGCGTGGTGCTACTACGCTGTCAACACCCGCCGATGCGGCACTGTGTTTGCAATCGACGGCCAAGAGACTTGGCTTGTTCACAACCACCTGCACCCCGACGAACCCGAATTTGATTCAGTCGACCGAGATCTATCAATTCGCAATATCTTGGGTGTCAATTCTGATTTCAAATATGAAATTATCACCAAAGAAGACTGGGTTGGTAGGCGCTTGCTTTCCAATCGTTTTCGCGACCGCCGAGTGTTTTTAGCAGGCGATGCAGCACATCTTTGGGTACCCTACGCAGGCTACGGCATGAATGCCGGCATTGCTGATGCCACTAACTTGGCTTGGCTTATGAGTGCTGCGGTGAACGGCTGGGCACACACAGACATTTTGAACGCCTACGAGGCTGAGCGTCACCCCATTACAGAGCAAGTTTCTCACTTTGTGATGAACCATGCGCAAAAGATGATCAAGGCCAGGCGCGCAGTACCTCACAACATTGAAGCCTTAGACGCTGAGGGCGAAGCAGCAAGGCACTTGATTGGCGCAGAGGCATACGACTTGAATGTGCAGCAATTTTGTTGTGAAGGTCTGAATTTTGGTTACTTCTACGAAAAGTCGCCCATCATTTCGCACGAATCAGAAGCAGCGCCCGAATACAGCATGGGGTCGTTCACACCGTCTACACTTCCAGGCTGCAGGGCGCCGCATTTTTGGCTCAATGACGGTACTTCGCTTTATGATTTACTGGGCAATGGCTATAGCCTGCTGCGCTTTGATCAGAACATTGATGTGCAAGAGTTTCTGCAAAAATCTGCGGCACAGAACATACCTTTGAACCTCATCGATTTACACGATCAAGACCAGAAACCCTTGGCATACCAGCATCCGTTGGTGTTGTGCAGAACTGATCAACATGTGGTTTGGCGCGGCCACGAATTGCCACTGTCGGTAGCGCAGTTTGTATCGTTTTTGAAAGGCGTTGCTTCTTCCGAAAACTGAAGCTTGCTGCTCGGTCTAGGTCTAGGTCTAGGCCTAGGCCTTCAAAAACATTTGTTTGACAGCCTCGCGTGCCTTGACCCTTTGGGGTTCTTCTGCGTGATTTAATTCACGGAAGGGGCCATTCAACATTTTCTTCATCATGCCCAATGAAAGCGACTCCAAAACGCTTTCAATGTTTTGTCCTTTGTCTAGCAATTTCCGCGCGCGCAATACTTCAGCTTGACGCCATGAGTCCGCTTGAAAATTCAACTCTTGAATCAGTGGCACTTCACTGCGATGTGCCAACCATGTCATGAATTTCTGCACGCCATCGTCAATGATCACTTCTGCATCGACCACGGCCGCTTGCCTGTGCACTTGGCCGCTGTTGATGACTTCTGTCAGGTCGTCAACGGTGTAAAGGTACACATCGCGAAGGTCTTTGACCTCAGGCTCAATGTCGCGGGGTACCGCCAAGTCGACCATGAAAATGGGTTTGCTTTTTCGCTTGCGCAAAGCACTTTTGACGGCACCCAAGCCAATCAAGGGCAAAGTACTGGCCGTGCAACTGATCACGATATCAAATTCGTGCAGACGCTTTGGCAGATCGGCTAAGGAGATACTTCGCCCGCCGTGCGCTTGCGCCAGCAGGCCAGCTCTCTCAGCAGAGCGGTTGGCAATCGTGATTGTTTTTGGCGACTTGGCCGCAAAGTGCGCCACGCACAGCTCAATCATTTCGCCGGCACCCACAAACAATATATTGGTTTCTTTGAGATTCTCAAAAATACGCCCTGCCAAGCGAACTGCAGCGGCGGCCATGCTGATGGAATGAGCTCCAATTTCTGTAGAGCTTCTGACTTCTTTGGCCACTGCAAATGAGCGCTGAAACAATTGATTGAGCGTCGTGCCCAAAGCACCTGAATCGCTGGCCATGCGAACAGCTTCTTTCAACTGACCCAAAATTTGAGATTCACCTAACACCATTGAGTCAAGGCCACTTGCAACTCTAAAGGCATGCCGCGCCGATGCGTCCCCCTCAAAGCGATAAGTGTGCGAAGCCAACACTTCAATTTGTGTTTTGCCGGCATCCGCCAACCAGCTCAATGTTTGGGGTATTTGCACTTCATCGCCTGCACAGTAAATTTCTGTTCGATTGCAGGTGGACAAAATGGCCACTTCCTTGTGCGTGTTAAAACTTTGGCGCAAACCTTTCAAGGATTGATCCAATCTCTCAGAAGCAAACGCAAAGCGTTCGCGCAAATCAATTGGCGCGGTTTTGTGATTCAGCCCTAAGGTCCAAACAGCCATTTAGCCCACCGCTCTCAAGATGGGGGAGGCCTTCAATTCTGGCCAGCATGCTTCAATGCGTTTTTGAATGCCTGGCGCTGTCAGGCCATATTGCTGCATCAATTTTTGCGGATCGCCATGCTCTGTGAACTCATCTTCAAAGCCCACCACCAAGACGGGCATAGCGATGCCCATGTCTTGCAAGGCCTCCAACACGGCCGCGCCTGCACCACCCTTGCGAGTGGCATCTTCTAGCGTCACCAACCGATCGTGTGATAGCGCAATTTGCTTGAGGGTTTCAACATCCAAGGGCTTGGCCCAACGCATGTTAACCACGGTGGCATTGAGTGTCTCTGCCACCTTGAGTGCCTCATAGAGCAAGGGGCCAAAAGCAAGTAAAGCTAAGCCTTGACCTTCGCGTCTGATTTCTGCTTTGCCAAATGGCAAAGTCTCTAAGTCCGTCGCCACTTGCGCGCCTACACCCGCACCCCTTGGGTACCTGACAGTGACGGCATGATCTTGCGCATAGGCTGTGCTGAGCAACTGTCGGCATTCAGCCTCATCTGCGGGGCAAGCAATGCTCATATTGGGAATACAACGCGTGAAAGCAATGTCGTACATGCCTGCGTGCGTGGGGCCATCGGCTCCCACCAAACCCGCACGGTCGAGTGCAAACACCACAGGCAAGTTTTGCAAGGCCACATCGTGAATGAGTTGGTCGTAAGCACGTTGCAAGAAGGTGGAGTAAATGGCCACCACAGGCTTCAAGCCTTCGCAGGCCATGCCGGCAGCAAAGGTCACGGCATGCTGCTCCGCAATGCCTACATCGTGATAGCGATGAGGATACTGTTGGCTAAAGCTCACCATGCCAGAGCCTTCGCGCATGGCAGGTGTGATGCCAACCAAGCGTTCGTCTTTTGCGGCCATGTCGCAAAGCCATTTGCCAAAAACTTGCGTGAAGGTTGGCTTTGCAGGCACAGGCGCAGCGGCGCTCACAATACCCACAACAGGATCAAACTTGCTGGGGCCGTGATAGGCCACAGGGTCGGCTTCAGCTTTGGCATACCCTTTGCCTTTGCGCGTGACCACATGCAAAAACTGCGGGCCAGGTTTGTTGTACAAACTTTGCAAAGTGTCAACCAAGCCATCGACGTCATGACCATCCACTGGGCCTGTGTACTCAAAGCCCAAATTTTCAAACATGGTTTGCGGTTGGATGAAGCTTTGAGTTTGCTGCTCAATCATTTGCGCCAAGGCATACAAGGGCGGTGCATTTTTCAAAACTTGTTTGCCAATTTTTTTAGCATCGGCGTAAAAACGGCCGCTCATCAATTCATGCAAATAATGATTCAACGCCCCAACGGGTGGGCTAATAGACATGTCGTTGTCGTTCAAGATGACCAATAAGTTGCAATCACTCGCGCCAGCGTTGTTCAGCGCCTCGTAGGCCATGCCAGCCGTGAGTGCGCCATCACCGATGATTGCCACAGCTTTGCGCTGGCTGCCCGTTTGTTTGGCTGCCATCGCCATGCCGAAGGCGGCCGAAATGCTGGTCGAGGAGTGGGCGGTGCCAAAGGCGTCGTAGATGCTTTCTTCTCGGCGAGGAAAGCCACTCAATCCGCCCAGTTGGCGCATGCTGCCCATTTGGGCGTTGCGGCCAGTCAACATTTTGTGCGGGTAAGTTTGGTGACCCACATCCCATACCAAGCGGTCTTCAGGTGTGTTGAAAACATAGTGCAGGGCCACGGTCAGCTCAACCGTTCCCAGGTTAGAACTGAAATGCCCACCAGTTTGCGAAACTGACTGAATCAAACGCTCACGCAACTCTGTGGCCAAAGGGGCCAAGTTGTCTCGGGACAGTTTTCTAAGCTGTGCTGGGGACTGAATCCAATCTAGCAGGGCATTCATCATTTGCCTCAATATCTGTTCAATGAATGCATAATTTAACTATATTTGACAAATTGTCAAGTTTAATTGACACTTTATATAATTTTTAAAGTTGACACTTTCTCATCAATGCCGTTTTAACCTCAATAGTGAATTTGATGTCTTTGACCTTTCCTTTCTCCGCCATTGTTGGCCAAGACGACATGAAATTGGCCATCATGCTGACAGCCATCGACCCCAGCATTGGGGGCGTTTTGGTGTTCGGTGATCGCGGTACCGGCAAATCGACGGCGGTGCGAGCCTTGGCCGCCTTGTTGCCAAAAATGCGCGCCGTGGTGGGCTGCCAATATGGCTGCGACCCAGACAATGCCAAGTGCCCAGACTGTTTGGCAAATGCGGTAGCAAAGAGCAAAACGGGACGCTCCTCCAAAAACAGCCATTTGGTCGCGGTTCCGGTGGTTGACTTGCCCCTCGGCGCCACTGAAGACCGGGTGGTAGGCGCCCTCGATTTGGAGCGCGCCCTGTCACAAGGCGTGAAAGCGTTTGAGCCAGGGCTATTGGCACGTGCCAATAGGGGTTACTTGTACATCGACGAGGTCAATTTGCTCGAAGACCACTTGGTCGATCTGCTCATTGACGTGGCCGCTTCGGGAGAAAACGTGGTGGAACGTGAAGGCCTGAGTGTGAGGCACCCCGCTCGCTTCGTGCTCATTGGCAGCGGCAATCCCGAGGAAGGCGAGTTAAGGCCCCAATTGCTAGACCGCTTTGGCTTGTCCGTGGAAGTTAAAACCCCAGACACCTTGGCACAGCGCGTAGAAGTGGTGAAGCGCCGAGATGCCTTCGAGCAAGGTCCACAAGCTTTTACCGATTTGTGGAAAAAAGAAGACGACCGCGTTAGGCGCAGCATCGTGGCTGCCCGCAAACGTTTGCCAGACGTGGCCATTCCCGATGAAGCCCGCGAATTTGCCGCTCAACTTTGCATGAGCTTGGGCACCGATGGCTTGCGCGGCGACCTGACTTTGGTTCGGGCAGCGCGGGCCGAGGCAGCTTTGCAAGGCGCATCCAAAGTTGCTCAAACGCACTTGGTCCGGGTTGCGCCGTCTGCGCTTCGTCATCGACTTCGGCGCAATCCTCTCGATGACTCCGGCTCTTCGACACGCGTTGAAAGAGCACTGGCAGAGCTCACGGCACCCAAGCCTGAAGCGCTCAACAATTAGGCTGCCAAGGCCCTCGCACACTTCTTATGCAAGGCGACGCCGCAACCATCGCCGCACTTTTTGCAGTCGACCCAGTGGGCCTGGGCGGTGTGGCAATTAGATCTCCTGCCTGCGAAAACCGAGACCAATGGCTGGCGCTTTTGAGAAGCCTCTTGCCAACACAAACTCCCCTGAGGCGCGTGCCTCTGAACATCAACGACACCGCTTTGTTGGGCGGACTTGACTTGGGCGCTACCCTGCAAGCGGGCAAGCCCATCGCCCTCCAAGGCTTGCTGTCGCAAGCCGATGGTGGCGTGTTGGTTTTGGCCATGGCCGAGCGCATGAGTCTGTCCTCAGCCGCCCGTTTTGGCAGTGTGCTTGACACGGGCATGGTAGCTTTGCAGCGGGATGGTTTAGACACATTGGCAAGGGCCAGCTTGGGCTTGGTGGCCCTCGATGAAGGCGCGAGCGACGACGAACAAATGCCGGCCGGCTTGGCAGATAGGCTGGCCTTTCGCTTGCTAATGAGCGCGCAAGACGAAGACGAAGCGGGGCCCGACTGGACAGCTCAAGAAGTGCTGAATGCACGCCAGCGTTTGTCACAAGTGACGATAGACGACGAAGCTGTGCAAGCTCTGTGCGCCGCTGCTTTGGCGCTGGGTATTGATTCTCTGAGAGCCAGTGTGTTTGCAGTACGCGTAGCGCGGGCCGCCGCTGCGCTAGCCGGTAGCAACACCGTCGAAGAAGAACACACCAGCGTCGCTGCGCGATTGGTGCTTGCACCTCGCGCCACACGTTTGCCGCCAGCAGCACCGCCAGAAAATGAGGCGCAAGACACACCTGCAGAAAATCAAGCACCCCCAGAGCCTTTGCCCGAGCCACCTGCAGAACCTGACTCTACAGACGCTGAGAATCAAAACGAGTCCAATGCAGATGGCGATCAAGAAGAAACACAAGACGAAGACCTCGGCCTGCCTGAAAATTTAGCCGAGTTGGTCCTTGAAGCCGCCCAAGCAGCCATTCCTTCTGGCCTCTTGGCCAGTTTGAAAATCGGTCAGTTACAGCGTGCCAAAACACCCACCTCGGGGAATGCTGGCGCTCTGCAAAAAAATGCCTTGCGCGGCCGGCCAGTGGGCGCACGCAAAGGCGAGCCGCGTGCTGGGCAACGCATCAATGTGCTTGAAACGCTGAGGGCTGCAGCACCTTGGCAAAAACTTCGGCAGCGACAGCAAGCTCTCTCTGGTGGACAGAAACAGCGCATCGTGGTTCGAAAAGAAGACTTCCATGTCACACGCTTTCGCCAATCGGGCCAAACCACCACGGTGTTTGTGGTCGACGCTTCTGGCTCGTCTGCGCTCAACCGTTTGGCCGAGGCGAAGGGCGCAGTGGAATTGTTGTTGGCCGACTGTTATGTGCGGCGCGACAGTGTGGCGGTGCTTGCATTCCGAGGTCAAACGGCGGAGCTGATTTTGCCTCCCACACGCTCATTGGCGCGCGCCAAACGAAGTTTGGCCGGTTTGCCCGGTGGCGGTGGCACGCCGCTGGCGCATGCCATTGATGCATCGATGTTGTTGGCAGATCAGCTCAGAAAAAAAGGTGAGACACCAATCTTGGTGCTGCTGACAGATGGCAAGGGCAATATTTCTCGCGATGGCAGACCCGG
>CAJCDH010000156.1 GCA_903961095.1 uncultured Burkholderiales bacterium | reverse complement strand
TCAAAGGAAATCATGGGTCAGTGCGGTCGAAATTGATAAAGCGCTTCATGCACGAAAAAGTCAGATGTTTCAGTGTATTTGTAATGTAACTACGAACAACTAACTTGGAATGTAACCTCATTGTGACTTCTGTATCAAGCCCAATCGTCATGAAAAATTCCTAATAATCAACGAAAATAAGCCATATTTGATGAATGACCTAGAGTGAACAAGCATGTTATTTTCTTACACAAGTAGTAAAGCTACAGTTTTGAGAGTGGCTTCTTTGGTGCTGACCATCGCCATGGGATTGACCTTTTCTGCACAAGCCGCGCCCCCCAAATTAAAGCTTCATGTGCCGTCTCCTGATTGGCGCGATCAAATCATTTACTTCCTCATGACCGATCGTTTCGAGGATGGCAACCCCCAAAACAACGACCAAGGGGCGGGTGAGTACGATCCCAAAAAGGGCTCGCGCTACAGTGGTGGCGATTTGGCGGGCGTGCAAAAGCGTCTTGACTACATTCAAGGCCTTGGCGCCACCTCCGTTTGGATCACGCCCCCGGTGGCCAACCAGTGGTGGAATGGAACTTACGGCGGCTATCACGGCTACTGGGCCTCTGACTTCAAGCGTGTTGACCCCCACGTGGGCAACTTGAAAGATTACCAAAAACTCTCAGATGCACTGCATCGCCGAGGGATGTACCTGATTCAAGACATTGTGCTGAACCACACAGGCGATTTTTTTCGTTACCAAAACACATCGGTCTCCGAACTCGAAAAAAATCCTGCACTGGGTTTTGAGTTGAACGCGCAATCGGTGCCGATGAAAGCGCCTTTGCAAAAACCATTCAACCTGAACGATCCACGCAATTCTGAACATCGCAAAGCTGGCATTTATCACTGGACGCCCGATGTGCTGAATTACAACGACCGTCATCAAGAGTTGAATTACCAGATGGCAGGCTTGGACGACTTGAATTCCGAAAACCCTGTGGTGAGACGCGCCTTGCGCGACAGTTATGGGTATTGGATTCGAGAAGTGGGTGTCGATGCATTCAGAGTAGACACCGCCTTTTATGTCCCGCCCGAGGCAATACAAGATTTCTTGTACGCCAAAGATCCTCAGCAACCTGGCATGCGCTGGGTGGCGCAACAAACGGGCCGCAAAGATTTCCTGACTTTCGGAGAAGGCTTTGGCATTGACAAAGCGGGTGACACCCACAACATGAAAAAAATAGAGGCCTATGTTCGGGATGGCAAAGGCGCACCCGTGATGCAGGGCATGCTCAATTTCCCTTTGTATGGCAGTGTGGGCGATGTCATGGCCCGCGGTCGACCCACGCAAGAGTTGGCAGAGCGAATTCGTCAGACCCTGAAAATTCACAGCGATCCGCACCGAATGCCCAGCTTCTTAGACAACCACGATGTCGATCGATTTTTAAAGGGCGGCAATGACGTGGCCTTGCGACAAAGCTTGGCCTTGATGATGACACTGCCTGGCATTCCAACTCTGTATTACGGCTCAGAGCAAGGCTTCAAAGAGCAGCGCGCCTCGATGTTTGCCAAGGGCTTTGGTTCAGGCGGCATAGATCATTTCAACCAACAGTCACCCTTGTACACCTACATCAAAAGCTTGACGACATTGCGAAAGCAAAACAAAGTCTTCTCACGCGGTGTGCCCACCGTGTTGCGTGAAGATGCAGCAGGCCCGGGTGTGTTGGCGTACCGCATGGACCACGGCAATCGGTCTGCGTGGGTGGTTTTCAATACGGCAGAACATGCGGTCTTGTTTGATCGCTTTGAGCTTTTCAAAGATCGAAAGAACACGGCAAAGCCCGCCATCTTAAAAGGCGTCTGGGGCGTACAGGGCACACAATTCAAGTTGCCTGCAGAGTTTCGCATGTCAGAAACGGCCAGTGATGGCCATATCGTCAATTTGCAATTGCCACCGCGAAGCACCCAGATTTGGATCGACGAGGGGCACGCTGGCCCCCGCTTAGCGCCCGTGCAAGCTGCAGCTGTTGCCAAATCTTTGTTGCCACAATGGCCTAGCACCCTGCCTGCAAAAGTGGCGCAAGACTTTGAGCTTCAAGGCGAGTGGTCATTGCCAAACCCAAATACAACAGAGTTGTTGCTGGTGGTCAATGGCCAGTTGAACAATGCCAAAGCCGTTGAATGGATTTCGCCAACGCGATGGCAGTCCAAAGTCGATACGTCAGCTTGGGCGGATGCTTCTGATCAACGCTTGATTTTGTTGGTCAGAGATTCGAAGACGCAGACGGTGCTGGGATTAAGTGAACCCAGATCAGTGCGCTTTGAAAAACAATGGACCTTGCTGTCACAGACAAGCGACCCGAAAGGTGACGATCGAGGCCCGCTTGGAACCTATGTGTACCCCTCAGACCCCAGCTATTTGCCCGGAACCTTTGACATTGAATCACTGCAGGTCTGGAGTGCCCAGAAGTCCATTCGATTGAAAGTCAAAATGGGTGCCATCAGCCGAGCATGGAATCCAGCCAATGGTTTTGACCATGTGGTCTTCACTGTTTTCATTGGCCAACCTAATTCTGACAACAGCCTTCAAGTGATGCCTCTGCAGCAAGACAAACTGCCATCCAACATGCACTGGCACTTTCGCTTACGCACGCATGGCTGGTCAAATGCGATGTTTTCAACCCAAGGCGCCTCGGCGATCTCTGAAGGGCAGACCTTGCTTGAGACCGCCAAGCTCCAAGTAGACGTGCAAAATCAAACGATTCAATTTGACTTTCCTGCTTCGCTCTTGTCGCACCTTCCAAGTCTGAAAGGTGTTCAGATCTTGGTCAATACGTGGGATTACGACAGTGGCTATCGCACACTTTCGCAGCAAGGTGGCAGCCACAATGTGGGTGGTGGCAATGCGGACCAAGCTTTGTGGATGGACAGCGTCAAAGTTGAGTTGAATCCATGAAGATGCGTTTTGCCGCCATTGCGGCGCCTTTGTTTTTAGAGTTGAGCATTGGCATGGCTGTGGGCATGCTGGGTACCAGTTTTGCAGCCCACATCTCAGACGCTGCGGGCGGCGCATTTGCCCTTACCAATCATTTGTTTGGTTTGTTGTTCATGATCTTTCGTTTGGTGGGCGCTGGCATTGGCGTGGTGGTCAGCCAAAACTTGGGCGCACAGCACCGAGACGAAGCAGACCGAGTGGCGCGAGCTGCTTTGGCTGCTGGCACTTGGATGGGCGGCAGCATGGCCGTGGTGGCCTTGGTATTTGCAACACCACTTCTGCGCATGCTCAATGCACCAGCCGATGTTTTGCTGTTGGCCACGCCTTTGTTGCAAGCCTTGTCTTTGGCTTTGCTACTCGATGCTTGGAATGCATGCATGGCCAGTGTCATGCGCGCCCATTTGCGAACGCGCGAAACAATGGCGGTCATGTTGGTCATGCACGCTGTGCATGTGTGTTTGGCTTGGCCCTTGATGCATGGTGTGAGTTTCATTCCAGGCCTTGAAAATTGGCCAGGCTTTGGTTTGCCAGGTTTTGCCGTCGCCTTGGTCATGAGCCGCTTGGTGGGCATGTGGCTGCACTGGATCTTGTGGCAGCGCCGTTTGAATTTAAAGCCCTTGGCCGCTGATTTTTGGCGCATTCGCAAAACACAAATGCAACACATTCTGCACATTGGCTTGCCCGGGGCAGCAGAAAACTTGTCATGGCAGATGGCCTTCATGGTCAGCGTCGCGGCGGTGGGACTCATGGGCACTCACGCCTTGGCCACTCAAGCGTATGTCTTGCAATTCAATATGTGGATTTTGATCAGTGGCGCGGCCATTGGCATAGCCGTTGAAATGGTGGTGGGTCATTTGGTAGGGGCCAGAAAATTGCGCGAAGCGCATGTGTTGGTAAAGCGCGCACAGACCATCGGCTTTGTGGTGACCTTGGTGGTTGCTGTGCTCATGGCTTGGCATGGTGACAGCTTGCTGCGGTGGTTTACGCAAGACCCCCTCATCTTGGCAGAAGGCCAGCGTTTGTTGTGGTGGTCTATTCTTTTAGAAACTGGCCGCACCTTCAACCTGATTGTGATTTCAGCATTGCGCGCTACAGGCGATTCTAAGTATCCGTTTTATGCAGGCGCAGGATCGATGGCGGTGGTCTTGGCTGGGGGCAGTTGGTTGCTTGGCGTGCATTGGGGTTGGGGCCTCACTGGCATTTGGATTGCCTATGCCGCAGACGAATGGATTCGCGGACTCTTGATGTGGTATCGCTGGGTATCTAGGGGTTGGATTCCACATGCCAGAGCAACCCACGCTCGCATGCGACATCAAACACAGCAGACACTTGCAAATCAGGCTAGCACGTAAACGCGCGCTTCCCACGCAGCCAAAGTGTCTGGTGCCATTGCCCACTCAGCGCTGGGCAGATTGCCAATCAAGGGCGATGCCGTTGAGAAATCAGGCAGGTATTTCAAGGGCAAGCCTTGAAACTGCGCACTGAAATTGCAGATGACCAACAAGCTCACATCATTCAAACGGCGTGTAAACGCAAACAGGGAGGTGTGTTTGGGCAAAAGCAATTCAAAATTGCCTTCGACCAAAACAGGCCATGCTTTTCGCAGTGCAATGAGTTGGCGGTAATGGTGAAACACCGAATCGGCATCTGCTCGTGCATGGGCCGCGTTCACTTGGCTGAAGTTGTCATTCAAGGCCAACCATGGCCTACCCTCTGTAAAGCCTGCATTGTGTGACGCAGACCACTGCATGGGCGTGCGAGCATTGTCACGGCCTTTGGCATGAATCGATGCCATGACGTCTAAGTGGGGCCGCCCTTGCTTGAAAACCGCCTGCGCATACATGTTGCGTGTCTCGATGTCTTGGTAGGCTTCGATGTTGAACCATTTCACATTGGTCATGCCCAACTCTTCACCTTGATAAATGAAGGGCGTGCCTTGCATCATGTGCAAACATGTGGCCAACATTTTGGCTGAGCGCACACGGTGAATACCAGCATCACCAAAACGCGAAACAGCCCGTGCTTGATCGTGATTGCACCAGTACAAACTGTTCCAACCGGTGCCATGCAAACCGGTTTGCCAGCGGCTGAGGCTGGTTTTGAGATCGGGTAAGTGCAATGGCTTCAAAGCCCATTTGCCCTTGCCCGACTGGCTGTCAACATCCATGTGCTCAAATTGAAACACCATGTCTAAGGCACCAGTTTCGCTGTTGGTAATTTCTTGGGCTTGATCAACTGTGGCGCAAGGTGATTCACCGACAGTGATGCAGTCGTAATGATCAAGCACTTCATTTTTCATCTCGCGCATGTACTCCATGAAACGAGGGCCGTGCGTCAGCATCTCAAAGGCCGGTTGCAAAAAGCCGTCCTGAACTTTTGGAGCATTGGGCAGGCGGGCTTGTGACTTTGTCAAAGTCGCAGCTTTAAGCCAAGGCTTGGAGATCATGTTGATCACGTCCATCCTGAAGCCACCCACACCTTTCTTCAACCAGAAGTGCATCAACTCATACACCTCCTGCCGTACTTTGGGATTTTCCCAATTCAGGTCAGGCTGCTTCTTCGAAAACATGTGTAGGTAGTACTCGCCTGTGGCTTCATTGAAGGTCCATGCCGAGCCACTGAATGCTGCTTCCCAGTTGGTAGGCTCGCGGCCGTCGACAGGATCGTGCCAAATGTAGTAGTCGTGAAAAGCATTGCTTCTGGCGCTACGGGCCTGTTTGAACCATTCGTGTTCATCAGACGTGTGATTCACCACCAAGTCCATCAGCAAGCGAATGCCGCGCTTTTGCATGCCCGCTAGCATGGCGTCAAAGTCGGCCATGCTGCCAAACTCTTGCATGATGCTGCGGTAGTCCCTGATGTCGTAGCCGTTGTCATCATTGGGTGAGTCGTACACAGGAGACAACCACACAATGCCAATGCCCAATGCTTCAAGGTGATCTAGCTTGGAGGTGATGCCTGGCAAATCGCCAATGCCATCCCCATTGCTGTCGGCAAAAGAGCGCGGGTAAATTTGATAAGCGACTTGCTGACGCCAGTCTTTTGTGACGGAAGACATTTCAAATGATCAGCTGGGTAGTTCTACCGTTCGTTGGCAAGCCATGCCCTTGCTGTCAAACAAATGCATCTGGTCTGGCAGCAAACACAAGTTAAGTGAGGTGCCTGCGCTGGTGTTTGCACTGCCTTCCACTTTGACGGTGGTGACGGCTTGTCCGTCACCCATCTGCACATAAAGCAAAGACGAATCGCCAAGGCGTTCAACATGTTGCAAGTGACCTGCCACGTTGCTGCCTGCACCAGAAGTGCTTAAAGGAATGTGTTCAGGGCGAATGCCCAGTTGCACTTTTTCGCCAGCTTTCAAATGGCGCGCATCCACTGCAGCTGTGATCAGTTGATCGCCCACTTGCACGCTGGCATGGCTTTCTTGAGCTTCGACCAAAGTACCTTGCAACAAATTCATTTTGGGCGAACCTATGAACTCCGCCACAAACAAACTCACAGGGCGGTGGTACAAGTTCATCGGCGAGCCCACTTGCGCCACACTGCCGCGTTGTTGAATCAAATCACCCGTGTGCAGGAGCACAATTTTGTGGGCCAAGGTCATGGCCTCCACCTGATCGTGCGTGACATAAATCATGCTGGCCGAATTCATATCGCGGTGCAGCTTGGCAATTTCCAAACGCGTTTGAACACGCAATGCCGCATCCAAGTTGGACAAAGGCTCGTCAAACAAAAACAGTTTTGGTTCTTTCACAATGGCTCGGCCAATGGCCACTCGCTGACGCTGTCCCCCAGACAAAGCCTTGGGCAATCGATCGAGCAAAGGGGTGAGCTGGAGAATGTCTGCGGCGGCTTTGACTTTGCGATCAATCTCAGCTTTGTTGGAGCCGAGCACGCGCAAACCAAAGGCCATGTTCTCGCCCACCGTCATGTGTGGATACAGCGCATAACTTTGAAACACCATGGCCACGCCGCGCTGAGCCGGAGGCAGGTCATTGGCGCGCTGACCTTCAATCAGCAGATCGCCTGAGCTGATGTCTTCCAACCCTGCCACCATGCGAAGAAGCGTGGACTTGCCGCAACCCGACGGTCCTACAAACACACAAAACTCACCTTGTTCAATGGTGATGCTGGCGTTGTTGATCGTCAAGGGCAACTCAGGCGAGTAGCGCTTACAGACGTTTTGAAAATCAATGCGTGACATGCTGTCTCCGATCTCAATGCGTCAACAGCAATGCGCCGTATGCTTCAAATTGCATGCAATCGCCAGCCACACTGCCACCACTCAAACCGGGCACGCTCAAGGCGGTTGCCGATTTGAAGTTGGCTGGCAAGTCCATGTTGGCAGCGCTGTCGCTGAAGTTGAAGGCACACAAAACTTGTCGGCCTTCGTGTTCGCGCACAAACGCCATCACTTGTGAGTGCACGGGCAGCAAAGCTTGGTCGCCATGCAACAACACCGTTTGTTGTTTGCGCCATTTGAGCAAGGCACGGTAGAAGTTCAACAAAGATTTCGGATCATTGTCTTGCGCTGACACCGCCAATCCACGATAGGCTTCAGTCAAAGGCAGCCAAGCTTTGTGCGCAGCATTGCCAAATCCCATGTCGACGGCTTGGCTGTCCCAGGGCATGGGTGTGCGGCAACCATCGCGGCCTTTGAACTCTGGCCACATAGTGATGCCATAGGGGTCTTGTAAATCTTCGTAGGCCACTTGTGCTTCTGGCAAGCCCAACTCGTCGCCTTGATACAAACAAGGCGAGCCGCGCAAACACATTTGAAAGGCTGCGGCAATGCGCAGTTTGCGCACGTCAGCAGACTCGCCGCCCCAGCGCGAACCTACGCGCACAACGTCGTGATTGGACAAAGCCCATGAAGGCCAACCCGTTGCGTTCTTTTCGGCAAAGCGCGTCATCAAATCGTGCAGATAGCTGCTGCTGCTATCGGGGCCTAACAAGTCAAAGCTGTAAGCCATGTGCAGTTTGTCGCCGCCACTGGTGTACTCCGCCATCACGGTCAGACCATCGTCATCGCCAATTTCTCCCACCATGGCGGTGTTGGGATATTGATCTAGCAGCGCACGCAGTTGCCTTAGAAAGCCCAAATTCTCCGGCTGTGTTTTGTCAAACTTGTGATACTGCCAACCATATGGGTTGACATCGTTCACGGCAGGGTCGCTGCCCTTGGGTTGACCGCGGCCTGGGTTGTTGCGCAATTCTTTGTCGTGGAAATAATAGTTGGCCGTGTCTAAGCGATAGCCATCCACACCCAGTTCGAGCCAGAACTTCACAGTGCCCAAAATAGCCGCCACTACTTCAGGGTTGTGGTAGTTCAAATCGGGTTGGCTGCTTAAGAAGTTGTGCAGGTAATACTGGCGGCGGCGGGTGTCCCACTGCCATGCGCTACCGCCAAAAATAGACAGCCAGTTGTTGGGTGGGTTGCCATCTTCTTTGGCGTCGGCCCATACATACCATTCGGCTTTGGCGTTGTTGCGCGATGCACGGCTTTCTGCAAACCAAGGGTGTTGATCAGACGTGTGCGACAGCACTTGGTCGATCATCACGCGCAGGCCCAAGTCGTGTGCCTTCTTCACCAAATCACGGAAATCATCTAGGCTGCCAAACAAAGGATCGACATCGCAATAGTCGCTCACATCGTAGCCAAAGTCTTTCATGGGACTTTTGAAAATGGGCGACAACCAAACTGCGTCGGCACCCAGTTTGGCCACGTAGTCTAGGTGCTTTGTGATGCCGGGCAAATCACCCACGCCATCGCCGTTGCTGTCGGCAAATGAACGAGGATAAATTTGATAAATGACGCCACCGCGCCACCAGTTGTTGTTGGGTGCTTTGCTCATGTTTTATAAATACAAAATGAAATTGGGGTGAAAAAATTAGCCTTTGACCGCGCCCGCCGTCAGGCCCGACACAATGCGTTTTTGGAAGAAGAACACCAAGAGGAGCAAAGGCACGGTGACAATCACCGAACCCGCCATGATGGTGCCCCAAGGAATTTCAAAGGCGGTGGCGCCGGCAATCAATGAGATGGCCACAGGCACTGTGCGCTCCGTGTCGTTGACCACAAAGGTCAAGGCAAACATAAATTCATTCCATGCGCCAATGAAGGCCAGCAAACCAGTAGACACCAGCGCAGGCCATAAGAGCGGTAAAAACACTTGAAAAATAATGCGCAGCGGGCCACAGCCGTCCATGATGGCGGCCTCTTCTAATTCAACAGGCAGCTCGCGCATGAAGGTGGTCAAAATCCAAACCGTGAAGGGCAATGTGAAGATGGTGTAGGGCAAGACCAAGCCCCACGCTTTGTTGTAAATGCCCAGCCATTGAATGAGTTCAAACATGCCCGACAACACGGCCACTTGCGGGAACATGGACACGCCCAAAATACACACCAACAACAGGCCTTTGCCTTTAAAGCGAATGCGTCCCAGTGCATAAGCGGCCGTAATGCCCATCAACATGGCAAAACCCACTGTGAGCACGGCCACCATGACCGAGTTGACCAAACTTTTGCCAAAGGGTTGAACACCTTCAAACAAAGCGTAGTAGTTGCGCAAGTCGGCTTGGGCCGGAATGATGTCTGTATTGAACAGAGCGGTACCTGTTTTCAAGGACGTTGATATGGCATAAACCAAGGGATAGACCGACACCAGCACAACCAAGGCCGAGGCCACATAGATGAACGCAGTGGTCCACTTAGAGCGGGTGTTCATTTTGAATCCTCAGACAGTTTCACGCGGGCCAACTTCAAGAAGAGGATGGCTGTCAGCAAGATGATCAAAAACAAAGAGGTTGAGGCCGCTGAGCCATAACCCATGTTGCCGTACTCCACCATTTCGCGGCGCACAAAACCCGACATGCTGATGGTGGTGCTACCGTTGGAAGTCAGTACATAAATTAAGTCGAACACACGCAGGGAGTCAAGCAAACGGAACACCACAGCCACCAACAGAGGCTGCCGAATGAGTGGCAGTGTGATTTTCCAAAACACCCGCAGTGGATGAACGCCATCGACGCGTGCCGCTTCATAACAGTCTTTGGGCACAGTTTGAAGTGCCGCCAAAATGAGCAAGGCCATGAAGGGCGTGGTTTTCCAAACATCCACCAAGACCACGGTCCACAAAGCGTAGGCGGGCTCTGCCGTCCAGGCTATTTTTTGAGAAATGAGACCCAAGGCCATGAGGTAGTTGTTGATCACGCCAAATTGGTCGTTCAACATCCAGCCCCACATCTTGGCCGACACAATGGTCGGAATGGCCCAAGGCACCAGCACTGCGGTTCGCACCAACCCACGTCCTTTGAACTCTTGGTTTAAAAGCAGCGCTACGCCCAAGCCAGTCAGCGTTTCCAAAATGACCGATACCAAGGCAAAGCTGAAGGTGTTGCGAATGGAGATACCCCAGTCGCCAGCCCAAAAGCCACCTTCCTCATTCGGGTTGAAGAACAGGCCGTAATCACCCATGTAGTTTTCCAAGCCGACAAACTGGAAGGCAGAAATGTCGTTGATATTGATGTCTGTGAAGCTGAACCAAATGGATCGCGCCAGCGGCCAAACAGCCACCACCAACATCAGCAGTACCATGGGCGCTAAAAATAACCAAGCGGTTTTGACTCTTGAGTTCATGTGTTGACCTCTGGCCTTTACCAATGTTTGCGTCTGATTTGTTTCAGACGCGATTCAAGTTTGACCACCGCTTCTTCGCCCGTGGCGCGTTTGGACATCACATCATGTGCGGCACTCCAAAAGCTTTGGCTCACTTGCGGGTATTTCAAGCCTGTGGCTGTGGTGGGGCGTGCCACACTGTTGGCAAAGACTTCTTCCAATGCACCCATGAACTCATTGGCTTCAAGCACCTCTTTGTCTTTGTAGAGTGCGGGAATGGTGGGGTTGTAGGAGCCATGAATGGCGCGTGTTTTCTGCACCCCAGCACTGGTCATGTGCATCACCAAGTCGGCGGCGATGGCCTGGTGTTTGGAATACTTGGAGACACCCAATTGCCAGCCACCCAAGGCGGCTGCACTGGGCTTGCCTGGCAATTTGGCCACGCCCACTTTGCCCTTGACCAAGCTGTCGCTCTTTTGCAGCAGAGACCAAGCGTAGGGCCAGTTGCGCATAAACAGTGCGTTACCATTTTGAAAAACGCCACGCGCTTCTTCTTCTTCGTAGTTCAAAACGCCCGTAGGGCTGATATTTCCAATCCACGAGGCTGCTAAGTTCAAAGCCTTGGCGGCTTGCTCATTGCGAATGGTAATTTCACCATCAGGATTGACCACCGTACCACCGCCTTGGCCGCCCACCCATTCCAGTGCATTGCAAGTGAGGCCTTCATAGGCTTTGGCTTGAAACACAAAACCATGGAAATCCTTGCTGCCCTTGCTGCGCTCAGCAGTTTGAACTTTCAAAGCGCTTTGAGTTAATTCTTCCCAAGTTTGCGGTACACGCAGGCCATGCTTTTGAAGCAGGTCTTTGCGGTAGTAAAGCAGGCCTGCATCGGTGTACCAAGGCATGCCCAGCAGCTTGCCGTTCACGCTGTTGTTGGCAATGATGGCGGGAAAGTGCTCTGCTTCAATGCCTTTGCTGTAGGGCTTGAGGTCGGCCAAATGGTCTTTCAACAAGCCCGGCCAGACGGTGTCAATTTGCACCACATCGATGTCGCCCGATTTGGCTGCAAACAATTGCCTGTAAAGCGCTAGCTTTTCAGTGGGGCTGGTGGGCGGCGAAAAGTTCTTGATGGTGTGACCAGTTTTGGCGGCCCATGCTTGTGCATGTTTCAAGCAAAACTCTACGTCGCTGCCGCTGGGCCCGCAGGTGATGGTGATTTCTACAGCTTGTGCTGTGGAGGCACCGGCAAACATACCTGCAGCCAGCATCAAGCTGGGTAAAACGCGCTGCAAGGCCTTGCGCATCATGAAAGGTCTCCAGGCTGCAAATGGCTGTGAGTCATGGCCTAAGGCCTTTCACCACATACACCACAGCGCTGCGCGCTGGAACTTCAAACTCACCCTTGAGCCTGTCGTACTTGGCCAGGGTGCGGGGCCGTTGATCGGCCGCTTGGGCTGAGGCATGCACAGGGTGCAACTCAAAAGCCTTGTTGGCCAAGCTGTCAATTTTCAAAGCTTGTGCTTGCTCAGACACATTGACGAAATAAATCAACTCGGCAAAGTCTTTCAAGTCGTGCCCTTGGAGATGGCCCGCAATCAGGCGTGCATCGCCTTGCGAACCGGTGTTGAAAAACGTCAAGCGTACCTGAACATCTTGTGCCGTAGGAAGACGAAACAATTGCGAGCTTTTGCGAATTTTCAAAAGGTCCTTGTGGGCGTCGAGTGTCCACGCAATGTCAGCGGCTGCCGGTCTGAGCGTGTCATCTTTCAGCAAAGACAAGCTCAAGGCCTTGGCCTCGGCAGAGCCCTGTAACTCGGGCACTGCAGTCCCAAAACTGTTGTGCTGATAAGTCCAGTCAAGCACATTGAACAAGTCGCCAGAGTCATAACTGTTGCCATCCAAAGATTTAGACCGCAATATTTCTTGCCCTGCATGGAAGTACGACACACCTTGACTGAACGCGACCAAGGCGCCGGCCAACATTTGCACACGTGCTCGTTCAGCGCTGGGTGTAGTTCTGGGCAATTTATAGGCGAGACTGTCAAACAATGTCAGGTTGTCGTGGTTTTCTGCGTAGTTCACCACCTCGCTGGG
Organism: uncultured Burkholderiales bacterium; assembly: GCA_903961095.1. Taxonomy (GTDB): domain Bacteria; phylum Pseudomonadota; class Gammaproteobacteria; order Burkholderiales; family Burkholderiaceae_C; genus Limnohabitans_A. The sequence goes on along the minus strand of CAJCDH010000156.1, from coordinate 17,575 downwards.
TTGGCTCACGTAACCTGTGGGTTGATCGCCATAAGGGATGTCTTGCAAATTCTTGATGCTGCCATCAAAGCTTGGCATGCGGTAGTGACGCAGCGACCCTGCCAGTCCAGCTCGAATTTGATCGGCAACCCGCGCAGAGCTTTCGCGGCCGCTCACAAAACCAGGCAGCTTCACCAAGTTTTCGACCGGATCGCTAGCGCCACCACCTCGAATGGCATCGCGCAAACGGTCGTTGAAGGTGCCAATGCCAGTGCCATTCAGAGACAACTGCGAGGCTTGCACAAAGCGGGAGCCATTCGCCACTTCACCAAAGTTCCAACCCTCGCCTACAAAATCAATGCGCTTGCGCAGTGTCTTTTGCAGGCGATTCTGCATGTCCACCATCACTTGGCGCGGTTGGTGTCCCATCAAGTCAAACCGAAAAGAGTCGAGCTTGTAGTGCTGGGTCCACATCAGCACGGAATCTGACATGAGTTTGGCCATCATCAAATTTTCTGTGGCCGTGTTGTCGCAGCAAGTCGAGCGCTCTACCTCGCCTTGAGCATTCAGGCGTTGGTAATAGCCTGGCACGATGCGGTCAAGCACCGATTGCAGATGCTGTCCTGAAGCCGAGGTGTGGTTGTAGACCATGTCCATGCCCACGCGCCAACCCGCTTCGTGCAAAGACTGCACCATGCGGCGAAACTCCAGAATGCGTTTGGCGCCATCATCGGCATCGCTGGCAAAGCTGCCTTCGGGCGCATTGAAATGCAGCGGGTCGTAGCCCCAGTTGAAGCAATCGTTGGTGCGTGTCGTTTGCGCAGCACGTGCGTCGCTTTGGCAGTTCTTTTCAGGCACGGTGGCGAAGTCAAACACCGGCAGCAAGTGCAAATCCGTCATGCCTGCTTGCGCCAAGGATTTCAAATGGCGCATGCCACTTGACTGTGCTTGCGTGAATGCCAAATACTTGCCACGCTGATCAACAGGCACGCTTGCATCGTTGATCGAAAAATCGCGAACATGCAATTCATAAATGACCATGTCGGCTGGGTGCTTCACGGTCTTCGGGGATGGATGTGAATCCCAGTTGGCCGGTTTTAAATGTGCCGAATTTAAATCTGCCACATAACTGCGCAGTGAATTGGCACTCAAACTCACGGCATACGGGTCGTTCACATGGTTGACGACCATGCCAACACCCGGCACAAAAACTTTGACAGCGTAGCGGTAATAACTGCCCTGCTGGGCTTGAGCAGTGTGAGCGTGCCACACACCTGAGATGTCGTCGCGCTTCATGGCAACATGGCCCAAGGCCGGCGAATGCGCGTCACGGTAAATACAAGTGCTGACCGATTGCGCCGTAGGTGCCCAAAGGCGGAAGTCAATTCCCAGTTGTTTGAATTTGCCCGATGCATTCTTGCCTGAAGCCCCCTTGGGGGTCGCGCCTAGTGGCTGGTCTAAGGCTGCTGCACCAAACAAGTCGTCCAAAGCTTTTGCGCTTTGAAGGCGTGTGGCTTTCACAACTTGGCCATTGCCATCTTCTTGTACCAAGACCAGTTGTGTGGTGTGAAGCTTTCGGTGCACCACATCACTCAGTGTGGGCATTTCCAAGATCTGATTGGCTCTGACAGTTAAGCGAAAAGCCTGATCAGCACCACTGGGGCTCTGACCCACGCGGACTTGCAATTGGCCTTGCGTTGAACTGAGCAGTCGCCAAACATGCGTTGTTTCAGTGACCGCTTCGGGCATCAAGATCTGTGAGCGGTTTTGCCAAATAGCTTGCGCCGGCAATGTCAACGTGTTGCCTTGCGTAGTGACCGATCCCAAAGGCGCATTGCACAAGTTGTTGCCAACTTCCGACAGGCGTGTTTTCCCCGCAGCCACACCCACTCCCAACAGGTGGATGACAAGGCAGGGGACAACGGCCCAACGCGAAATGCGAGAGAGGTGAAACATCAGTAACTCATTCGATCGAAAGATGCCGAATTATCGTAATAAAACTACAAAAAATCACCATGTAATCGATTGAATTAGGGTAAATACCGAATATTGCAAATTTCAATGGCCTCAAAATCTGTAGCTTTTCTACATTTCTGCACCAAAGCTGGTGTTTCGCAAAGAGACAAAACTGAAATGACCACCAAAGTATTCTGTTTGGATTTTGCCAAGCAAACCAGCGCACATGTTCTCAAGCTCGCTTTGTTGTTTGCCAGCTTTTGCCTTGGAGCCTGCGGCGGGTCTTCAGGTTCCGCAGGCAACGCACTTGACCTGGGCACAGGAACGCAATTGCAAATCTTGGACCTGGGCGCCGTCTCAAAAAGTGCAACAGCGAGTGCCTTGGCGCCTGATTGGTGGCGTGGTGCTTTCATGCAGATTTATGTTCGCGCCTATCAAGACACAGACGGTGATGGCAAAGGCGACCTCAAAGGCTTGATTCAACGCTTGGACTATTTGCAGGGCTTGGGTGTCAAGGGCTTGTGGCTATTGCCCATCACGGAAAGCTCAGACCGTGACCATGGCTATGCAGTCAAAAATTACCGCGCCATTGAAGCCGATTACGGAAGCCAAGCCGACTTTGATTTGCTCTTGTCTGAAGCGCACAAAAGAGGCATGGGTGTGATTCTGGATTTTGTGATTAACCACAGCAGCAACCAGCACCCCTTGTTTCTCAACTCATCCTCTTCAGCCAAAAACGCTCAGAGAGATTATTTTATTTGGCAGACCCCCAAGCCCACGGGTTGGCAGATCTATGGGCAAGACCCTTGGTATGCCAGCAATTGGGCCAACGGTTTTTATTTTGCCGGGTTCACTTCTAGCATGCCCGATTTCAATTTGCGTTCAAATGATGTCGAATCATTCCACCACGACAATTTGCGATTTTGGCTGAACAAAGGTGTCGACGGTTTCCGTTTTGATGCTGTGGGTAACCTCATTGAAAATGGCCCAGGTGCCTGGGAAGTTCAAGCCGAAAATCATGTTGTGATGAGCAAAGTTCGCCAAACCATCATGCAGTACAGCCAGCGGTTTATGGTGTGCGAGGCACCCGCAAATTCAAATGCGTTTGCACAAGCAGACTCCTGCGGCAGTGCTTTTGCGTTTGACTTGTCTGGCTCAGTGGTAGGGGCCGCCAAGGGCGATACGGCATCGATTCAAAAATTGGCTGACTATTACAAAACACGTTCAGCCAATTTGGCCCCCTTTGTTTCTAACCACGACAGCTTTGCCGGCGATCGCTTGTGGAATCAGGTGCAAGGCAACTTGGCGCAATACAAAATGGCTGCAGCCAGCTATCTGTTGTTACCCGGCACACCCTTTATTTATTACGGCGAAGAAATTGGCATGGCATCTTCCAACGCCCTGTCTGGCGATGCCGCACTCCGAACGCCAATGAGTTGGACCGCCGATGCCAAAGGCTTTAGTACCGCAACGCCGTTTAGAGCATTGTCGGCCAATGTCAATTCACAGAACGTCACGCAGCAATTGAGCGACAACAACTCTTTGTACCAACATTACAAGCAATTGTTGGCATTGAGAAACACCCAGCTTGCGTTGCGCAGTGGCACTTACGAAGCAGCCTGGGCATTCCAAAAGACCATGGGTTTTCAGCGCGTGGCTGGCGCAGAAAAAATCATGGTTGTGTTGAACTTCGACACGCAGGCCAATGCGCTCAATGTGAGCAATTTAACGCCAGGTGAAACTTGGGCGCCCTTGATGGGCGCAAATGTCAGTGCCACCGTTTCAAGCGCTGGCGTGCTTCAGTTAAACCTGCCAGCACAGTCATTTGCAGTCTTCAAGAAAAACTAAAACAACACTTTAAAGAACAAACATGTCATCCCTTTTGAAAAATCTCCGCGCCATCTCATGGCCTCAAATTGTGGGTGTGTCCCTGTTGTTCGTCGCCCTCATTGCGGGCACGCAGTTTGCACGCAAGCCACTCCATTTGCCTGAGGGCTGGCACCACGGTGCTTTCATGGAAATCTTTGTACGCAGTTACAAAGACAGCAATGGCGATGGCATTGGCGATTTGAAGGGCCTGATTCAATCGCTTGACCACTTGAAAGAATTAGGCATCAAAGGCATTTGGCTCATGCCAATTACCACCAGCGCAGACAAGGACCATGGTTACGCTACCACCAACTTTCGCGACATCGATCCTGATTACGGCACCTTGGCAGACTTTGATGAACTGATCCAACAAGCTCATGCGAGGGGCATCGGTGTGATCATGGATTACGTCTTGAATCACAGCGCCAAAGAGCACCCCTACTTCGAAGAGAGTTTGAAAAATCCGCAAAGCCCTTACCGCGCGTGGTTTGAGTGGCGCCAAGAAAAACCGCAAGGCTGGGACATCTGGGGCAAAGATCCGTGGGTGGCCACAGCCAATGGCAGTTATTTGGCCACCTTTGGTGCCCACATGCCCGACTTCAACATGCGCAACCCCGATGTGGTGAAGTACCACGAGGACAGTTTGAAATTTTGGCTAGACCGCGGCATCGATGGCTTCAGATTGGACGCAGTGCCGCATCTCATTGAAAACAATGCCAAGGATTGGAACGATCAACCTGAAAGTCGAAAACTCACGGGTCACTTCACACGTTTGATCAAAGCTTATCCAAATCGTTTTGTGGTGTGTGAAGCTACAGCAGAGCCGAAGGTGTATGCCCGGGAAGAAATTTGTGGTGGTGCATTTGCATTTGGCTTGGAAAATCAAATTTCGAAAGCGGCCAAGGGAGAGCTAGAGGCCATTCAAAAAGTAGCGCAATACTACACACAAGCGCCATATACCTTGGCCAGTTTCGCATCTAACCACGATCAGTTTGCAGGCAAACGCTTGTGGGATCAGGTTGAAGGCAATGCAGTGCAATACAAATTGGCGGCAGCCACTTATTTGCTGTTGCCAGGCACCCCCTTCATTTATTACGGAGAAGAAATTGGCATGGCGGGCGCCAAAGGTTTAAGCGATGATCCGTTCATCAGAGGCCCCTACAGTTGGCAAGCCAACGAGCAAAATGCAGGCTTCACAACGGGCAAGCCTTATCGAGCCGTTTCGGGCAACAACAGCACCCACCATGCGCAACTTCAAAAAACAAGCCCAAACAGCTTTTGGTCTTTCTACAAAGACGTGCTGGCGCTGCGCAATTCACGCCAGTCGCTTGCCAAGGGAAGCTACGAGTCAGCCAAAGCGCAAGGACAAGTTTTAAGTTATCAAAGAAAATTGGGACAAGAGCACAGCGTGGTGGTGATCAATTATGGTTTGCAGCCCATGCAAATTGCGCTAGATGGTATTGAAAGTCAATCGAAGCTGAGCGCCTTGTATTCAAGCACAAGCATTTCAAATTTGAAGGCGGCTGAACTGACAGTTCCTGCGCAGTCGGTTCATGTTTTCGCGGTGAACAAGTGATGAAAAATCTGAACTTGAACATAGAGGCCGGTTTTCGTAGCTTGGCCACTTGGGCCATGCTTGGCGTATGTGTCTCAGCATTTGCCCAAACAGCAACACCGCCTACAGCGCCCAGTATCAACTTGGCGCAGGGTACCAATGCCACCTGCCAAGCAGCGCCTCCCAATGTGCCACCGCTCTATTTGCGTGGCGGCATGAACGGCTGGACAGCGCAAGAAGATTTTGAATTTGTGTGGGATTGCAATGCGTTTTTTTTGAACGTCAATTTGCAGGGTGAGCAAGAATTTAAATTGGCCGATGCCAAATGGCAAGCAGGCAGCAGCTGGGCGGTACCAGATCGGCAAATGCCAACGGCAATGAACACATTGGCCATGTTGCCAGACAAGCCAGGCGGCCCTAGCGCCAAAATGATTTTCTCTGGTGCGCACACTTTGCGACTCAGCCTTCAAAGCGGCCATGCCATGTTGCAGTTGTTGCCCCAAACATTTGTAGATCCGCGCCAAGTGCCAGTTACAAATCGGGTTGCACAAAGTCTGCACCACGACTCACGCAATTTGCGCTATCGCAAACCCTTTGGTGCTGTGCCACAAGGTCAAGCGGTACAGTGGTCCCTGCAAGCCTTGCCAGGTGTTGAACGTGCCACCTTGGTGCTAGATCTTAGAAACTTAGAAGGCAATCAGGAATTATTAACATATCGCAATCTCACGCGCATCGACATGCAGCGCACAAAGGTGGCGAGTCACGAGCTATTTAAAGCCAACTACCGATTCAAAGATAAGGCCATCTATGGTTATTGGTTTGAGGTTCTCATTGACGGCGTGAAATACGTTTATCACAACAATGCTGAAGCCATTTATTGGACCCAAGAAAAGGGTGGTGGTGGCATTGGCCAAGTCAGTGCACCCATGGAACATGAGAGGCGCTTAAGGCGCTTTCGGGTGACTGTTTATGACCCTGCATTCAAAGTGCCGGCTTGGGCACAAGATGCGGTGTATTACTTTATATTTCCAGAACGCTATCGCAATGGCAATTTGGCCAACGATCCCAAAGTGGGTGAGCGCAAATACCAAAGCCACCCCATTGAAGTTCATTCAAGTTGGTTAGACAAGCCCTACAAACCTGGCACAGGGGATGGCTCGGACGCGCACTACAACAACGATTTTTTCGGTGGAGACTTAGAGGGCATCATTCAAAAATTGGATGACATCCGAGATTTAGGGGTGAATGCCATCTACATGACGCCTGTGTTCAAAGCGGCCAGCAATCACAAGTACGACACGGCCGACTTTCATGAAATTGACCCGGCATTTGGCACCAACGCAGACTTCACACGGCTCACCAAAGAGGCCGCCAAGCGCGGCATCCGAGTGATCCCCGATGCGTCACTTAACCACGTGGGGGCCGACTCAAGGTACTTCGATCGGTTTGGCAATTTCAGGTCGCAAGGTCTGGGTGCGTTTGCCAACAACCGCATTCAAGCCGATTCTCCGTATGCCAGCTGGTTCTCTCTCGATGCCTCACAAACCGACCCCGACAAGCAATTCAAAGGCTGGGTGGGTGTCAGTGATTTGCCAGAACTCAACAAAAATTCACCCGCTTGGCGGCGCTTTGCTTATGGCGACAAAGACTCCGTCACCCGCAAATGGTTGCAGCTGGGTGCTGCAGGCTGGCGCATGGATGTGGCCCCTTGGGTACCCGATGATTTTTGGCGTGAATGGCGCAAAGCAGTGAAACAAACGAAGCCCGATGCTGTGACCATTGCCGAGACATGGTTTGATGCTTCCAAATACTTTTTAGGTGACACCTTCGATGCCACCATGAATTATGTTTTGCGCAATGCCATTTTGGACTTTGCCAATGGCAGCGACGCTAGAAAACTGCTGGCCAATTTGGAGCACTTGCGAGAGGCCTATCCGCCGCAAGCATTTCATGCCTTGATGAATTTGTTATCGAGCCACGATCAAGCGCGCGCTTTGCATGTCTTGGGCGGCACCACCGATGCAGCACCCGAAGCCATGCAAAAAGCCAAGCAGCGCTTGCTGCTGGCCACACTTGTTCAAATGTCCTTGCCGGGCTCGCCCACCATCTACTATGGTGACGAGGTGGGCATGACGGGAGGCGACGACCCCTACAACCGCATGCCTTATCCATGGGCAGATTTAGGGGGTCAACCTGATATGGCTTTGCGAGCTGAGTTCAAAGCTTTGCTGCAATTAAGGAAGGACAAAACAGTCATGCGAAGAGGTGTGCTGAGCGCACCTTTGGCCAGCACCGCCAGCAGCGCTGTGCTGACTCGACATTGGGGCAAAGACACGGTACTGATTGCGTTTAACAACAGCATGCAAACTCAAACCCACACCTTCAAGACGCCCCTTGCTTTGAAAGGCCAACAAGGCCGGATGTGGTGGGGCGCAGGCAAAGTGCAAGTTGAAGGCCAAAGCATGACCGTCACCGTTCAGCCACTGAGTGGCTGGATTTGGGGTGCCAACTCTCAAGCTAAGTGAGGCTTGGCTGGTGATTGGCTGGAAAATGATTAACGATGATGAGTGATGATTGGCGATATCCAGCCAATCACATGGCCTGTGCAGCGCAATTCTTGGCAATGTAATCGGCGTGATCAGGCATGAACTGAACGCACTTGTCAATCACATTGCGCACACTTTCCAAGTACTCTTGAATGCTGCCTTCTTCTTGCAAGTCAACCAGCGGGTTGTAATGTGCGGGTTTCAAATTTTGACCCTCCATGACTTGCAGCCAGCCTACTTGCGAGAACAATTCTTCGTTGAATCTGAAAATGCGACCATGCGTTTGATACAAGGCAATTTTTTCTCGGAGTGAGTCAGGCACTTGCATGTGGGCACAAGCCTTCCAAAACTCAGAGTCCGTGCGTTGGTTCACGTGGTAGTGCAAGATGATGAAGTCGCGAATGCGTTCAAACTGAAAACGACTTTGGGCGTTGTAAGTGTCGATGTCAAGTTGACTGAAGCCCTGGTCTGGGAAAAACTCAATCAATTGAGCGACGGCCGCTTGAATCAAATGAATGCTGGTCGACTCGAGTGGTTCAAGGAAGCCGCTAGACAGCCCAATGGCAATGACGTTCTTGTTCCAGGCTTTTTTGCGCATGCCCGTGTTGAACTTGATCAAGCGCGGATCGGCCAAAGGCTTGCCATCCAAGTTGGACAAAAGCGTGGCGGCAGCCTCGTCTTCGCTCATAAACTGGCTGCAAAACACATGGCCATTGCCAATGCGGTGTTGCAATGGAATTCGCCATTGCCAGCCTGCACGGTGCGCAGTGGACCGGGTGTAGGGCAAGAGCTTGGGGGCCGATTCGCAAGGCACAGCCAGCGCGCGATCGCACGGCAACCAATGCGTCCAATCTTCGTAGCCCGTTTTCAAGGTCTCTTCAATGAGCAAGCCTCTGAAGCCAGAACAGTCGATGAACAAATCGCCTTCTACGCGCTCGCCACTGGCCAGCACCACAGCATCTACATGGCCATCGCTGGCGCGCTGTGACACTTGAACAATCTTCCCTTCGGTGCGCACAACGCCGCGCCCTTCACAAAGTTTGCGCAAAAACTTGGCGTACAAATTGGCATCAAAGTGGTAGGCGTATGTAATTTCGCCAAGAGGTGAATTGGGCACCGACAAATCGGGCCGCATGAATTTGTTGGCACGTGCTGCAGCTCGCGTGATGGAGTAGCTCCCCAAGTCTGCGGCTTTGCCAGCAGCGCGCATTTTGTGCCAATACTGCTCGAATGGCACAGTCCACAAGTCTTGCCCGATGGCACCAAAACCATGCATGTAGCGGTCGCCCATTTGACCCCAATTGACAAACTCAATTGCCAATTTGTAGGTGCCATAGGTGGCCTTTAAGAATTCGTTTTCATCAATGCCAGCAATTTTGTTAAACCGCTGAATCATTGGAATGGTGGCCTCACCCACGCCCACAATGCCAATTTCATCAGACTCTACCAAGCGGATGTTGTACTTGCCGCGCAGCACACTGGCCAAGGCGGTGGCCGTCATCCAACCCGAAGTTCCGCCGCCCACAATGACAATGTTTTGAATTAAAGGGTTTTGCATCTTCAACACCATGAATGAAAAAAAGGGGAGGACTAGTCCCCCCCTTACTTTAACTTCTCTCAAATTTGACGACTTGAGGAAGGTTAAATGACCAGTTCAAATTAGAACTTGTAAGTTGCGCCCATCAAGTAGATCTTGCCGTATCTGACTTTTTCGACAATGTTGTCTGGCGTGTTGCTGTAACGTTGGAACTGTGCGTTGCTGGCATTGTTCACTTGGAGCAGCAATGACAAACCTTTGGCTGGACCTTGTTGGAACTCATACCCAGCTTGCAAGTCGACCACAGTTTCGCCTTTGATGAAGGTCAACTGACGGTTGTCTTGGAAGTCACTGATTTCGCCCAAGAAGTCTGAACGCTGACGTCCTGCCACTGCCACTTGGAAGCCACTCTTCTCGTAGTACAAGCGCACGTTGGTTACATTTTTAGACAAGCCTGGCAATGGAATTTTGTCCTTGCCAATGTCATTCGTGTTAAATGCACTGGTAGGCAAACTGACATTGCTTGAGGTGCTAGACATGTTGGCCATCACACCGAAGCCATCCAAAGTGGGTGTCAGCATGGAGAACGGTACGTTCACAGCCAACTCAACACCACTGATGTCGCCACCTTGACCATTCATCGGACGAGTCAACATGCCCATGGTGGGGTATGTCAGGCCAGCAGGGGTGAGGCCTTTGAAGTCAAATGGTGTGGCTGTTTTCAGGATGTAAGTGTCGAGGTTTTTGTAAAAACCAGCGATGCTCACATAACCTTTTTTGCCGAAGTATTTTTCGTAAGAAACGTCAAATGACTTTGCGCGGAAAGGCTCAAGTCCTGGGTTGCCGCCGTCACCGGTGTACATACTCTTGCTTGTATCGTAGCCCATGCTCATGCTTGCGCGCATGTCTGACATATTGGGGCGGGCCAAAACTTTGGCAACACCCACACGCAAAACTTGATCATCGCCTGCGTCAAAGTTCAGGTTCAAGCTCGGGTTGAAATCGTTGTAGGATTTGCCGTTGCCGATCGTGGCTGTTGGGCAACTTGCGACAGAATTACAGTTGGGAACGTTGACGTTGAAACCTGTAGAGCTCTGGTCTGTATTCACCAACTGAGCACCAACGTTGCCGCGGTAAGGCATGCCCATGAATTTGCCGTCTAAGTCACCTTTGACATAAGAGGTTGTCACTTTTTCATTGACAGACCAATCTTTGTTCAAGATGGCGCTGTTGACTGTTCTTGCAACGTCATAGATTGTTCCCAAAGAGCCACGTGGGTCCCAAGACACAACTTGAATTCCAGATGTACCGGCAACATTGGTTGCGGTACCGGGAACGGTCACGCCTGCATAAGGGTCGGTGCCTTTGATGAACAGGGTACCTTCGAGGGTGGTACGTACTTTCTTGCGATCAGAAAAGTTTGCACCAATTTCAACGGCAGATACAGGGCCGTAGTCAACATTTCTGCGACCCGAAAACCTGATGTTGTCTACTTGGTCTGTCACGGTTGGAATGGCTGTGTAACCAGCTTGTGGGAAGCCTGGGCCACCGCCCCAACCATTGACGTCCGTTAACTTCATCAAGCTTCTGTCTGCGTAGTTCAAACCAGTTTTCAGAACGACATCAGATAAGTTGCTGCCGTTAAAACCTGTCCAAGACAATGTATCGGTTTGACCTGTGGTGTTGCCATTTCCAACCAAGCCAGCTGTGGTCTCATAGCGTGAGCTTTGACGGAAAACTTTGGACTGCGCAATGTCAGCAGTTGCACGCCAATCGCCAACCTTCATTTTGGTATTCCAACCAAAAGAATCAAGAGAGTCTTCGCCGCCTTCCATGTGGTTGCGGATGACGCCCTTGAACTTATCGATGGTGCCGCTGGTTGCAAAACCAGCTGAGTTGATCACAGCGTTTCTCAAGGTACCCGTTGGGTCATATTGACCTTGTTCAAGGGTTGCACCTTCGATACCCGTTTTCTTAAGACCAAATTTTCCTTTGGAAGAGAAAACGTCTAGTACTGTTTCAAAATCTTTGCTTGGTTTGTACTGAATGACAGCCATCAAACCTTCGCGATCGGAAGTACTTTGCTCAGTGTCTGCGCCAAAGCCGCCAAAAATTTTGGCTGTACCGCCGTTGTAAGGGACATCACGATTCCAGCCGCCCCAAGTGTTGAACTTGAGTTGCTCTGCGCCTGCATCTTTTAACTTGGTGTAGCCCAAAGCGATACCCAAAGTGCGGTCGGCAAATTGGTCAACGTAAGAGAAAGATTGGCGATCGCCCTTGCCTTCACCTGCGCCAGATTCAATGCCTGAGCGCTGTGAGCGAGCGTTGGCAGAGAAGGTGCGCTTGTTGAAGTCCAAAGGACGCACCGTGCGCAGGTCGATGGTGGAAGCCAAACCTTGGCCTACCAAAGAAGCTTCTGGCGTCTTGTGAATCACAATGGAGCCCAGCAATTCTGCGGGGAATTGGTCAAATTCAACGCCGCGGCTGTCGCCCGTTGAGGCTTGTTCGCGACCATTCAGCAACGCGCCGTTGAAGTCTGGCGACATGCCGCGAACGCTCACAGATTGCGCGCGACCAGTTGACTTGTTGCGCTGCGCAGAGACGCCAGGCAAACGTGACACAGAATCAGCAACGGTAGAGTCGGGCAACTTGCCAATGTCTTCAGCCGACAAGGCCTCAACGATGCCATCAGAATTGCGCTTGGTGGCGATGGCGTTTTCAATCGATGCGCGAATACCTGTGACCACCACTTCACTGCTGGCTTGCTGAGCATGAGCAGCACCTGCAACGCTGATCAATAAGACAGCGCATCCAGCCGCAACTGGGCTAACTGCGAATCCGCGTTGTCTCTCCACTGTGCGAGATTTTTGATTTGTTTGTGTCATTCTTTTGACCTTAATTGAGAAATAAAAGAGGTGTGCCGCCCTTGGGAACTTCATGTAAACGATTGCACAGCGCTATTGTGTAGTAAAACTAGATAAGGTTTCACTTCGGAAAAACCCTAGGTGTTGTAGAAAAAAAACCGTTTAAAAATGAATTCTTTAGAGTTAATTATTGCAAAATACAGCTTTTCTAGAATCTCAAAAATAGAGGAAAATCGACGGTTGCTTGTACCAAAATTACAGCAAGCCATTTGTTGATGGTTTTCATATCGCCTAAAACGCCTTAACAGCCCTAATCGCTCAAACCGCCCTAACTGCCCTATTTGCATAAGCCATGTCTTCCAGCCTTTCATTTTTCTCTTTTTTCAATCTAGCCCAAAGCGGCCAACAAAAGCTGCGCTGTCTGAGGGTCGGTGCTTTGTTGCTACTCTCATTGGCAGCAAGTGCCAATGCGCAGATGGCGGCCGTACGGCCCGAGGTTGCCAAATCTTTGCAGCTTGCTCAAGATGCCCTCAACGCAGGGCAGGCAGAGAATGCCATCACACATGCGCAAGAAGCCTTGTCAATACAAGGTGGTACCGATGCAGAAAAAGCGGTCATTCAGCGCACCTTGGCCGTTGCAGCTTTGAATGCCAAAAACTTTTCTTTGGCTGTGAGCACCCTTGAAGCCATGATTCAAGAACTGCCAGAGGGCTCGCCTGCTGAACAAAAACTCCCCCTCATTGAAAACCTTTTGAGCGCAAGCCAACAGGCGAAAGATTTACCCAGACTTGCCACCTGGGCCCAAACTTATTTGAAACTAGATGGCAGCAACCCTTCTGTGCGGCCTGTACTCATCCAAACGCTTTCAGTCTTAAACAGACACGCTGAAGTGGTTCAAGAAGTCAAAGAAAAAATCCGTTTGGATGAAGCTGCCAAGGTCAAAACGCCAGAAAGTGACTGGCGTCTCTTGGCGTTCAGTCAGCGCCAACTCAAAGACGATGCGGCTTACAACAACACGCTGAAAATACTGCTCCAAAACTACCCCAGCAAAGCTTACTGGGCAGAATTGATAGCGCGCTTGGCACGCCAAGCCAATTTCAACCCCCGCTTCGAATTAGACCTGTACCGCATTCAAGAACTGACGGGCAACTTGGTTGAAACACTTGAATATGTCGACATGGCCAATTTTGCACTCAAGGCGGGCTTGCCATCTGAAGCTGCACGGGTGGTAGAACTGGCTTACGCAGCAGGCTTGATGGGCAAAGGCAGTGATGCGTTCAATCATCAAAAGTTGCGTCAACAAATTCAACAGGACGTCAAAGATGATGAAAAAGCTTTGCCAACACTAGAGAAGTCAGCCAAAGATGCCAATGCTTTTGCCAGCTTGGCCAATGTGTATGCGTCTCAACAAAAATGGGACCAAGCACATGTTCTCTACAGCAAAGCATTGGCCATGGGCGGCTTAAGACGGGAAGCCGAAACACGCTTGCATGCGGGCATTGCTTTGCACAAATTGGGCCAAAAAGTGGAGGCTGTCAAAATGTGGGACAGTATCAAGGGCGAAGCCACTGCAGTTGATTTGGCGCATTTGTGGAAAACTTGGCAGTCTCAGAATTGAAAAATCTCATGTTTTTTGTGCCCAACCTACGCCTAAGCCAGCATTGAAGTTCACATGCTCGACAAACGCAAACTTCAAATGTCAGACATTGCCAAATTGGCAGGCGTCTCTACAGCCACTGTGTCGCGCGCCCTCAACGGCAGCCAAGCCATTCGCCCCGAAACGCGCGAGCGCATACAGGCTTTAGCCCAGGCACACCAATACACGGTGCATGCCGGCGCAAAAAATTTGCGCAGCGGCGAAAACCGCACGCTGGGTTTGGTCATTCCCTACCGGCACGATTTGCCCATGCAATTGACCGACCCGTTCTTCTTGGCCATGTTGGGTCAATTGGCCGATGCCATGACGGCTGCGCAATACGATTTGCTGCTGTCTCGCGTCGATGCAGACCATTTGGACGAATGCGCAGCGCTTTACGACTCAGGCCGCGTGGCGGGCATGGTCATGGTGGGTCAGTGGGACCATCATGACCAGCTCAATGCCTTGGCCAAACGCAATGTGCCCTTGGTGGTTTGGGGCGCCATGTTGCCCGACCAGTTGTATTGCAGCGTGGGCAGCGACAACTTCAGTGGGGGCTTCCAAGCTGCCTCACATTTGATCGAAAAAGGCCGCCGCCGCATTGCTTTTTTGGGCGACTTCAATTCAGGAGAAGCCAAGTTTCGCTTTGACGGATATTGCCAAGCACTTCAAAAAAATGGCATCGCAGTGCATCCAGAATTGTTCATTCAATCGCCCTATACGCCCCTGGAAGCGCAGCAAGCCATGCACGCCTTTTGCGACAAAGAGATTCAAATCGATGGCTTGTTTGCAGCCAGTGATTTGATTGCCATCAACGCCATGGGGGTGCTCAACGCGCGAGGCTTTAAAGTGCCCGACGACATTGCCGTGGTTGGTTATGACGATGTCGATGCAGCGCGCCACAGCTTTCCGCCGCTTAGTACCATTCGCCAACCACTCGATTTGGCCTCGCGGGCACTGCTCGAGTCGCTTCAAGAAGTCATGCGAGGGGGCCAACCTGCCTCGCGCCAATTGAGCAGCGAGTTGCTTGTTCGCGCGTCAAGTTAGTCTTTTTGCTGTGCGCCAGCGGCTGCCGCTTTAAGTGCAAATTCAGCACGCAGTGCACGCAGTTTTTCTCGGGGATCTTCTTTGATGGTGTTTTTATCTAAAGCCATCTCTTGAATAAATCGGCTTGGCAAAGCAGCCATGGTTTCACGCCCTTTCTTGCGACGCTTGGTCCAACTCACAGCCAAAGTTTTTTGTGCGCGTGTAATGCCCACATACATCAAGCGCCGCTCTTCTTGAAGTCTAGAGAGTTGGCCCTCTGCATGCACTTGGGCATCAAGCGACTCTTTGTTGTCTTCGTCCATTTTGAAGGGCAGCAAACCTTCGTTGACACCCACCAGCATCACGTGCGGCCACTCCAAACCTTTGGCCGCATGCAGCGTCGACAAGGTCACCACATTGGGGTCTTGCTCGCGTTCATTCAAAGTAGACAACAAAGAAATGGTTTGAGCGACTTCAAGCAAAGACTTGGTTTCGGAAGCGATGCTCACGCCCGCCGCGTCGTCGATGGTACCGCCACAACGCCCCGACATCCAGTCACAAAACTCGAGCACATTAATCCAACGCGCTGCCGCCACTTTCTCGTTGTCTTCCCCATCGTACAAATGTTTTTCGTAGCCAATTTCTTTCAGCCACTGCAACAAAAACGCTTTGGCATCTTCGGCGCCATGCGTGCGCTTGGCGCGGTATTCCAGATCGTTCATGTAGCGGCCAAACTCATGCAAGCTGCCTACTGCGCGCGCAGACAACTTGGCGCCCAAGCTGTTTGAAAACAAGGCTTCAAACAAACTGAGTTTGTACTGACTGGCCAAAGTACCAAGGCCTGCCAAGGTTTGATGTCCAATACCGCGCTTGGGACTGGTCACGGCGCGCAAGAAGGCCGGATCGTCGTTGTTGTTGACCCACAAGCGAAACCAAGCACACAAGTCTTTGACTTCTGCGCGATCAAAAAAACTTTGTCCGCCCGATACCTTGTAAGGAATTTGCGCGCGCCGCAAAGCTTTTTCAAACGGCTTGGCCATGTGGTTGGCGCGGTACAAAATGGCAAACTCTTTGTACTCTCGGTATTGCACGCCCCCTGCGGTGGTGGCTGTACCAGCCCGCAAGGATTGAATGCGCGCAATCATGCGGTCGGCCTCGTGTTCTTCGTTGTCTGCATCAAGCACACGCACGGGCTCGCCTTCACCCAATTCTGAAAAGAGTGTCTTGGGGTAGAGCTTGGGGTTGGGCTCAATCACATTGTTGGCGGCGCGCAAAATGGCGCTGGTAGAGCGGTAGTTTTGCTCTAGCTTCACAAGCTTCAATTGCGGAAAATCTTGTGGCAAACGTTTCAAATTGTCTAATGTGGCGCCGCGCCAACCATAAATAGATTGGTCATCGTCGCCCACTGCTGTAAATCGTGCTCGCTCTCCTACCAAGTGCTTCAGCACTTGGTATTGGGTGGCGTTGGTATCTTGGTATTCGTCCACCAAAACATGACCCATTGCTGCTTGCCAGCGCTCCCGCACTTCAGGAAATTGCCCCAACAGTTTTAAAGGCAAACCAATCAAGTCATCGAAATCTACGCTTTGGTAGGCAGCCAGGCGCTCTTCGTAGCGAGCCATGATGCGCGCAGCCAGTCGCTCGTTTTCATTGACGGCACTGGCCTCGGCTTGTGTGCTGCTTAGCCCCGAATTTTTCCAAGCGCTGATGGTCCATTGCCATTGCCTTGCTGTGTTGGTATCGGTGGTGCCACCACAGTCTTTCAAGATGCTCACAACATCGTCGGCATCCAAAATACTGAACTGCGGCTTCAAGCCCAGCACATGACCGTCTTGTCGCATCATGCGCACACCCAGGGCGTGGAAGGTGCAAATCATGACCTCTTGCGCGCCTTTGCCAATGAGCTTGCGCGCACGCTCACGCATTTCACTGGCAGCTTTGTTGGTAAAGGTGATGGCGGCAATGCGTTGAGGCGCAAGACCAAGCTCGATCAAACGCGCAATTTTTTGTGTGATCACGCGCGTCTTGCCCGAGCCCGCACCCGCCAACACAAGGCACGGGCCTTTGACGTAATTGACGGCTTCAAGTTGAGCCGGATTCATTCCTGAGGAGGGGGTGGACATGCGTAAAAATGGGGATGACCGAATCGAAATGCACATTCGGCTCTGAGGTGGATCATAGCGGGCAATTTGGGCTCAGATTCCAAGGCACAATGTGGACCATGTTAGATGTCTTGCGCGTCACCTTTCCCTTTTTTGCATTGGTACTTTGCGGCTATTGGGCGGCGCGTCGTCAAATGCTGCCGTTTGAAGCCATCCCAGGCCTCAATGGTTTTGTGTTGTTTTTTGCCTTGCCTTGCATGTTGTTTCGTTTTGGCGCCAACACGCCCATTGCGCAGCTCTTAGATGCTGGCGCTTTCTTCATGTACCTGTTTTGCGCTTTGGTCATGGTGGCCTTCTTGATGGCCGTCACATTGAACAAACGCATTGGCTGGAACGACGCGGCATTTGGCGCTTTGGTCGGTGCCTTTCCCAACACCGGCTTCATGGGCGTGCCTTTGCTGGTGGCCTTGTTGGGCTCTGCGGCAGCGGGCCCTGCCATTGTCAC
>CAJCDH010000155.1 GCA_903961095.1 uncultured Burkholderiales bacterium | reverse complement strand
TACTTCGAATCTGAAAATGCTTGGGCTGCTCACGATGTTTTGTTGGCGGCGGGTTATCAAGTGCATATTGCCAGTCGTACCAAGCAAGACACACCTGGAAAGCACCTTTGCTGCGGTCGAACCTATTTGGCCAGCGGGCAAGTGAGCAAAGCCAAAGAACATGCGCAAGCTTTGTTGGAAGCCTTGTTGCCCTTCGCACAAAAAGGCATTTCTATTGTGGGTCTAGAGCCATCATGCCTCTTAACCCTCAGAGATGAGTCTTTGGTGATGGGTTTAGGTGAGATGGCTGAAACTGTAGCTGCACACGCCGTACTGTTTGAGGAGTTTTTAGCGACAGAAAACAAAGCAGGAAGGCTTGATGCCCTGAAGGTCAAATTGGCTCCCGCTCAAAAACCAATATTGGTACACGGTCACTGCCATCAGAAAGCCTTCGGTTTGATGCCCTCAGTCATGCAAGTCATTCAACTCATACCCGAAGTCAAAGTCGATATGATTGAAAGCAGCTGCTGCGGCATGGCAGGTTCCTTTGGCTATGAAGCATCGCATTTGGAGGTTTCCCAACAAATGGCAGAGGCCAACTTATTGCCAAGCATTAGAAGCCACAAGGATGCTTGTGTGGTGGCCGATGGCACCAGCTGCCGGCATCAAATTATGGACGGCACGGCGCGTGGTGCTGTGCATGTGGCTTTGTTGCTGGCTCAACATTTACAAGAATAGCGTGGTTTTGCTCACTCGTTACTGAACCAAGTGAGAGAGCAAGACCCGCTAAATTGAATGCCTTAAGTTTTAGGGCGTGACATTGCACAAGCAATGAGCGGCTGCGCCAAAGGGCTGTTTTTGATCAATGACCGTTTGCAACCAACTCAGGTCTTGACCCAAGGTGTTCAACAACAAGGCATCAGCACCAGTAAGCCCAGACAACACGCTCCAAGTTGGAAGTGCGGCAGGCTCAGCAGAGAACCAACCCAACTGACCCAGAAACTTGCTGGCAAATTTTTCTAATGGAGATGTTTTGGGACCCACATATCGAATTGGCAGCTCTGTTTTGCTGTTGTTTTCGCCTTCAAGTTTGGCTACCCGTGCTCTAGCTTCTTCAACGGCATCAGAGAAACTGCCAAGCCTGTCAATCAATTTGTGATTCACCGCTTGCGCACCTGTCCAAATTCTGCCTTGCGCTAAGTCATCAACCTTGGCTAGCTCTAGTTTGCGAGTTTGAGATACCTTGCCAATGAAATCGGCATAGACGTGCTCAATGCTAGATTGCACCAAAGATTGCATGCGGGGGTCTAGCGCTTTTCGGGGGTCATAAGCACCTGCAAGCCAGCTCGTTTGATAGCCTCCGGTATTGACACCAATTTTGCTCATCAAACCTTCTCCGGTAGGTAGCATGGCAAACACGCCAATAGACCCCGTGATGGTGGCAGGGTCGGCAATGACCACATCGGACGCCATTGAAATCCAATAACCGCCTGATGCTGCCAAATTGCCCATGGAAACCACAACAGGTTTGCCTTTGTCTTTGGCAATTTGCAATTGATCGCGAATGAGTTCAGAGCCCAAAACACTCCCGCCTGGTGAGTTAACTCGAAGCACAATGGCTTTGACGTCTTTGTCTTCAGCTGCTTTTCGAATGCGTTCAGAAGTGGAGATGCCGCCTATTTTTCCGGCAGGTGCGCGGCCATCGCCAATTTCACCTTCGGCCACCACGATGGCAATGTGATCACCTTTTACTTTTTTGACTTCAGAGGTAAGGTAGTCTTTCCAGCCAACCTGCCGAAAAGATTGGATGTCTTCGTCTTTGCCCACCTCTTTCATGAGCGTATCTCGCAAGGATTCAAAGGTCTGCAATCCATCGACCCATTTCCAATCGAGGGCCAATTGGGCTGGATTACCTTTAACTTTGATTAACGCATCGGGCAGCGCACCTATATTTTGGTTAATGCTACCGGCAGCTAAGTTGCGAGCCTTTTCTACGCCACCTGTATACAAAGCCCATATAGCGTCATATACATGCGCCTCTGCTTTCAATGCTTGCTGAGACGGCGCATTCAATACATAAGGCTCACCTGCAGACTTGAATTGCCCCACCCGAATTAAATTGGCTTTGATACCCAATTTGTCTAAGGCGTCTTTGTAGTAATTGCGGCTTCTTCCCAAGCCCTCAATTAACACCCCTCCCATGGGATGCGAAAGTACTTGGTTGGCATGGGCTGCCAAATAATATTGACGTTGGTCGTAAAAGGTAGACCAAGCCACCACTTGCTTGCCTGAAGCTTTGAATTTTTCAATGGCACTGGCAGCTTCACGCAAAGAAACCAAGCCGCCCCCTTGAAAACCGTCCAATTTCAAAAGTACTTTGTCAATGTGCTTGTCTTTGGCCGCCAACTCTAAAGTCATGACCACATCGCGCAAACGAACTGTCTCGGTTGCATTGCCCTGGAGTTCGCCAAGCACCTTGTCTTTCAAGCCACCAGGAGATTCTTCAACCAGCACGCCTTTGAGGTCCATGACCAACACTGTGTGATCGTCTAGGTTGACTTTGTCAGAATATAAAACAAGCCAGCCTATACCTACCGCATATAAAACTACACCAAAAACAAGGGCGACTCGAAAGCCTTTGATCATCCAATCGGAAACCTTGAGAATGCCTCGATTGATGAGCGCATAAAGGTTTTTGATTTTTAAAAATATGGCTTTCATTTGGCCTCCTCAGGGATTGAATGCTCAGTGGGTAATTGCCATGCCAAGATCATCGAAGGCAAGCTTGCAACCCACATGCAAATTGCAATGATAGGCTCCGTGAACTTAAAATTGACAGCCCAGTTGAAATGGCTAGGAAAAAAATCGAATATGGCAAGATAAGCAATGGCATAAACAAGCATCAGAGCAGACAAGTAGCGGTATGCATGCAGATAGCCTGTATTTCGAATTGAAATTTGCCGCTCATCTAACAACTCATCGGGCGCATCTGCCACATTTCGAACTGACTTTCGCAGTTGGAAATACAGCAGCAGAACAATGGCCAGCAAAACAATTTCTGCATAAGATCTCAACTTAGGCTGCGGAATGCAAAAAACCAAACTCAAGCTGAATAAACAAACTATCGCGACCAAGACCAGCGCACGCCGATTTGCCTGATTGCGAAAAATAGACGGCCGGTTATCGTTCAAACTTTCAATGACTTCATTTTTGGTCACACCCGCAGACCAATAAAATTTGTTGTCTTTCTTATCTTTCATGTGATTTGCCTTTTGCAAATGGTTGGATAGAAAATAAGCTCTGAATGTCTTTTCCCAATACCTCGGAGATGCGCATGGCCAGCACCAAGCTAGGGCTGTACTCGCCCCTCTCTAAGTAACCAATGGTTTGGTAGTGCACGCCCACAGATTCGGCCAACTGCTGGCGAGACATACCCATCAGTTCGCGCTGCTCAGCGATTCGGTTGTAAACGGGGATTTCTTCATTTCGACTCATGAAGATAGTATAAATGCTACATAGCATTCATGCAACATATTTTGAAAATTATTTTGATGCTGCAGGGTCAATCATTTTGAATTGAACAATATTTCCCTCAGGATCCCAGCCGTCCAGAACAATAAAACCCCGAAACCGCCAGGCCTGCTTAAGAGGTTTAAGGTGCCCACCTGTGGCTTTTGCAGCAGCTCTCACCACTTCGAGGTCTGCCACCACAAAAGTTGGTTTAAGAGGCGTTTCCTCCCTAGGCGCTGGAGGGGATGAGATTTCAATGCTTTTGGCATAAGCCTTAGAAATGGCATGAACGACGACTTCATGGCACTGGCTCACAAGCAAATCGTGCGTTTTTTCAGACTCTTGGATCTGAAGTCCTAAAGCTTTTTGATAAAAGTCAGAAACCAAATCTTTGTTTTTGGCAAAGATCACGAGGCCTTGCTGCGGCAGAGATTTTGTTTGGGTCATAGGCAATATTCTGAAGGCATCCATTCGCAATTGACTTATTTCTTCAAATTATCGCGTTCTTTTTCATATTGATCGTAAGTGGGCAATTTGGAGGGCTTGTCTGAACCTGCTGCCTTGGTTTTTTCATTGCCTCGGACACCCTCGTATATTGACTGATGACTGATTAAGCCGCAGGCAGGCAAAAAACCAAGTAAAACGCATGCAAGCCACAGCTTGAATTGCTTTTGAGTCATCGCATCTTCCCTTTATTGACCAATTGATAATATGACTTGAACATGCCATTCAGTGAGAGGGCTCATTGCTGGCTCATGAGCTTCATGCTTTGCAAAATGAACGCCATGGTACTTTTAAAATTTGAAAAAAATGAATCACTCAAGAATTGAGCCAACATGAACCTCAATGAAAACATACAAACTCAGTTGATTGATCAGCTATCTTCTGCAGACACCTCATCAGAGCAATTGAATAACGCTCTGCGCCTGCTTGGTAAATGGAGAAGTGTTTTGATTCAAAATACGCTCCTCAAGCACCACGGCACCACAGTCATGCAAGGGCCGTTATCAGGTTTAGAGTTTATAAAGCAGTCTGCCGAAGGCTGTCACATTGCAAAAATACTAGGATGCTACGAGCAACCGCTTCACCCCTATATTGAAGAAGCAATGAGCAAAGGCTATAAAACAATTTTAAACATCGGTTGTGCTGAAGGATACTATGCCGTGGGCATGGCTAGATCAATGCCAAACACCAAGGTCTTTGCCTTTGATATTGATACTAAAGCGCAAGCAACTTGCTTGTCACTGGCAAAGCTTAATCAGGTCGCAGAAAGAGTACAAGTTGGTGCACTTTTTACCCACATTGACTTTGCAAAATTTGAAAAAGACAATGTGCTGGTGCTTTGCGACATTGAAGGCGCTGAAAATCATCTATTGAATCCCGAACAAAGTCCGGCATTGAAATCAATGGACCTGATCGTCGAAAGTCATGAATGTTTAAGCCCGGGAATTACTCAGTCATTGATGGAAAGATTTAAGGCTACACATCAAATTACTTTGGTGAAAGATAATGGCCAGCGCTCTTTAAATGATTCCCCAGATTGGTTCAACAACCTTTCGCATCTAGACCAGTTGCTAGCAACTTGGGAATGGCGAAGTGGCGCAACACCTTGGCTTGTGATGAATGCGCTGAAAAAAAATGCTTAGACCCTTCAATTGTGGCTTGTGCTCCTTTGTGCAAGGGAGTACAAGCCACGTGATGATCACTTGATTTGATAGACAGCCACCGAGCCAGTTACTTCGTGACCCACTACCAGCAATGCAACGCCCGTTGGGCTTTGTGCAGCAGGTATAAATTTCATGCCCTCAGGAGAAATATCGCCATCCAACAGGTTAGACGTGTTGCGCATGTATTGAACAAGTTTCGGCTTGGTAGGATCAGTAATTTTGTACATCATGACCGCACTAGCGCGCTCTAGCGCCACAAATGCATAGGTCTCAGCACCAACTTGTCCTACCACCACTGATTCAGGTTCAGGTCCTTTGTTGTCAAGTCTTCCAAGCAATTGGTCTGCTTTGAGTAAGGCCAAAGCGTTGTTAGAGTCGTCGCTGGCATTGTTGTATGCAGCACGTTCAACGTCTTCACCAGAGTCGAACACCTGAGTGCCGGTGCTGGCATCCCAAATCGAAAACGAGCGTCCACCAAGCACATACACACGATCGTAATCACCATCACCATCCGTATCGCCGTAATTTCCACCAGCGTGTTTGGTCAGTAAAGTAAGACGGCCCAGTTCCTGATCTGATTTGATTGCGTTAACAACATCAGCTGGAAAAGCTGTGGCGTCTAGATTGGCGAGGATGTCTTTGAAACGCGCTGTGTCTGCCGATGCGCCAGTCAAAAAATCACCTCGGTCATCGCCTTCATTGGCAGTCATAAAATAAGTTTTGCCATTCACTGTGTAGCTTGCAATGCCATCCGGCAGATAGACACCATACAGGTTCTTGTAATTTTTGAGACTGGCTGAAGCTGTTGGATTACCGTAAGCTGAAGAGCTGGTGCCAGCATAGCGATCAGATGCGGCAATTTTGTATTTGCTACCGTAGTCTTTAAAGCCAAGTGCAACAATCTTGTTAATTTTTGCGGTAGTCAAGTCGACCTCTGCTACAGCGTTATTTTCTTGAAGCGTGATGAAGGCTGTTTTGCTGTCAGCCGAAATGGCCACATATTCGGGTTCTAAGTCTTGGGCCACAGTTGCACCTGGTCGACCAATGCGCACAGTTGCAGGCAGCTCACTGGCACGCTTGCCGCCGGTGTTGAAGTCAGTGAAGCCCAATTGAACAGCAGTGTCGGCTGGCACACCATTGTTGATATTGACAATAGAAATTGAACCTTCAGGATCAATGCCATCGGTCATGAAAGTGTTGCTCAACTCGCCCTCGTTGGCCACCACCAAGTATTTGCCATCTGGTGAAAATGCAACGCCGTCTGGCAATGCGCCAACAGTGACTTTCTTCAAAAAGCTTGGTGTTCCTGTTGCAGTCAGACTGTAAAAAGCAATGACGCCTGGATTCGTTTTGGGTGTGGCTTGCACAGCAATGGCCAACAGATTGCCAGTCACATCCAAGCTCTGTACACCACCTGCTGTGAACATGCTGTCATTGACATCTGCTGCAACGTTGTAGCGTGCAGAAACTTGAAGGTTGTTGGCTGTGGTGGGGTTGCTCAATGCTGTCGTACCCAAACCAGAAATATCAATGCGTTTGAAAGATGAAGGCTCAGTGGCGGTATCTACAGTGATGAACAATGATTTGCTGTTGGCATGATAAGACGTAATTTCTGCGACCAAAGATGGCGCAGTGGTTGTACCGCCTGAGGCATAACGACCCACCAAACTCATTTGCGGATCTTTGGTGATTGCAGCAAGTTGACCCATTAAGTGTGTACGGGCTTGGGCTTCGGTGCGCAGTCCTGTTGCCCCATCAATCAGCATCGCGGCAAGTTGCACAGCATTGACACTAGACCAGTCGGCGGGCTGTGTGATGGTGCTGGCAAGCTTGGCGCGGTTGACCTTGATGCCATTGTCTGGGTTGCCGTCAGTGTCTAAGCTTTGCAGTAAACGTGCTATGGCCAAT
>CAJCDH010000154.1 GCA_903961095.1 uncultured Burkholderiales bacterium | reverse complement strand
TGTGGACAAGTGAGTAACAAAGAAATGGAAGCAGAACCAGCAGAGACACCAAATACAGTGACTTTGTTGGCATCGCCTCCAAAGTGACTGATATTTTTTTGAATCCATTTCAATGCAGCAATTTGATCTTGCAAGCCATAATTTCCACTCACCTTGAGGTCAGACTCTGCCGATAACTCTGGGTGCGCTAGAAAACCAAAGACACCCGATCGATAGTTAAAGCTAACAACCACAACGCCTTTGGCAGCCATCAGAGTGCCATCACTGCGTTGATCAGAGCCACTCCCTCCCACGAAACCACCGCCATGAATCCAGACCATGACGGGCAGTTTTTGGGCCTGCTTAAGCTCTGGCGCCCATACATTCAAATACAGACAATCTTCACTCTGCTTTGGAGCTCTGAAAAGTGGGTTGCTTGCCTGAGGAAAATCTGCAGCAAAATCAAAACAGGTTCTGGTCTCACGCCAACTCTCTAATGGCTGAGGCTCTTTCCATCTGAGGTCACCAACAGGTGGTGCTGCGTAGGGTATGCCCAAAAAACAATTGATGGCGAAGTCAGCGTTTTTCGGCTGCTTTTGAATGCCTTGTAGAGGGCCTGCCTCAGTCATGAGGACTGACGTTGGGTGAAACATGGGCTTGACCTTGAAATTAACTTTAGATTAAACCCGGCCAATCTTTGGACGGGTGTGATTCTCTATCAAAAGATGTCGAACTTTTTCAACCATGTCTAGCAGGAGTTGGCCATTTTTTTTCAATACCGACAACGGCTGTTTATCATCAGAACTTTGCGAATTGAATGCCATGATGGTGTGGTTGTCTATGTGCAAAAAGGGAACTGCAACAGAGTTTGTATCCTTTTTGAAAGTGCCAATTGCAAAGCAGTAGCCTTGTGCTTCAACTTGTTCAACAGCCAAGTCTAGATCGTGGTGAATATCTTTCCACTTTGTGCCGTAATAAGCCTTAAATTCTGCGTAAAGCTTGGCACGCTCCTCATAATTCATGGCCGCAATGCAAGCTCGGCCCATCGAAGTTCTTACCAGGGGCACCCTAAATCCAACTCGTTGCCTTCTATTTGGACTTGGCTCACCCAGGGCGTATTCAAGATAGAGGGCACTGTTACTTTCCTGTACGCCAAAACCAATGTTTGTCTTCGTTTTTTGCGCCAGTTCAACCATCAAAGGTCTAGCTAGAGCAGGAACTGACATATTGGCCAAGTACGGGTAGGCCAATCCAACAACACCAGCTGCCAACTCATATTTTCCAAATTCCTGACGGTACCGCAGATACCCAAGTTGGGTCAGGGTGAAGGTGAGTCTTGAAATAGTTGACTTGGGAAGTTTTGTCATCTCGGCAATTTCAATATTGCCAAGCAACTTTTGGTCTAGTTCAAAGCACCGCAAAATAGCCAAGCCTCTGGCCAGTGCTGAGATGAATCTAGGATCGGAATCATCCGTCTTGACTTGAATGCCTTCAGAATAATCTGGAAGAATTGGATTTACATTTCGAATTGGACGGCCCACACAATTTCCTTTCACAAATAAAATTTACAAGTCAAGCGTTATGGACGGGCTTAAACTGCGCGAGCAACAAATCATCATGACTTTATTGGACGATCTCTCTTCAGCCGATAGAAGTGAATCACGATGATCTGGTATGCCATCTAAAACATGAGTTTCGCAAGTGCCACAAATACCCTGCTCACAAGAGCCTGGTGCTGAGATTCCATTTTTTTGCAAAACTTGCAAAATAGTTTGATTGGGTCCGATGGAAAATATTTTTTTTGTTTTATGAAGATTGACTTCAAAACTGCCACCTGCAAGTTTTGTAGCTGCAGGTTTGAAAAACTCATAGTGAACTCTGCTTGCATCGATTGACTTAGACAATTCAATAAAATGATTGAGCATGGGCTCAGGGCCACAACAATAAAAATGACTGCCTTTGGGTGAATTGGCCAAAATAGAAGCTATGTCTAAAAACCCACCACGATTTTCATCATCGAGATGAAGGTGGATCAAGCTGGCATCAAATTGATGCGTTAACGCAACTTCCGATCTATTTTTAAAACTGCAAAACAAATGCCAAGCAGCATTTTTTGAATTTAACTCATGCGCCATTGAAATGAGTGGCGTCACACCTATGCCACCCCCAATCAAAACGGAGTGAGGTGCTTCATGCGCAAGTGGAAAATTGTTTCTAGGCAAACTTATTTTGAGTTCACTGCCCA
>CAJCDH010000153.1 GCA_903961095.1 uncultured Burkholderiales bacterium | reverse complement strand
GCGTCTTCAATGAAACCATTCTCGTCCATCACGAGCACCACGTCAGCGGTGGTAGTGATTAAATTAGAAATGACATTGGCATCCAAGTGCCCCAAGAGACTGTGAGCATTTCCAAATCGCCCGGGCGATTGCTCCGATGCTGTTTGAAAACTGGTGTTCATAGGGAGGGTGCTTTAAAAGTTAAGTTGAATGAATTAGGCGTTGGCTTGAATGTACTTTTGGACCAAATCTGGCGCTAAGTTAGCATCTTGGACAAAAAGGTCTGCACCGACTTGGCTGACCATGTCATGGTTGGTGGCAAAATAAGGACCTCCAACTATTATGCACAGCTTGTCAGGGCTAACCGTTTGACGAATGGCAGAAATGCAATCTTTCAAGCGGTTAAACCCGAGGCCCGTTGCCAGCGAAAAACCCACGGCATCGTAGCGTTTGGCCTTGACCAAGAGGGCCGGATTGTCGGCGGCTGCAAACGTGCCCCCATCGACGGCCCAACCATCGCGCTGGAAAAATTCGGCCACCATGGCCAAGCCCAAGGTGTGCTGGTCGCCGGGCGATGGCATGAGCAAAATACTCAAGCCATTGGGCACGTATTGTTGGTGCAACTCACTCATGGAGGGCAACACGTGCAAAATTTTGTGCAGTTCGGCCAAGCCAAGGGTGACCTCGGTGAAGTCGCGTTCGTCATCTTCCCAAAGCTCGCCCAATTGCCTCGCAGCAGGGGCCAACAGGTTTAAAAAGATGGACTCGATGCTCACGCCCTTGCCGCGGGCTTCATCTATCCAATCAAGGCCTTCTGCTTGCCGGCCTTCTAGCAAAAGATTGACAAAGTGAGTCACATCCGTGGGTGTGATGCTGTAGGGCATGACTAAGTTAGGCATGGCACATTCAGTGGGTGTGCGGTGGGCCATCATCAAGCGTGGGATGATTTCGTTTTGAATGGTCCGTGCCAAAACGGCTACGGTAGAGGAGGATGAGGCCGCGGCGACGGGTGCTGTACCCGGCATGCCATCAAACCGGCTGTTGGCGGGAGCACCAAAACCACGCCAATGGCCCGCCTCACTGTTTTCAGGGAAATGGGAGCCTTCCGCCCTTTGGCCATTACTCTGATTTGAATTGTCCATTGCTGTCTCCTGCTTGGTGAAAGAACTTAGCCCAGCAGCGTGTTCTTTTTGGTTGACACCTTTTTATGCGCTGAATGGACTTTGGTCAAAGCTTATTTTTATCCCACTATGCAAGTAGTGGTATTAATTATATGTAACTAAGTGTTTACGTCAATCTAAGTTGACAAGTTGCAAAGGAGCGAATAAATTGGCGCCATGGCTGAAAAATCATCAACATTTAAAAGTGGAAACGGGTCTGGGGCGAAGGCGCGCCGACCGCTGTACACCCCAGAAGAAAGGGCTCGCCGCGACAAAACGTACTGGACTTTTGTCCAAGGTTTGTTGGCGCCTATTCAATTCTTTGTATTTTTGGGCAGTCTTTATTTTGTTTTGCGGTATTTGTTCACTGGCGAGGGCTTAGACACTGCCAATGAAAGCGTGGTGGTTAAAACCTTGACGCTGTACACCATCATGATCACAGGCTGCATTTGGGAGAAGGTGGTGTTTGGTCGCTATTTGTTTGCGCCTTCCTTCTATTGGGAAGATGTTTTCAGCATGTTGGTATTGGCGCTTCACACCGCCTATTTGTACGCCATGTACACCCAAACATTGCAAGGCGTTGAGTTGATGTATTTGGCGCT
>CAJCDH010000152.1 GCA_903961095.1 uncultured Burkholderiales bacterium | reverse complement strand
CTTCCATCTCGTTTTGATTTAACTTCCTATTGCGACATTTTGGTCTTTAGACGCTTAGCCACTGCAGAGCGTGATGCACAACACACCGAACTTTCTGGGCGGAAAAAAACCAAATCCAAGCTCAGCGGCCCTCCCGCACTCAGGCGTGTTGATACAAGTCCCATTGGGTTTGCCATATTCGACAACGTCCTGTTAACCGTCCATCCTGACGACTGCGCTGTTCGCGATGCCTATGCAGATCGACTCATTTCAGCCAGTCAAGCCTTGCTTCAGAAAGAAGTCCTGAACAATGCTTCAGGCAGCGAGCTGGAGGCCGCTGACAGCCGATCTGCTGGCGCAAGAGGCATCCCAGTCAGCCCTGCAGACATGATGCTGAGAATGGTCAGTCAAGTGGTCGATGTTTATTTAGATTTGCGGCGTGATCTGACACGTCAGCTTGATCATTGGCAAGCTGAACTCATCGACCCATCTACGCGGTTTAACAACTGGTCAGCGCTTTTAGAAGCCCGCTTGTCTTTGCATCACTTAGATGAAATTTGCGAAGACCAACGAAGCGCCATGCAAGCTTGGATTGAGTCATTGAACACTTGGGCGCAACCCGCTTCCGATGCTTTAATCAAAGAACACGAGATTTTAAAAGTGCGAAGTCGGGATGTGTTGGAGCACATTGACAGGGTCGTTCACCACGTGAGGCGCTTAGAGCAAAGCATTGAAACAGCCGTCCAAATTCACTTCAATGCACAAAGCAATCGCGCTAGCGAGACGATGCGAACGCTCACATCTATCACGGCTATTTTTCTGCCACTGAACTTAATTGCCGCCATTTTTGGAATGAACTTTGATGTCATCCCGATGCTGCATTCGCAGACTGGCTTTTGGTGGACCTTAGGCGGCATGGCCCTGATCGCATCGTCCTTGGGCTGGTACTTTTGGCGCAAGCGCTATTTGGCGCGCTCAGGAAAGTGATTTCAAACCGCGCTGTTCAGCAGGTGCGCCTTGAAAAAATCCAGTGTTCTTTGCTTGGCCAAGGCCGCTGACTCAGCTTGCCACGCACCCCTGTGATTGCAATTGAAACCGTGATGGGCTGGATAAGTGAAGACCTGCGCAGCGGGGTGTGCCACCTTGAAGGCGGCCACCGACGCCATTGAAATCCATTTGTCCTCTTCTGCAAAATGCGCCATGACGGGCACTTTGGCTTGACGCGCAGATTCGGCCTCCGAGGTCATGCCGCCGCCATAGTAAGGCGCAGCCGCTGAGAGGCCATTCAGCAGGCAGGCTGATCGCCAAGTGAGCAAGCCACCCCAGCAATAGCCCACAATGCCAACTTTGCCACCGCAGTTGGCGTGTGCATGGTCAATGGCGGCTTGAATGTCTTGCAAGGCGCCTGGCGCAGGCAATGCTTCAACCGCTGTTTTGAGTGCCATGCCAGCACCCATATCGGCCTCATCATAAGCTAACTCTACTTGGGGCTTGACGCGGTGGAACATGGCAGGTGCAATGGCCAAATAGCCCTCGTTGGCGTAGGCATCCGCCACTTCTCGAATGTGTGCGTTGATGCCGAATATTTCTTGAATGACCAACACAGCTGCCTTGGCAGGAGCCGCGGGTGTTGCCACATAAGCAGGAACTTGTGTGCCGTCTGCCGCAGACAATTGAACGATAGATCCCATGATGTTCTCCTGAAAAAATTAAGCCCCGAGCAATCGCTCAACAAAATCAAGCCGGTCTTGACCCCAAAATATTTCGCCGTTCACCACATAACTGGGTGCGCCAAATACGCCCGCTTCGATGGCCATTTGGGTATAGGTTTCATAGCGCACTTGCACAGCTTGGCTGTGGGCTTGCTCGAGGCAACTGGCTGGCAGGTTTTGCTCTTTGAGCAGTTCAATCAAGGTTTTTTCATCGGCAATGTTGCGCTGTTGCGCCCAAACGGCCGACAAAATTGCACCGGTCATCGTCATGGCTGCCTGTGCACCCACTGCCATGTCAATCGCAATAATAAGCCTGCCTGCGTCATCGCCGTTGACAGGGAAAAAGGTGGGTTTTAGGTGCAAAGGTGCGCCCAGCCATTTGCTGAAGCGCTCTAGCTCAGTTAAGCGGTAGGCCTGTCGCTGGGGTGCCCGTTGACCTAGAGGAAGCCCGCCAGAAATGGGAAACACCTTGCCCCCTAAGTCAATGGGCATCACTCGCACAGAAGCACCCGATTTTTGGAGGATGGATTGAAAACGTTGATGGCCCAAATAAGCCCATGGGCTTTGAGGGGCGAAGTAATAGTCGACTGAGTGACTCACAAAAAGCTCCTACTTAAGGTAATCTGCGCAGCTAAAGCAAACACAAGCCCTCTGTTTTAACAGGTTGGGCTCAACTCTGCAGGAGACAAAGCATGCGCAAAGTTTTATTGGTGACAGGCGGTGGTCGCGGGATCGGCGCTGCCACGTGTATTTTGGCGGCACAAAAGGGCTGGGATGTGGCGGTCAATTACACCGCCAATGCGGCGGCGGCCCAGCTGGTGGTACAACAAATTCAGGCCCATGGCGCTCGAGCCATCGCGGTGCAAGCCGATGTGGCTGATGAGGGCCAAGTACTGGCCATGTTCACACGCGTCCGCGCTGAGTTGGGGCCTTTACAAGGCTTGGTCAACAACGCAGGTGTGGTGGACGTTTCTGCGCGGCTTGATGAAATGAGCATGGCACGCTGGCGCAGAATGTTTGACATCAATGTCTTGGGCTCGATGCTGTGCGCGCGCGAAGCCATTATGCAAATGAGCACCAAGCACGGCGGCCAAGGCGGCAGTATTGTCAACTTATCAAGCGCAGCCTCGCGGCTTGGCGCGCCAGGTCAGTACCTGGATTACGCAGCGGCGAAAGGCGCCATTGACAGCTTCACCCTGGGTTTGGCCAAGGAGACTGCTGGTGAGGGCATTCGCGTCAATGCCATTCGCCCTGGGCTCATCGACACCGAGATCCATGCCTCTGGCGGTCTGCCCAATCGCGTCAAGGAACTGGAACATTTGGTGCCTGCCAAGCGCGGCGGCAGTGCCATGGAGGTTGCACAAGCCATTGTGTGGTTGTTGTCTGACGAGGCCAGTTACACCACCATGAGCTTGGTTGACGTGTCGGGGGGGCGTTGATGTCAAGCCAGAGCACGAGCACCATCCTCTATTACTGGGAAGACATGCACCCTGGCAGTGAACGTGATTTGGGCAGCATCTCCCCAACTCGAGAAGAGATCATTGCGTTTGCAACACAGTTTGACCCGCAACCGTTTCACCTGAACGATGAGGCGGCCAAGGCCTCAGTCTTTGGCGATTTGTGCGCCAGCGGATGGCACACCTGTTCCATGGCCATGCGCTTGATGGTGACCAACTTTTTGCACGAAGCCGCAAGTTTAGGCTCGCCTGGCTTGGAAAACTTGCAATGGAAAAAGCCGGTATTTCCCAACGACACCTTGCGCATGAAACACAAAGTTTTGGAATCCAGGCCGATGCGCTCTAAACCCGATGTGGGCTTGGTGCGCACCCAGTGGCAAATGCACAACCAACATGGGGAGTGCGTTTTGCAAATGGAGGGTTGGGGCATGTTCAGACGCCGCCACCCTGGCGCCGAGATGGCCAAGACCGATTAACATTCACACTCAAACTCACACCACCTTCGGGCCTTAGGACTTCTCATGACTGTCACCAGCATTGCTCATTTTATTTCGGGTCACAAAGTGTCGGGCACAAGCACCCGCGCACAAGACGTTTTCAACCCCGCCACCGGTGCCGTCACAGGCCGTGTTCATTTGGCCAACACAGAGGATGTCAATCGAGCGGTTGCTGCTGCTCAGGCTGCTTTTCCAGCTTGGGCCGACACGCCGCCTTTGCGCCGCGCCCGAGTGATGTTCAAATTTTTAGAGTTGCTCAATCTCCATCGCGATAAATTGGCCCACATGATCACTGCCGAACACGGCAAAGTTTTCACCGACGCACAAGGCGAAGTCACCCGCGGCATCGACATTGTGGAGTTTGCCTGCGGCATTCCGCAATTGCTCAAGGGCGACTTCACCGACCAAGTTTCAACCGGCATCGACAACTGGACACTGCGCCAGCCATTGGGTGTTGTGGCAGGCGTCACCCCTTTTAACTTTCCGGTCATGGTGCCCATGTGGATGTTTCCTGTTGCCATTGCATGCGGCAACACTTTTGTCTTAAAGCCAAGCCCGTTGGACCCCAGTCCCAGTTTGTTGATGGCTGAGCTGTTGCATCAAGCAGGCCTGCCCGAAGGTGTTTTTAACGTGGTGCAAGGTGACAAGGAAGCGGTTGACGCTCTGGTCGAGCACCCCGATGTCAAAGCTGTGAGTTTTGTGGGTTCTACGCCCATTGCCAACAGCCTTTACGAAAACGGCGCCCGTCATGGCAAGCGAGTACAAGCTTTGGGCGGCGCCAAAAATCACATGGTGGTCATGCCAGATGCCGACATTGGCCAAGCCGTCGACGCCCTCATTGGCGCTGCCTACGGCTCGGCTGGTGAGCGCTGCATGGCCATCAGCGTGGCCGTGTTGGTGGGGGATGTGGCAGAGCGACTCATGCCTTTGTTGCTCGAGAAAACACGCGCACTCAAAGTGCTGAACGGCACCAACTTGGCTGCAGAGATGGGGCCCATTGTCACGGCGGCGGCTCAACAACGCATCACCGGTTATATCGATGCAGGTGTGGCTGAGGGGGCCCAGTTGTTGGTTGACGGCCGTCAATTTGATGGCGCTAAAGCGGGTGAAGGCTGCGACAAGGGTTTCTGGATGGGCGGCACCTTGTTCGACCATGTCAGCACTGACATGAAGATTTACAAGGAAGAAATTTTTGGCCCTGTTTTGTCGTGCGTTCGTGTGAAAGATTTTGGCGCTGCCGTTCAAATCATCAATGACCATGAGTTTGGCAATGGTGTGAGTTGCTTCACACGCGACGGCAATGTGGCTCGCGAGTTTTCACGTCGCATTCAAGTTGGCATGGTGGGCATCAATGTGCCTATTCCCGTGCCCATGGCATGGCACGGTTTTGGCGGCTGGAAGCGCAGTTTGTTTGGTGACATGCACGCCTACGGTGAAGAGGGTGTGCGTTTTTACACAAAGCAAAAGTCCATCATGCAACGTTGGCCTGAGAGCATTGGCAAGGGCGCAGAGTTTGCAATGCCAACCGCTAAATAAGCACCCACCCATCTCCTTGAAGGCGCCATGAACGACAGCACTTTTGACTACATCATCGTTGGCGCTGGCACTGCAGGATGTCTTTTGGCCAATCGCTTGTCGGCCGATGCGAGCAAACGTGTTTTGCTCATTGAGGCAGGCAAGCGCGACGACTACCACTGGATTCACATTCCGGTGGGTTATTTGTATTGCATTGGCAACCCACGTACCGACTGGCTGTATCAAACAGAGGCTACAGAAGGCTTGAACGGCCGCGCACTGCGCTACCCCAGGGGCAAAGTGCTGGGCGGCTGCAGCAGCATCAATGGCATGATTTACATGCGCGGTCAGTCTCGCGATTACGACCAATGGGCCGCCATCACCGACGACCCGCAATGGCGCTGGGACCAATGCCTGCCGTACTTCCAATTTCACGAAGACCACCACAAGGGGGCTACTGAAACGCACGGAGCACGTGGGGTTGCAGCGGCCTTGCTCAATCCACAATCGCACAACGATGCGGCTTCTGCTGAATACTTCAGAATCCTCAAAGCGCGCCAAGCTGGTGGTGAATGGCGCATCGAAAAGCAGCGCTTAAGTTGGGGCGTTTTGGATGCATTTGCACAAGCCGCGCAACAAGCAGGGGTCCCTGCTTCGAGTGACTTCAATCAGGGCAACAACGAAGGCGTTGGTTATTTTGAAGTGAACCAAAAAAACGGTTGGCGCTGGAACACTGCTCAAGCATTTCTGCGGCCCACCTGCTTTGCTCGGCCCAACTTTGAGCTTTGGACACAAGCACAAGTAGCCGGATTGGTCATTGAAACCGATGCCGACGGCGGCAAGCGGTGCACTGGCGTCAAGGTATGGGATGGCCACCAATTGGTCACGGCCACCGCCACACGCGAAGTAGCGCTCAGCGCAGGCAGCATTGGCTCTGCCCAAATTTTGCAACTCTCAGGTATTGGCCCTGGCAATGATTTGAAACAAGTTGGTGTTCAAGTGACCCATGACTTACCAGGCGTGGGCGCTAATTTGCAAGATCATTTGCAAATTCGTTCTGTTTACAAAGTGAAGAACGCCAAAACACTCAACACCTTGGCCAACAGTTGGTGGGGCAAAGCCAAAATTGGTTTGGAGTATGCCCTGTCCAGAACCGGTCCAATGAGCATGGCCCCCAGTCAATTGGGGGCCTTTACCAAAAGCGATGCACAGCGTGAGTGGGCCAATATTCAATACCATGTGCAGCCCTTGAGCCTAGACGCCTTTGGCGAGCCATTGCACAGCTTCCCCGCCATCACGGCCAGTGTTTGCAACTTGAATCCAAGCAGCCGCGGCAATGTCAGCTTAAAGAGCCCTGACTTCAAAGTGCCACCGGCCATTGCCCCCAATTATTTGAGTACCGAAGAAGATCGAAAAGTGGCTGCTGACAGCTTGCGCGTCACTCGGCGCATCATGTCCCAGGCGGCCATGGCACCCTTTGAGCCTGAAGAGTTCAAGCCCGGTGTTCAATACCAAACTGATGCAGAGTTGGCGCGACTTGCAGGCGACATTGCCAGCACCATTTTTCATCCTGTGGGTACAACCCGAATGGGCCGTGAAGACGACCCGATGGCAGTGGTCAACAGCCACTTGCAAGTTCGCGGCATTCGCGGATTGCGCGTGGTGGATGCGGGCGTCATGCCCACCATTACCAGTGGCAATACCAACAGCCCTACTTTGATGATTGCTGAAAAAGCCGCGCACTGGATGGCCAAAGATGCCAAGGTGTTTGCCGCGGGAAATCCCTGATGGCGAAGTCTCATGAAGCGCTTTACATTTCATTCACTCGATGAACTGCTGTTTGGGTTCGTTTTGAGGGCTGAGGAGACACCCAAACCAATCGAATATCAACATCCAAAACGAGATGTGACTTTTTACAAGCGTCGCGCAAGCGGCGCTTTTTTTTGATGGAAATACTGATCGTCTCCCTGGCCTCGCTGTTTGCCGGCATGGTCGACTCCATCGTGGGTGGTGGCGGACTTATTTTGGTTCCCGCACTGTTTGCCGCCTTTCCCTTTGCACCCCCCGCCACCTTGGTGGGTACCAACAAAAGCGCCGCCATTTGGGGCACTGCTTTTGCAAGCTATCAATTCAGTCAAAAAGTTGACCTGCGTTGGGCCGCTCTGATTCCGGCCGCCATTGCGGGTCTTTTAGGCTCTGCAGGCGGTGCTTGGACAGTCACTCACATTGACCCTGGTTTTTTGCGGAAAGCCTTGCCGTTTTTACTAATCACTTTGCTCATTTACACGCTTGTCAAGAAAGACATGGGCCAGTTGCATGGGCCGAGATTTCAAGGCAAAAAGGAAGCCCTTGTCACCGCTGCCATTGGTCTGATCATCGGTTTTTACGATGGTTTTTTTGGGCCAGGCACTGGCAGCTTTTTTGTTTTTGCCTTCGTGCGCTTTTTGGGTTATGACTTTTTAAATGCTTCTGCCTCGTCCAAGTTGATGAACACTGCAACCAACTTTTCAGCATTGGCATTGTTCACATGGCAAGGCCATGTGTGGTGGCATTTGGCATTGCCGATGGCTTTGGCCAATGTGATTGGCAGCATCATTGGCACCAGACTGGCTCTGAAACACGGCGCCAGCTTTGTGCGCTATGCCTTTTTGGTCGTTGTTGGCGCTTTGATACTCAAAACCGCTTACGACGGATTTTTGCGCTGAGGTGCAAATTGTGTGTAGGCAACGCCCAACAAGGCAATGGCCGCGCCCGCCAATTTGCTGACGGTGTATTGCTCCCCAGTGATGGCCCAAGCAAACAAGCCTGCCACTGGCGGCATGAGGTACATGAGCGGTGCCGTTTTGGCCACGC
The DNA here is from genome assembly GCA_903961095.1 of uncultured Burkholderiales bacterium. Classification (GTDB taxonomy): domain Bacteria; phylum Pseudomonadota; class Gammaproteobacteria; order Burkholderiales; family Burkholderiaceae_C; genus Limnohabitans_A. The sequence continues at coordinate 14,561 of CAJCDH010000152.1, read as the reverse complement.
CACGCACTTGATTGATCCAACCCCAAACCAGCCAGCCTCCAAACGCGGAGATCAACACCGACCACCCCATAGCGGCCCAGCCTTGGACGCCTAAACTGGCCCACGGGGCTTCAAGTCCAGCAGGGATTGACAGCAACATCACTGGCAAACCACCCAAAAGCGTAGCGTAGCCCATGGTCAAAATGCTGCCGTGTTTTTCAAGCATGGGTTTGGCTTGCACGGTGTAATAAGAAAATAAAACAGCCGCAACAAACAGCACCACGTCACCTCCCGTGGCTCTCAAATCACCTTTCATGATCTTTTCAGAAAGAAAGAGTAAGACCCCAGCAAAGGCCACCGAAACGCCCAAGACTTGGTATCGCTGAAGCCTCTCGTGCCCCTTCCATCGCAAAATCAGCAAGGTAAAAATGGGGCCGCAAGCCAATATCACTGAGCTTGAAAATGGCGTTGATAAATGGATGCCATAACAAACAATGCCCACATGCAAGCTGTGCCCAATAAAACCCAAGCTTGCCAGTTCAATGAGATCTTTTCGCGCCATGGGTGGAAAAAATTGACCCAGTGTGATGCGCATCATGATCAATGCGCAGGCGGGCATGATCAAGTAACGGGCAAACAAAAATCCACTTGGCGACAATGTGTCAAGCAGGTACTTTTGAACACTGAAGTTGGCGCCCCAAATCAAGATCAGAATAAACGCGGCCAGCAGGGCCAAATTGTTTTGCTTGTGCGCGTTCAAAGGGCATCCAAAACCGTGACGGGCACGCGCGCAGCCAAGGCGCACATCAACTCATAACCCACTGTGCCTGCTGCATGGGCCACCTCATCAATCGATACGCCAACTGAGGGCGTGCCGCTTTTTGTGGGCAAGCCCCACAAAGTAACCTCACTGCCTCTTTCGGCATGTGGCAAGTCGGTGATGTCAACGGTGATCATGTCCATGCTGACGCGGCCCAGTGTTCTCGATCTGAGGCCATCAACGCAAACTGGGGTGCCAGTAGGTGCCAGTCTTGGATAACCATCAGCATAGCCGCAAGCAACGACACCAATTCGCATCGGCCGATCGGCTACAAAGGCTGAGCCATAGCCCACTGTGTCACCCGCCTGCAAATGCTGCACACCAATGACCGACGCATTCAAACTCATGACAGGTTTGAGGCCCCATTGCACTGCCGAATGGGCGGGGTAATCGGGCGCGCTGCCGTAAAGCGCAATGCCAGGGCGCAACCAATCTGCACGAACCTTTGTGTCTTTGGCGTGACGCAAAACGGCTGCGCTGTTGCACAGACTGCGCTCCCCAGATAAGTCGTGGGTGTATTGATGAAACACCGACATGGCTGCTGAAATACCTTTGTCACCATCTGCGTCACTGAAGTGAGACATGAGTGAGATCTCGTCTACTTGCGGCAATGCATTCAAACGCGTCCATGCCGCTCGAAATGCCTGCGGTGCAAAACCCAAACGGTTCATACCCGTATTCATTTTAAGGAATACGCGATGCGCTTGATGTGTTTTGTGAACGGCCAGCATGTCTATTTGTGCTTCGCAGTGCACCACATGCCACAAATTGAGCCGTGAACATATTTCAAGATCGCGAGTTTCAAAGGCCCCTTCCAACAACAGAATAGGGCCGCGCCAACCCAGCTGACGGACGCGCTCGGCCTCCGACAAATCAAGCAGGGCAATGCCGTCTGCCCCACGCAAACCCTCAAAAACACGCTCTATGCCATGGCCATATGCATTGGCTTTCACAACCCCCCAAACCAAGGCGTCAGGGGCTGCAGTTTTGATTTGCGCCAAGTTATGTCGCAATGCTTGGAGGTCAATGGTGGCCTGAATCGGTCTTGGCATTTCAGATCGTTCACTGAGAACAATTACAAGGGAAGAATCCTAGATTGTGTCACTTCAGAGCGTGATATAACCGAAACTTACGGCAACACTTGCAAAGCAACTGTTACTTCAATCAATTTTCTTAATTTCGAGTTCGGCCCTATGCCCTATCGAATCACTGCATGATTTCATGAAGCGCGGTTTTTACACCATCATGTCGGCCCAGTTTTTCAGTTCACTGGCTGACAACGCGCTTTTTGTCGCGGCTGTTGAACTTATTCGCATCAGCGGTGGTGCCGAATGGCAACGCGCGGCTTTGGTACCCATGTTTGCGCTTTTTTATGTGATGCTTGCGCCCTTTGTCGGTGCCTTTGCAGACTCCCGGCCCAAAGGTGAGGTCATGTTCATCAGCAACGCCATCAAGGTGGTGGGTTGTTTGATGATGCTGTTTGGCACACACCCTCTTTTGTCTTATGCCATTGTGGGCTTGGGCGCCGCTGCTTACTCCCCCGCCAAATACGGCATCTTGACTGAGTTACTGCCGTCCTCTCAATTGGTCAAGGCCAATGGATGGATTGAGGGCTTAACCATTGCCTCCATTATTTTGGGCGTCTTAATTGGCGGCCAATTGGTTGGCGCCAATGTGTCTGGGTTCATGTTGAGTTTCAACCTGCCCTTTTTTGAAACAGGCATCGACACCGCACCTGAGGCGGCCATTGTGCTGTTAATTTCTTTCTATGCGTTGGCCGCTTGGTTCAACACACGCATTCCCAAAACCGGCGTGGAAATGCGCGAAATGCCCAAAAACTATGCGGCCTTGCTGCCCGATTTTTGGGACTGCAATTCACGTTTGTGGAAAGACAAACTGGGACAGATTTCTTTGGCAACCACGACCTTGTTTTGGGGCGTATCAGGTAACTTGCGTTACATCGTATTGGCGTGGAGTGCAGCCGCTTTGGGTTACTCCACCACCCAGGCCTCTAGCTTGGTGGGGGTCGTGGCCATTGGCACGGCCGTGGGTGCGGTGGTGGCCTCGATGCGCATGAAACTGCATCAAGCCACTGTCGTCATGCCCCTGGGCATTGGCATGGGCGTGTTGGTCATGGGCATGAATTTCATTGACAACGTTTGGGTTGCCGCGCCTTTCCTCATTTTGTTGGGCGCATTGGGTGGCTTTTTGGTGGTCCCCATGAATGCCTTGCTACAACATCGTGGCCACAATTTGATGGGCGCCGGACGCTCTATTGCCGTTCAAAACTTCAACGAGCAAGCCTGTATATTGTTGCTCGGTGGCTTGTACACATTCTCTACGGGGATGGGCCTCTCTGCCTTTGGTGCCATCACTGCATTTGGTTTTGTGGTGGCCAGTTGCATGTGGCTCATCAAACGCTGGCATGAACGCAATATGCGTGATCACAGTGAAGAGATGAAGCATTTGATCGATGTGGCTAAAAACGATAACCTTCACGGTTGATCTGTTTGTTCACTCCCCCCTTTGAAGGTGCGCCCTATGAAAACGATTTACGATTTTGAAGCGGTTCAAATGAATGGGCAGAGCTTGGCACTGAGTCAATTGCGCGGCAAGGTCATGTTGATTGTGAACACTGCCAGCGCTTGCGGCTTCACGCCTCAATTTGCAGGGCTCGAAAAAGTTCACCAATCCTACAAAGACCAAGGCCTTGCGGTGTTGGGCTTCCCCTGCAATCAATTTGGCAATCAAGACCCCGGCAGCAATGAAGCGATTGCCAGTTATTGCCAAGTCAATTACGGCGTGAGTTTCACCATGCTCGAAAAGGTCAATGTGAATGGGCCTGATGCTCACCCACTTTACCAATGGCTGTGCGCCGAAGCACCAGGCCTGTTGGGTAGCAAAGCCATCAAATGGAACTTCACCAAGTTTTTGGTCGGGCGTGATGGCCGCGTGATCAAGCGCTACGCATCCATGGACAAGCCCGAGAAAATAGCGCAAGACATTGAGGCGGCACTTTCAGCTCATTGACTTTTTGTCAGCACCTCATCGACCAGCTCAACCCAGTGCCTGACAGGCACATCGGCACCGCTTTGCAAATGGGTGATGCAGCCAATGTTGGCACTCAAAATAGCCGTCGCTTGTAGCTTGTTGAGATGACCCAATTTGCGATCGCGCAAGGTATAGGCGGTATCGGCTTGAAGCACAGAATAAGTGCCTGCAGAACCACAACACAAATGTGCTTCAACGTCGGCAACGCGCAACTTAAATCCAAGCAGCCCCAGTTGCGTCTCTACCCCTCCTTTGAGCTGTTGGCCATGCTGCAAAGTGCATGGAGGGTGGTAGGCAAGCAAGCCCACTTCAGCCACCAGCTCGGGCTTTAACTTCTTTTGCAACTCAGGCAAACACAGGGGCAACAATTCGCTGAGGTCGCGTGTGAGTTCAGAAATTCGTTTTGCCTTGTCCGCATAGTGGGTGTCGTGTTGCAGCAGGTGACCATACTCTTTGACGGTCACGCCACAACCCGAAACATTCATCACAATGGCTTCGACGCCTCGTTCAACCCAAGGCCACCACGCGTCGATGTTTTGGCGCATGTGGTCTAAACCGCCCACTTGGTCGTTTAAGTGAAACTTCACGGCACCGCAGCAGCCAGCAGCCGGCGGCACAATGACCTGAATGCCGCAAGCATTGAGCACGCGCGCCGTTGCCGTATTGATATTGGGCATCATGGCGGGCTGCACGCAACCTGCCAACATCAAGACCTTGCGTGCATGCGTTTCTTGTGGCCACGCACCTGCATTTTGGGGCGCAGGCACCTTGGCCTTCAAGGCGGCAGGCATGAGCCCCCGAACACTTTGCCCCAACTTCATGGCAGGTGCAAACAGGGCTGACGTAAGGCCTTCTTTGAGCGCCCACCGCAGAGCACGCTCCTTCAGTGGCCTTTGCACTTTGGCATCCACCACCTTGCGGCCCAAGTCGACCAAATGGCCATATTCAACACCGCTAGGACAGGTGCTTTCACAATTGCGGCAAGTGAGGCAGCGGTCTAAATGCAATTGTGTTTTTCGGGTGGGCTGTGCACCTTCAAACACTTGCTTCATCAAGTAGATGCGACCACGCGGGCCATCCAGTTCATCGCCCATCAATTGATAAGTTGGGCAAGTGGCGGCACAAAATCCACAATGCACGCATTGGCGCAAAATGGCCTCCGCCTCTTTTCCGATGAGCGTGTTTTGAAACTCAGGTGCGAGTTGGGTTTGCATGTTGAGCCTCAGAAATGCGCGTTGAGTCTGCGCGGGCCAAAGATACCCGCGGGGTCGAATTCATGCTTCAACGCTTGTTGAATGCGTTGTTGCACCGGGTCAAGCGGCGTGAATACGGGCGTGTTCAGGTGCAGGGCAGCACTGGCCTTTTGCGGCCGGCGAAACACCGTGGCTTGACCGCCAGCAGCAGATGCCATCTGCCTGATTGTTGCGGCTTCACTGAGCGGCGCCCATATCCAACGCTGTGCGCCATGCCACTCAATGAAGGGCTGACTTACCGAGAGTGGCAAATTGAAAACTGGCGCGGTTTGAGGCACCGACAAACGCCATAAAGCCATGCCGGGCGAGTCTGCTTGTTCTGTGAAAAAAGGCATACGCTGATCACGCGCCAAGGCCCAGTCTTGGGCTGCTGAATTGGCCGGTTGTTCAATCAACTCACTTTGCAACTTAGCCACATCTTGCGACATGCGCAACTTGGCAGCTTGCACTGCAGCGAGTGCACCCCGCAAACGCAGGAACAAAATTTCGGGTGCGCCAGCCTGTGTGGTGTCTTTGACCCAACAACTGGCATTCAAGGGCAGCGGTTGCCCGCCCCATTGGTGCAGCAAATGAAGTGCTTTGTCTTGCGGCAGATGACACATTAAATAGGCCTCGGCAGGCGCCATGGGCAAGACCTTCAAAGAAACTTCTGTGATCAAGCCCAAGGTGCCCCAACTGCCTGCCAACAAGCGGCTGACGTCGTAGCCCGCCACATTTTTCATGACCTGGCCACCAAAGCTAAGGTGCTCACCTCGGCCATTGATGAATTTAAGCCCCAACACAAAATCTCGAACCGAGCCCACACTGGCCCTGGCAGGGCCACTCAGGCCGGAGGCCACCATGCCACCCACCGTGGCTTGTTTTGCAGGAGCGGCTTGGTCAAAAGAGCCTTGGAAGTGCGGCGGCTCAAACGCCAAGCACTGCCCATGCTCTGCCAATGCGGCCTCCAACACATCCAAAGGCGTACCAGCTGCCACTGTGACAACCAGTTCGCTGGGCTCATATTGGGTAATGCCCTGAAGTCCCCGCGTTTCTAACAATTCGCCTTCCAAAGACTCGCCATAAAAATCGTGACTCCCAGAGCCATGAATGCGAAAGGTTTGAGCTTGACCTTGAACTTGGGCAGCGGCAGACCTGATGATTTCCAAAAGCGTCTGCAGATCGGGCGCAGCGGCTTGGCTTGGCGTGTTGGGTGTGCTTGGATTCATGTGGCAATGGTAAACGGCAAGGCCGTGTTTGGGGCATTTTCAAACCGTTTTGATCTGAAGAAATAGGTCAATTCAGTTTTTGAAAAAACTCACAGCTTGGCCGGGCGTTTCGACACGCATTGCAAAAACACACCCCGAACTTGGTAAGTCTTGAAGTTCCTGGGCACTGCGGCCGTGAGCCGATGTTGTGATGAACAAGGTTCGCATGTCTGCGCCGCCAAAGCAGGGCATGGTGGGGCACTGAACAGGCGTTTGAATAAAAGCCATGCAACGACCATCCGGCGCAAACTTGGCCAAACGGTGCCCTTCGTACATGGCGGCGTAGTAATTGCCTTCAGCGTCTACGGCTGCGCCATCGGGTCGACCTGCATAAGCGTGGGCGCTGGCTGTGCCGTAGGACCAGTTTTTGGGCTTGAGCGGAAATTGGGCAAACACACGCGCTCGGGTCATGGCCTGGGTATCAACCGCGTAGTCCCAAGCTCTAATGCAATGCGCCCCTGTATCTGACCAATAGAGCGTTTTGCCATCGGGCGCCCATGCCAAACCGTTGGCCACAGTGGCCTCTCCAGCTTTGGCTGTCAATTGACCATCGGCCTGTAAGGCATACAAAACAGCTGCGGCTTGATCGCGCGGCTCGTACATCGAGCCGCTCCAAAAATTGCCATCAGGGTCGCACTTTCCATCGTTGAATCGCAAGCGAGATGTGTCGTAAGGTGCAGCTGCCAACAGCTGCATAGGCCCGCCCCAAGTTTGTGCTCGATAAATGCCACTGCGCAAGGCAATCACCCAGCCCCCTTGAATGGCCGGTGCATAACAACCGGGCTCCTCACCAAGTGACCAATTTTCAACACCATGCACGGCAGACAAGTCGGCGGAAACTTTCATGCGGCGTAAGCGCTGGCCTGGTATGTCCACCCAGTACAAACGATTTTCTGAAGGGTGCCAAAAAGGCGACTCTCCCAAACCATCAGCCTCGGATGTCATGCGTTGCCATTGCGGCTTGATCATGGTCGTTGTCATGTTTTTCTTCCTAATGGAAAGGAGTGTGAATTGTGGATTAGGAACGCCATGTAACTCGATGCTAGCCTGTTCGCAGACGAAAAAAAGCCCGCCGAAGCGGGCTGTGAGTGTGGAGACTAACTTCTCGGAAAGTCTTAGGAGAATCTTGGCAAATTAACTGTGATAAGCCGTTTCACCGTGTGAGCTGATGTCCAAGCCTTCGCGCTCTGCTTCTTCATTGACACGCAGACCCACCGTCAAGTCGACCAGTTTGAAAGCCACGACAGAAACCACGCCAGACCACACAATGGTGACCAACACAGCTTTGGCTTGAGTCCAAACTTGTGCTGCGATGGAGTAATCGGCCGCAGTCACCATGGTCGCCGTGACCCAGTCGGCCACAAAGCCAGGGCCACCCAAGGCTGGGGAGTTGAACACACCGGTGAGCAACGCGCCGACGATACCGCCAACACCGTGCACACCAAAAACGTCCAAGGAGTCGTCAGCGCCCAACATTTTCTTGAGGCCATTGACGCCCCACAAACATGCGAAGCCAGCCACGATGCCAATCACCAATGCGCCGCCAATGCCCACGTTGCCGGCGGCTGGCGTGATAGCCACCAAACCAGCCACAGCGCCTGAAGCCGCGCCCAACATCGAGGCTTTACCGCGCATCAGGGCTTCACCCACACACCATGCCAACACGGCGGCCGATGTGGCCAACAAAGTGTTCACGAAAGCGAGCGCTGCAAAACCGTTGGCTTCTAGTGCAGAGCCAGCGTTGAAACCAAACCAACCCACCCACAACAATGAGGCACCAACCATGGTCAAAGTCAAAGAGTGCGGTGCCATGGCTTCGCGGCCATAACCAATGCGCTTGCCAATCATGAATGCGCCCACCAAGCCAGCCACCGCAGCATTGATGTGCACCACGGTACCGCCTGCAAAGTCAAGCGCACCCCACTGCCAGATCAGGCCGGCTTTGCCTGTCATTTCGTCCACAACTTCTTTGGTGGCATAGGCGTCAGGGCCCATCCAGAACCAAACCATGTGAGCGATTGGCAAATAGCTGAACGTGAACCAAAGTGTCATGAAGAGCAAGACTGCAGAGAACTTGATGCGCTCTGCAAATGCGCCCACGATCAAGGCACAAGTAATGCCCGCAAAAGTAGCCTGGAATCCAGCGAAGGTAATTTCAGGAATAACCACGCCTTTGCTGAATGTGGCTGCGTTTGCAAAAGTACCCGCTGCGTTGTCCCAGATGCCTTTCATGAACAAACGGTCGAGACCGCCAATGTAGGCATTGCCTTCTGTGAACGCCAAGCTGTAGCCATAAATGAACCAAAGCACTGTGATCAAGGAGAAGGTGACCATGACTTGCATGAGCACAGACAACATGTTTTTGCTGCGAACCAGGCCGCCATAGAAAAGCGCCAAGCCAGGCACCACCATCATGATGACCAAGATGGTCGACAGCATCATCCAAGCGGTGTCGCCCTTGTTTGGCACCAGGACGGGGGCGGCCTCAGCCGCAGCGGGAGCTGCTGCAGGGGCAGCAGGTGCGGCAGGGGGAGTTGCAGGCGTTGCAGCTTCAGCTTTGGCATCGGCCTTGGCTTCAACTTTGGCTTCCGCTGCTGGTGCCGTCTGTGCCATAGCGGCGCCAGCAAAACACAAGCTTAGACCCAACGCAAGGGAGGCAAGTAGTTTTTTCATTTTGATCTCTCTTTCTGGGGCATCAAAGGGCTTCAGCCCCAGTTTCACCGGTACGAATGCGCACGACTTGTTCCAGGTCGTAAACAAACACTTTGCCATCGCCAATTTTGCCGGTGCGTGCACCTGCTTCAATGGCTTCGATGACGCGCTCTACTTGGTCGGTTGAAACAGCAGCTTCAATCTTGACTTTGGGCAAGAAATCAACCACATATTCAGCGCCACGATACAACTCGGTATGTCCTTTTTGACGACCAAAGCCTTTGACTTCGGTCACAGTAATGCCTTGCACCCCAATGGCTGACAAGGCTTCGCGAACCTCATCGAGCTTGAACGGTTTAATGATGGCGGTCACCAGTTTCATGATGGCTCCTTATGTTTGGGGAAAAATTTAAAAGGTGTACTTGATGCCAACGACCATGCCGGCTTTGCCGAGTTGCTTACCAGCTGGGCTGATGTAAGAACCTGTTTTGGCGTTGGTTGAAATCAATGCAGCAGACGCTGTCAATCCATCGCCCAAGTCTTTGCCCAACGTGAAAGATGTGTCTGCGTAGGAAAAGGCTTTGTTGTCAGCACCCTTGACTTGTTGGTAACCTATGTGCGGCGCAAATGTGTATCCGCCGCCCAAATCATAAGTCGCTGTCAAATCGATGTACGTGCTACCTTTGCTCTTAGCAAAACCAAACAAGTTGCCCGTACTTTGTGAGTATTTCAAAGTCACTAGGCCCAATGTGACGGCACCATATAGTTCAGTGGTATTTGCACTCACAGGCAAAGCATTACCAGAATACTCATAGCGCAAAAAGCCTACGTCATAGGCATAGTCGCCTACTGCGAACTTGTAACCGCCATAAATATCAACTTCTGTATTGGACTTGCCACCCGAGTCCTTGATCCACTTGATGCTTGAGCCCCAAATGCCAACATAGGCACCGCTCTTATCGGCGTAATCTGCACCGCCTTGCACTGCAGGATCGAAACGACTTTGTGAAATACCACGGTAACGGTATTCGTTCACAGCACCCGCGTTGAAAGATAAAGTGGATGCTGGCTCTGCAGGCGCTGCTTGCGCAAAGGCATTGCCGGCCATTGCCAAAGACATGGCCAGCATCAAGGATGTTGAGATTTTTTTCATGAGAAGCTCCTGTTAAAGGAGAATGAGACTGGAGCCTTCAAGCATTTAGCATGCCAACGCCGCACTGCATCAGTGCAAGTCATTGTCATCACTCTGAAATGGTTTTTTTTGCTCCGTGGTGTTCCAATGGCAATTGCACCCCCCTAGGACTGGTTTATAAAAAGTCTCACAGATGCTGCACCCATTTGGTGCGCGGAGTCAATATGCGTTTATCTTTGGTGCAAAGTCGGGCTTTGCATGGCCTTCAAGCACCCTGCGTGACGGTAGAGGTGCATTTGGCCAATGGCTTGCCCAGCTTTACCTTGGTCGGGCTCGCCGATGTGGAAGTCAAAGAGGCAAGGGAGCGCGTGCGGTCGGCGCTTCAAAACTCTGGTTTTGAATTCCCTAGCAACCAACGAATCACGGTCAACTTGGCACCCGCCGACTTGCCCAAAGACTCTGGCCGTTTTGATTTGCCCATTGCTTTAGGTATTTTGGCGGCCAGCGGTCAAATCGATGGCGCTCGCTTCAAAGACTACGAATTTGCTGGAGAGTTGTCCTTGTCTGGGGCCTTGCGGCCGATCCGGGGTGCTTTGGTCATGGGCTTGGCCTTGTACCAAAAGGAAAAAGCACCCTCTCTGGTATTGCCACCTGAAAGCGCTGAAGAAGCCGCTTTGGTGCCAGATGCAAAGGTTTACAGAGCACGCCATTTGCGCGATGTGGCCGATCAGTTTTGTTTGGCTGGCGCGTCGGCTTCGGCGCAGCCACCCAACTCGCAGGATGGGTGGGTGCGAATAAGCCACACACCATTAGGATGGGCAGACGATACTTTCTATCCAGACTTGGCCGAGGTCAAAGGCCAAGCAGGCGCTAAACGCGCGCTTGAGATTGCTGCAGCGGGCGGTCACAGCCTTCTGATGGTGGGGCCGCCTGGGTCAGGCAAGTCTATGTTGGCCCTCAGGTTTGCAGGCCTCTTGCCACCGCTTAGCGTACAAGAAGCTTTGGAGGCCGCTTCGGTGGCCAGTTTGGCCGGGCGATTTCAATTGTCGCAATGGTTGGTGCGTGCAACACGCCAACCACATCACTCGGCCAGTGCCGTGGCTTTGGTGGGTGGTGGATCACCGCCAAGGCCCGGTGAAATTTCCTTGGCACACCATGGGGTCTTGTTTTTAGACGAGTTGCCCGAGTTTCCCCGCGCGGCGCTAGAGGCCTTGCGCGAGCCCATGGAGTCGGGATGCGTCACGATCTCTCGCTCCGCACAAAGCGCTGAGTTTCCGGCCAGGTTTCAACTGATTGCCGCCATGAACCCCTGCCCCTGTGGCTATGCAGGGCACGCCAGAAGTCCTGGTCAAAGCGGGCCTGTGTGTCGCTGTACGCCAGATCAAGTGCACCGTTACAGCAGCAAAGTAAGTGGCCCCCTGTTAGACCGCATTGATTTGCACATCGAGGTGCCTAGCCAAAGCGCAGCCTTGCTCCTTAACGCACCACCAGGAGAAAGCACCGCCATACTTAAAAAGCGTTGTCAGCATGCGCGTGCAATAGCAAGCCATCGGCAAGGCTGTAGCAACCAAGCCTTGAGCGGCGCCGCCTTGGACAAACACGCGGCCTTGGGTCTGGAGGCCTTGGCTTACATCACGCAAGTTGCAACACATTTTGCTTGGAGTGGCCGCAGTTCACACCGCGTTTTAAAAGTTGCCAGAACCATTGCCGATTTGGCGCAATGCACCAACATCGAAACGGCGCACATCGCAGAAGCTGTGCAATACAGGCGGTCCGTCGCGGTGCATTGATAATGTGGCTATGCGCAGATATCGTCCCTACTGGGACCTCACTCAAATAAGCACCCAGGCCCCCGCACTCGGCCCGTTTGCGGTCTGGCTGTCTTGGGCGCAACTTATTACTTGGGGAAGTGTGTTTTACACTTTTTCTTTGGTCATGGGCCCCGTCGAGCGGGAGTTGGGTTTCAGCCGCGCCGAAGCCTCCTTGGGGTTTAGCTTGGCCTTGTTGGCAGAGGGCCTCATGGCTTATCCCATCGGTCGGCTGATTGATCGTGGCCATGAACGCCGCGTGATGACCTTGGGCTCTCTTTGGGTCGGGGCATGTTTGTTTGCCCACAGCTTCATTGACTCATTGGCTGGGTTTTATGGCGTATGGCTGGCTTTGGGTATAGGCATGTCGGCCACACTTTATGCCCCTGTGTTTGCCATTGTCACCCGCAGATTTCCAAACGACTTTAGGCGGGCCATCATCATCATGACCTTTTTAGGCGGACTGGCCAGTACGGTGTTCATTCCCCTTTCGTCTTGGCTCATTCAAGAATTGGGTTGGCGCCATGCCTTGTGGGTTTTGGCACTCTTTCAATGGCTTATTTGTTGGCCATTGCACGCTTGCTTGTTGCGCGGTAACAAGAAAGAAGATGCCCTGAGTCATGCGCCTGAAAATGCCATTCAAACAACGATCTCCTCAGAGCCGCAGCACCCACAAGTTCCCTCTGACGCCATCAAGGTTCACTTCCAGCAAGCGCCCTTTTGGTTGCTCGCTGGCTTCATGCTCATGACCGCGGTGGTGAGCTCGGCATTGCCCGCTCACATGATCAGCCTGCTTGAGGAAGCCAATTTGTCACCCGCATGGGTCATTGCCATTCCGGCCTCCATTGGTGTCATTCAAGTGTTGGGCCGATTCTTGTTGTTTGTCTTTGAAAAACATTTAGATGTTCATGCGGCCAATAAATGGATTCCTTGTTTGGTGCCTTTGGGCTTGGTGTTTTTGGTCGCTGGCGGTTTAACGCCTTGGGCCGCAATCTTGTTTGTGACCTTCTATGGCTTAGGCAACGGCCTGAACACCATTGTGAAAGGTACCGCCATGGCGCAATATGTCAGCCGCGAGCATGTAGGCCAACTCAATGGTGTGTTGGGTGTGCCAGTGGCTTTAGGCCGCGCAATATCTCCCTGGGCCTTAGGTTTGATGTGGACGCCCGAGCTAGGCTACACAGATGGCTTGCGCTGGCTTTTGGTCCTTGGTGTTTTAGGTGTGGCGTGTTTGTGGTGGGCGCAAAAAAGCGCTTACAAATTGGGCGCTAACAAACGCTGAATGTCCGCAACTTTTAAATTCTGACGCTTGGCCAAATCATGTACTTGGTCTTCGCCCACTTTGCCGACGTTGAAGTATTGGCTGTCGGGGTGGCTGAGGTAAAAACCTGACACGCTGGCAGCCGGCGTCATGGCCAAGCTGCTGGTCAGACTCATGCCAATTTCTTCGCACTGCAGAAGTTCAAACATTTGTTTCTTCACAGAATGATCAGGGCATGCGGGGTAGCCTGGTGCGGGCCTGATGCCTTGGTATTTTTCAGCAATCAAGTCTTCCAGCCCAGCCTTCTCATGCGCGGCATAGCCCCACAAATCTTTGCGTACTCGCTCGTGCATGCATTCAGCAAAAGCTTCTGCAAATCGGTCGGCCAAGGCTTTGAGCATGATGGCGCTGTAGTCGTCGTGCGCAGCCTCAAACGCTTGTTCGCGTTTTTCAACGCCAATGCCTGCCGTGACTGCAAAAACACCCACATAGTCTTGCAATTGAGTGGGTTGGCCTAGTGCGTCCAAACGAGGTGCCACAAAGTCGGCCAAGCATCGGCTGGGTTTTCCAGGCTGCTTTTCAGTTTGCTGGCGCAGGCCATGCCATGTGAGCACAGGTGTTTCACGGGCCTCATCGGCATACAAGGCAATGTCATCGTGGTTCACGCTGTTGGCGGGGTACAAGCCCATCACGCCATGCGCCGTGATCCATCGGCCTTCAATGATTTTTTGCAACATCTTTTGCGCATCGTTGAAAACATTTTGCGCTTCCACCCCGACCACTTCGTCTTTCAAGATGGCAGGGTATGGGCCCGCCAAATCCCATGTTTGAAAGAACGGGCCCCAATCGATGTAGCGGGCTAATTCGGACAAGTCAAAGTTCTTGAACACTCTGCGGCCAATGAATTTGGGTGTGGGTGATTTGAATTCGGCCCAGTCAATCGCCGTTTTGTTGCCTCGCGTTTTGGCCAGTGGCCACATGGGCGTTTGCTTTTTATTGGCATGCATTTCGCGCACTTTGGCGTAATCAGCATTGAGCTCATCAATGTAAGTGGCCGCGTGGTCAGACAACAAACCTTGCGCCACACTCACGCTGCGCGATGCATCGGGCACATAGACCACGGGGCCTTCGTAGTGCGGTGCAATTTTGACGGCGGTGTGCACACGGCTGGTGGTGGCGCCGCCAATCAGCAAAGGCATTTTGCGCAAACGGAAATGCGCGTCTTTTTGCATTTCGCTGGCCACATACTGCATCTCTTCCAAGCTAGGCGTAATGAGGCCGGACAAGCCAATGATGTCAGCATTTTCTTCTTTGGCCTTGGCCAAAATTTCGTGACAGGGCACCATCACACCCATGTT
>CAJCDH010000151.1 GCA_903961095.1 uncultured Burkholderiales bacterium | reverse complement strand
CCAAAAATCGGCGGATGTTGCGCATCTTGATGTTGTAGTCACCGTCATCGGTACCAGGTCGGAATTTAATTTCCTTGATCTCAATGACCGTCTGCTTGGCTTTGGCTTCGGCAGCACGTTTTTGTTCTTGGTATTTGAACTTGCCGTAGTCCATCAAACGACAAACCGGGGGTGTTGCGGTGGCTGCAATTTCAACCAGATCAACATCCAACTCTCCTGCCATGCGCAAGGCATCTGCCAAAGAAACGATTCCGAGGGGTTCGTTCTCGGGTCCGGACAAACGGACCTCAGGAAAAGTGATTTCACGGTTCAGGCGGTGCTTACGCTCTTCGCGCTGACGGCGGTCACGAAATTCGGTGGTAGCGATGGTTCAAATCCTTTAAAAAATAACTGCACAAGGCAGCCCAAACCGACGAGCAAGCGTCAAGCTAAAGCAATCGGAAAATACCTTCAAACTTTAGATTCAATGTCTGATTGGATGAGTTCAATGAACGCATCAACTGACATGACACCAAGGTCTTTGTTACCTCGGGCGCGAACTGCGACAGTACACGCAGCCTTTTCTTTGTCGCCAGCGACAAGGATATAAGGCGGCTTTTGCAATGAATGCTCGCGTATTTTATACGTGATTTTCTCGTTTCGGAGGTCTAATTCAACCCTAAGGCCTTGATTTCCCGCCAGTTTTTGCATTTTTTGGGCAATTTCGCGACAGTAATCGGCTTGGGAATCGGTAATGTTACAGACAACAACTTGAATGGGGGCCAGCCAAACGGGCAAGGCGCCGGCGTGCTGCTCAATCAAAATTCCGATGAATCGCTCCATGCTGCCCACGATGGCGCGGTGCAACATGACAGGGCGATGGCGAGCGCCGTCCTCCCCCACATACTCGGCATCGAGTCGTTCAGCCATAGAAAAATCGACCTGGATGGTGCCGCACTGCCATTGGCGACCAATGGCATCTTTCAATGTGTATTCAATTTTGGGGCCATAAAAAGCGCCATCCCCTGGGGCAATTTCGAAATCACAGCTCGACGCGCGCAAACTCTCCATCAGCGCATGCTCGGCTTTGTCCCAAATTTCGTCAGAGCCAATCCGTTGTGCTGGCCGTGTGGCCACTTTGTAAATGATGTTGGTAAAGCCAAAGTCTTTGTAGACCTTTTGCAAAAGCGTGGTGAAGTTGACACTTTCATCCAAAATTTGGTCTTCGGTACAGAAGATGTGGCCATCGTCTTGTGTAAAGCCGCGCACGCGCATGATGCCGTGCAAACCGCCGGTTGGCTCATTTCGATGACACTGACCAAACTCACCATAACGCAATGGCAAATCGCGGTAACTTTTCATACCCTGCTTGAAAATCAAGATATGGCCAGGGCAATTCATGGGCTTCAAAGCGTAGTCGCGCTTTTCAGACTCTGTTGTAAACATGTTGTCGCGGTACTTGTCCCAGTGACCTGTTTTTTCCCACAAGGATTTGTCGATGATCTGCGGGCCCTTCACTTCTTGGTAACCGTTGTCTTGATAAACAGCACGCATGTACTGCTCAACTTTTTGCCAAACAGACCAGCCCTTAGGGTGCCAGAAGACCAAACCTGGCGCGTGCTCGTCGATGTGGAATAGGTCAAGTTCACGACCCAACTTGCGATGATCTCGTTTTTCAGCCTCTTCCAATTGGGTGAGGTCGTTTTGCAAATCGTCTTTACTGGTCCAAGCCGTGCCATAAATGCGTTGGAGCATTTCGTTTTTGCTGTCCCCGCGCCAATAAGCACCAGCCACCTTCATCAATTTGAAGTGTTTGAGCTTACCTGTGCTGGGTACGTGAGGGCCACGGCACAAATCTTCAAAAGCCCCCTCTTTGTACAAACTGACATCTTGATTGGAAGGAATGCTGCCAATGATTTCTGCTTTGTAATGCTCGCCTAGGCCTTTGAAATAACTCACTGCTTCATCGCGAGGCAACACACGACGAACCACAGGTTCGTCTTTGTTGGCCAATTCGGTCATGCGCTTTTCAATGGCCGCCAAGTCTTCTAAGGTGAAGGGGCGGCTGTACGAAAAGTCGTAGTAAAAACCATTTTCAATCACGGGACCGATGGTGACCTGCGCCTCTGGGAACAAATCTTTGACAGCATAAGCCAACAAGTGCGCTGTTGAATGCCTGACAACTTCGAGTCCGTCCGCATCTTTTGCCGTGACGATGGCCAGTTGGGCGTTGGCTGCGATGGCGTAACTCGTGTCCACCACTTTGCCATCCACCTTGCCTGCCAATGCAGCTTTGGCCAAGCCAGCGCCAATGGAGGCAGCAACCTCTGCCACGGTGACGGGACCGGGGAATTCACGCAATGAACCGTCTGGAAGTGTGATCTGAACCATGTTCGAACTGAAAAAAAGAAGGCGCCCTATTGGCGCCAGAAATGAAAAACGCGGCATTTGCCGCGTCTTCAAACGCTCAGTGCAGATTTTACGCTGTGCCTGAGGTGTTTTTCGATCAGTGGAACTGTTCTTCTTCGGTAGATCCGGTCAAAGCTGTCACGCTGGAGCGGCCGCCTTGAATGACAGTGGTCAACTCGTCGAAGTAACCGGTACCCACTTCTTGCTGGTGCGACACGAAGGAATAGCCACGGTCGCGCGCTGCAAATTCGGGTTCTTGAACCTTCTCAACGTAGGCGGACATGCCACGCTGAACGTAGGCTTGTGCCAAGTCAAACATGTTGTACCACATGGAGTGAATGCCAGCCAAGGTGATGAACTGGTATTTGTAACCCATAGCGCCCAGTTCTTTTTGGAATTTGGCGATGGTGGCATCGTCCAAGTTTTTCTTCCAGTTGAAAGAAGGGGAGCAGTTGTAAGCCAACATTTTGCCGGGGTGCTTTTTGTGAACAGCTTCAGCAAACTTGCGAGCAAAGTCCAAATCGGGTGTACCTGTTTCACACCATACCAAGTCTGCATAGTCTGCATAAGCCACTGCCCGGCTAATCGCCTGCTCCATGCCTTTTTTGGTTTTGTAAAAACCTTCCGCAGTGCGCTCGCCAGTGAGGAAGGGCTTGTCGTTTTCATCGTAGTCGCTGGTCAGCAAGTCGGCAGCTTCTGCGTCGGTGCGTGCAATGACCAAAGTAGGAACACCACAAACATCAGCCGCCATGCGGGCTGCGATCAATTTTTGGCAAGCCTCGATGGTGGGCACCAAGACTTTACCGCCCATGTGGCCGCACTTTTTCACAGATGCCAATTGGTCTTCAAAGTGAACGCCTCCTGCTCCTGCCGTAATCATGGCTTTCATCAATTCGAAGGCATTGAGCACGCCACCGAAACCAGCCTCAGCATCGGCCACGATGGGCGCAAAGTAATCTGTGTAATCTTGGTCGCCAGGGTTGGTGCCTTTCGACCACTGAATCTCATCCGCACGGCGAAAGCTGTTGTTGATACGCTCAACAACTTTTGGCACGGAATCTACGGGATACAGCGACTGGTCAGGGTACATAGAGGCGTATGAGTTGTTATCAGCGGCTACTTGCCAGCCCGACAAATAGATGGCCTTGATACCTGCCTTCACTTGTTGCATCGCTTGCCCCCCAGTGAGTGCGCCCAAGCAATTGACATAGGGTTCGTCGTGAAGCAAGTCCCAGAGCTTTTCGGCGCCGCGCCGAGCCAATGTGTGTTCGATGGGGAAAGAGCCGCGCAAACGCACGACATCAGCTGCTGAATAACCACGTTTGATACCTTTCCAACGCGGATTGGTAGCCCAATCTTTTTCCAAGGCAGCAATTTGTTGTTCGCGGCTCAATTGTTCTACGAGATTTTGTGGCATGAGTGTTTACCTCTAAGTGGTTGGTGTTGAGACCAACAATTTGTAAAAATCATTGGCGCTGAACAAATTCTATGTCTTATATAAGACTTTTGAAATTTTCAATATCTTATATAAGACATTTATTTTTATGATATTTATCAAATACTTACGAGTGTTATTTCTCATAGCGAAATATTGTTTCTCATATTGAGAAAAAATGATGCGGCGCAGCAAGTCAATATCTTGCATTGTGAAATTTAATTTCCATCTTTAAAAAGTCCGCAATGCTTTTTTCAAATCGCCAAGTGCGCGCACATGTCAAATTGAATTTAGCTCTAGAGGGTTATCTACAACATCATGGGGAAAAAATCTTCTTCTCCCCTTGGAAACAGCATGTTTCTCCAGTAGCATGCGCACAGCCGGATAAATAAGTTTCCGGCTGCGAACCAACTTCCGACTTAAGGAATTTCAAAATGGCAACTGCAAAAAAAACCCCGGCAAAAAAAGCTGCTCCTGCAAAGAAAGCAGCACCCGCCAAAAAACCCGTAGCTAAAAAAGCTGCACCCGCAAAGAAAGCTGCACCAGCTAAAAAAGCTGCACCAGCCAAGAAAGCTGCACCAGCTAAAAAGCCTGCAGCTAAAAAAGCCCCAGCTAAAAAGCGCACACCCAATGCTGCTTTCATGAAGGCTTTAACACCTAGCGCCGCTTTGGCTGCTGTGGTGGGTGCAGCTCCGCTGCCACGTACCGAAGTCGTGAGCAAGTTGTGGGTCTACATCAAGAAGCACGGTCTGCAAGACAAAGTCAACAAGCGCAACATCAACGCTGATGACAAGCTCAAAGCTGTGTTCGGTAAAGCTCAAGTCACCATGTTTGAATTGGCTGGCTTGATCGGCAAGCACTTGAAGTAATTCAATGTTTCTCGAATGAAAAAAAGCCGGGTCTCTCCGGCTTTTTTTTCGACCTCACTGACACTCACTTTGTCTTCAAAGCATTCTGTGTAATAGCAGACAAGGTACCGCGTGTGGTGATGACTTCTGGATCAAGCATGATTTCAATCAGGGTGCCTTGATTTCGCGCCAATGCAGCAAGCAATGCAGGCTCAAATTCTTCGGTTTTTGAAATTCGAATGCCCTCGTAACCATAGGCTTTGGCCAAGTTAGCGAAATGAGGGTTGCTCAAGTGAGATCCCATGTTGTGGGTTGGGAAGTCTCTCTCCTGATGCATTCTGATGGTGCCATACATGCCATTGTTCAAAAGTACCACAATCGATTTGGCACCATGTTGCGTGGCGGTGGCCAACTCTTGACCATTCATCAAAAAATCACCATCGCCGGCAATGGTAAAGGCCACACGACCCGTTAACACCGAAGCTGCAATGCCAGCAGGCACGCCGTATCCCATAGCGCCAACGGTGGGTGCCAACTGCGTTTTAAACCCCTTGCTCAGGCCATGATGTTTGAAGTAGCGATGAACCCAGCTTGCAAAGTTACCCGCGCCATTGGTGAGCACGGCATCTGCCGGCAAATGGCGCTGCAAGGCGGCCACAACTTCGGGCATGTTAACGAGGCCGTTGGCCGAGTCAGCAGGCAAACCTACCAGAGCCTGCGCTTGGGTATTGGCGATGTAGTCGGCATTGGCTTGCGTTGCCCAATCGACCCAAGGCAAGCTAGGTGGAGCCGTTAAAACTTCCAAGCTTCTGGCCGCAGCATTCATGGTGGCGCAAATGGCCAAATCGGCGTGGTACACACGATTAAGCTCTTCTGCACTGGCATGAATGTGCACCAGTTTTTGCTTTGGCTTGGGCACTTCTAGCAAGGTGTAACCACTGGTGGTCATCTCGCCCAAACGCGGCCCGATGGCAATGATCAAATCGCTGTCCTTGATTCGCTGTGCGAGTTTGGGATTGATGCCAATGCCCACATCACCAGCATACAGCGAATGAAAATTGTCAAAGGTGTCTTGAAAACGGAACGCGTTGCCAACAGGCAAATGCCAATTTTCGGCAAAGCGCTGAAGCGCTTGCGCAGACTGAGGTGTCCACCCGCCGCCGCCGGCAATCACAAATGGTTTTTGCGAAGACAAGAGCATCTCCCGCAGCTGCCGCAAGCTACCGGGGTCGCTCCAAGCTTCCACAGGCTCCAATTTCGGCAAAGGCCTTGATGCCACCTCATGGGTCAGCATGTCCTCTGGCAAGACAAGCACCACCGGACCCGGACGCCCATTCATGGCAGTGGCGAAAGCACGCGCGACATATTCAGGAATACGCTTGGCATCGTCGATTCGCTCTACGCGCTTAGCCATGCCTTTGGTACTTGGCCCAAAAAAAGAACAAAAGTCGACTTCTTGAAAGGCCTCACGGTCGCGTGTGTCTGTGGCCACATCGCCGACAAACAAAACCATCGGGGTTGAGTCTTGAAAAGCAGTATGAACGCCAATG
>CAJCDH010000150.1 GCA_903961095.1 uncultured Burkholderiales bacterium | reverse complement strand
TGTGCTGCTTTGTTTGCAGGGTGTGGCCATTGAGGTGTTGCAGTATTGGGGTGGGTTTAGGTTTGGCGATTGGGAAGACGCGGTGGCAGATGCTGTGGGGGTGGTGTTGGGGTTGTTGGTATATCAACTATGTATGCGAATGTATTCAAAGAACAACACACCATATGATCAATGATGGCAAAATCAACCTTGAGTTGATAAAGGAATTTCATGTACAGAGTAGGAATACCCGGATGGAAATTGGCAGCCAAATTAGGTGTGCCAGTTCGCCTTCGTGTTTTCATTACACAAGATCTTGAGGCCAATGTGTATGTTGCAGAAAGTCCAGACCTAGCTGGCCTTGTCATAGAGGCACACACACTTGATGAAGTTAAAAGCGAAGCATTGGCTTGCGCTAAATTGTTACTTCAAAAAGCACTGAATAAGCCTGCACCAGAAACTCGAACCGACTTTATTCTTCAATCTTTTCAGCACGCTGGTGCATGAACGGATACTACAAATTAGTCGCAGACATCTTGTACAAAAATGGATTTACCTTGCTTAGGCAAGGCAGCACAGCGCACCAAATTTGGTCGAATGGAATGAAATCTGTCACAGTGTCTACCAACTGCTACTCTCGTCACACGGCTAATGCCATCATGCGGCAAGCAGGAATAGTGCATAGATTTAAATAGTCTAGCCATCCTTCAAAAAAAGCATGTCAGAATTAGAATAGTAGTTCATGACAAATGCATTGCCGTTATCAACAATCATCGCACCATGGCACGTGGTGCACACCAAGCCACGGGCAGAGGCGCGCGCCCTTGAAAACTTAGAGCGCCAGGGCTTTGAGGTGTTTTTACCCCTGATCACCTTGCAAAAGGTGCGACGGGCTAAGTTGGCTAATATTACCGAGCCAATGTTCAGCCGGTATTTGTTTTTGCGAACTACTGCTGCCATGGAAGACTTGTCTGTCGTTCGTTCTACGTTGGGTGTGAGTCAGTTGGTGCGATTTGGCACGGTGCCTGCCAAGGTGCCTCATGCTTGGGTGGAGGCAATGCGGGTGCAGCCTGCCGTGCAAGAAACTTTGCACAAGCAGGGCGACAGGGTGCTGCTGGGCGATGGCATGCTCAAGGGCTTGGAAGCTGTGTACATGCACGCCGATGGCGAGATGCGGGCCATGGTGCTGATTGATTTGCTCAGTAAGCCGCACCTTATTTCATATGAAGTGGCGCATTTGTTGCCGCAAGATTAAAAAAGCCACTTGAGTTTTTGGCTCAAGCGGCTTTGGGTTGAAGCGGTTTATTGTTTCAACCGCATGGACTTTATCAGTCCAAAATAAAGTTGGTAGAGGCAAGTCCAGTTGAAGCCTCAACCACAGTAACACCCACCAAGATGGCCACATCGACGGCAGACGTAACGTCTCCGCCAGCATCCAAAGTGCTAACTGCGATGCGTGAATGGTCTGTGGCAGAGCCTGAGTAAATAATCAATACTTGGCCAGCGCCCACTGCAGAAAACACAGTTGTAGCCGCTGCCAATGCAGCAGCATTTGCAAAATAAGCGCCTGTTAAAAACAAGATATTTTGGTTTGCAGCGTCTGCAGCAATACCACTGCCTGTGTTGGTAACATTTGTTTCTGGAAAAATGCCTCGGCTTTCTGTGGTGGTGCCCAAGAAAGCCGCGTTGGCTGTAAAGTCCAAAATGTCGTCTACGGCGTTGCCGTCAACCACGCCTAAGTAAATGGAGTCGATGCCATTGGCACTTGCAGCAGCCGTTAAGAACACCAAAGTATCATTGCCACCACCGCCAG
>CAJCDH010000149.1 GCA_903961095.1 uncultured Burkholderiales bacterium | reverse complement strand
TAAGACTTCGTTTACTTTTAAGCTACCCGATTTATCAATCCAAACAAGTTCTTCTCCAGGAATATCTATGGAGGAGTTCTCCGAAATAATGTGTGGCGGTTTTAATTCAAGTGCGTGTACTTGATTAATAAATCCCAACAAAATGGTTAGGATGAAAAATCTTATATAAATAATAGCTAAGTTCATTTGGATTCTTGAATTTTCGGTTGACCCACAAGCATGGCCTCTATCAGTTCTTGAACCGCCAATGCTTCTTGGGCCGTTGCAAGCTTGTGAGCTTGACCTTTGAGCCATCGATCCACCTCACTCAACTGACGCTGCAAAGCGCTAGTGCGAGGGTCTTCGTGAGACCAATCAAGTGCTTCTTCCCATGCGCCGCCTTCATAGCGAAAGCGCAGCCAATCAGCGTCCATTTGCAGCCGCCTCTAGTGCAAAAGTTTTGCGGGGACCAGGTGGACAAGCTAGGTACACCACATGTGCTTCGTGCATGGCCGCTTGTGCACTTTGCGCAAGCGGTGCGTTTGGCAAAATAAAGCGTGTTTTGGCAACAGATTCGGCTGCAGGATCCCATAGGCCGCACACTTCAAATTGAGGGTGGCGCAGAACGTTTTCTAGCATACGCCGCCCCATGATGCCAAGCCCAATAATGGCAAATTTGTGTTTCATAAAGGCCTCCAGATTAGCCTGAGCTTAACAAAAGTTCGTAATCTGAAACGAAAAATCTAAGGCATTGTGAAACGTTCAAACGAATAAAGCCAAGGTTTAGCCATGGCCAAAAAACGATCAGTTTATTCAGCTTGAATTTGTTGCAAGTCTCTGCACAATAAAAAAAATGTCGTCGTTTGCTTTCATGCTGTAAAGGATTTATTGTTGTAGCAAAAAAACTAGTTTAAATATATTATGACGATACACCTGCTTATACATCTCGGAAATTTCATACATTCAAAACTAACTAGGGGATTCAACCTTGAAAAATTCTGCATGCAAATTTTTATCTCTCATCGTGACAACCATGGTCATGAGTTTTCCGCTTTTAGCAAACTCACAATCCAATTACCCCGACAAGCCAATACGCCTAATCGTTGCCTTTCCAGCAGGGGGCTCAACAGATATTATTGGCCGTGTAGTTGCGCAAAAATTAAGTGAGCGTTTAGGCCAATCTATTGTGGTTGAAAATAGAGGTGGGGCAGGGGGTACTATTGGCACTGATATTGCGTCAAAAGCTGCGCCTGATGGCTACACGCTCACACTTGGTACAACAAGTACCATGGCTGTTGCACCTTCTGCTTATTCAAAGCTTGGATACGATCCGATCAAAAATTTTGCGCCTATCTCTTTAGTCGCCGTAACTCCCTATCTTCTCGTAGTTAACCCTGGCCTTCGAGCCAACACATTGGCTGAATTAGTTGCATTGGCCAAAAGTCAGCCCGGAAAACTGAACTATTCCTCTGCAGGAAATGGATCAACAACTCAGCTTGCAATGGAAATGCTAAACGATGCCGCTGGCATCAGCACCACGCACATTCCCTACAAAGGCAATGCAGAGGCCGACTTTGCTGTGGTTTCAAATCAAGTGCAAGTTCTGTTTGGATCCATGCCTGCACTGTTGCAGAATGCCAAAACAGACAAAGTCAGAGCAATTGCAGTTGGCACCGCCAAGCGCTCGCCAGCACTGCCCAATGTGGCCACTGTTGCAGAGCTTGGCTACCCAGGATTTGAGGCCGCACTGTGGCTTGGTCTTTTTGCACCGTCGGGTACGCCAAGACCCATCATTGATCGTTTGAACAAAGAAATTTTTGCAATTGTGGGTACCGATGACTTTAAGTCTGCAATGGAGAAAAACGGAGCAGATGCTGTTCACAATACCCCTGAACAATTTGCAAATTTAGTCAAAATTGAAGTTGGTAAATACGGCAGCATTGTCAAAAAATTAGGCATTAAATTGGATTGAAGCTCAATAGCGTCTTGCTCGTTCATCAATCTTGGTGGCGGCAATGATCACCAAAAATACCTTATGTTATTTGAGCCAGATTTGGCGATCACTTGCCTGCCAACTTGAATCCAGAATACACCACAGTCACTTCATTTTTTTGAGGGTTGTTGTAATTTGCCACTGACTGCAACAGACTGTAAGGCAGGCCAATAGACGATGTACTTTTACCGTAAAAGTCTTTCACTTCCACAATCAATGTGCCATTGGAATCGAAAGTTTTTGAAATCATAACGAGCAAAACTGAGCAACATGTGTCTGACAATACTTCATAGCTCAAAACAGTTTTTCCTTGCTTGTCAGTTCGAGCAGAATCGGCATAATTTAGAAGTACGCCCACATCTCCTTTATCGCCTGCCTTTAAGGGCCCACTTGGAAAAAGATTAAAGAACCAATCTTGAGGATAAGCATAGAGGCCACCTACAATTTGTTGGCGGATCAATTCATAATTGATGCCACAAGGCCCGTTGTTTAAGCAGGAATATTTGTGTACATAGTGCCTGTAAGTGGTGAATTGGCTATTGGGAGGGCTGCAATTGTTGAGCGTGGTGTTGACCACAGTTTTGGTTCTGATCAATGGCAAGCCATCGTCAAACAGTGACGTTGTTTCTACTGGCGACTTTTCAATAATCTGTTTGCCATAACAATCTAATATTTTGTAGTTAAGCTTTGCATTGAAGCTTTCCATGGCGGTAGATGTAGCTACCCCTAACACGGTAATTGCATAGTAATTCTTGTCAAGCAAAGTGATTGCGTGAGTGATGTTGAGATTTTTGGAGTCAATGCCATTCAAAGGCAACTGCAAACCAGAAATGCTCACTAAATCACCCTGACCAGCCCCATGATTTTCGTGTCTGATTTTGAGTGTAGATTTGCCCACAGCTTTATCAACCGACATGACAGCTGATTCAAATTTTGAATAGGAAAAATCTTTGTAGACATATGCACTAATTTGGCCAGTACTTACAAACTCTTCCGAGACACTTTCATTCCAAAACTGCGCAAAATTGATTGAATCTGCACTGCTGCCCGTTGCAGTGTTACCACCAACGCTGGTGATGCTGCCAGAGCTTGACGAAACTTCAGCGCCTGCAGCAGCAACACCACTTGTAGCGCCTCCGCCACAACTGCTAAGGAGAAAAAGCGAAAAAATGAAGGGAATAAAGACTCTTAATGGAAGCACAGTATGCCGACTTGTTAAAGATGAAAATATAAGATAGCTTTATAACTTATTCTCTAACTCACGAAGGCAGATACAGGATGATTCAGGATGCTTTGCGAGATGACCTAAAAATTAGAACTTTAGGATAAGTCTGAAACTCTCAGAGCGCTTTGCTCATGAACACGCTGTGCGGATCTAATTGGTAATCCCCAAACGGTTCGCAGATTTCAAATCCGTTTTTTTCATACATGGCCCTTGCAGCGGCAAAAGCGTCACTTGATCCCGTTTCTAAACTCAAGCGTTGCATCCCTCTTGCTTGTGCTTCATTGACGATGTGAGTTAAAACCGATTGACCAACGCCTTGACGCAAAAACCTTGCTCTTGTTCGCATTGTTTTAATTTCACCGTGATGCGGGCCAAGCATTTGAAGTGCACCGCAGCCACACAATTCAGAGCCTATCCACGCAGTCCAAAATGAAACATTCGGCTGGCAGAGCTTTTCTAAAGGCAATGCATGGACACTCTCAATGGGACTGTTATCAAGCATGCCCGCCATATGTTCGCGAACAATAGATTGAGCTTCACCACTCGAGAGATCGTCTAATCGAATAAAAATTTTCATATCTTGAGCTGTGGTTTAAATACCCTGAAGTAGCGCTGTAGCGCGTTTCAATCATCAAATGCCATATTTCTGTCACATTTTTTTCATAGGATAGGCGCAAACAACCTCATTGAGAGACCGCCCATGAAAAATTTATTCAAGCTTTCTTTAGTCGCAACAGTGTGCCTGCTTGCAGCATGCGGCAGCTCAGAATTACCCACCAAACAAGGTGTTTTCGTAGATGCACCCGTTGAAGGTTTGAGTTTCACAACCAGCTCGGGTTTGACCGGCACCACCAATGCTGCTGGTGTTTTTAATTATTTGGCTGGCGATAGCGTCACTTTTTCTCTGGGTAGCGTTAATTTTCCACCAGTTCCTGCAGGCGATCTAATCAGCCCATTGGATTTGGCTGGCGCATCTTCTGCCAATCACCCAGGTGCATTGGCCATAGCACGTTTACTGCAAAGCTTAGACACTGACGGCAACCCAGACAATGGCATCAAGGTCAACCGC
>CAJCDH010000148.1 GCA_903961095.1 uncultured Burkholderiales bacterium | reverse complement strand
TTTTTTTAATCGCACTTTTCCCAACTGACTGAACGAGAAACATGATGAAAAAAATCTCTTTTCTATTTGCAGCCATGTTGCTTGCACACACTGCAGTCAACGCACAAACTAGCACCCCCGATCCATTGCAAGTTCGCAGCTGGGCAGCAGGTTGTGCCAACTGCCACGGCACCAATGGCAGAGCCGAGCCAGGCAATGAATCTTTGGCAGGTGCTAACAAAGATGAGATGGTTAAGAAAATGCTTGACTTCAAAGCTGGCAGAAAACCCGCCACCATCATGCATCAGCTCTCCAAGGGCTACACCGATGCCCAAATCGTTGCCATTGCTGGCTACTTTGCCGCACAGAAAAAATAAGGAGTTGTCATGAAACGTCGTCAATTTATTCAAACAGCTTCAGCAGGTTCTGCACTTGGCGCTTTTGGACTGATGTCCGGCTGTGCTTCTATCGGTGGTGGCAGCGGCCCCAAAGTAGTCGTTGTGGGTGGTGGCTACGGTGGAGCTACAGCAGCCAAATATGTACGCATGTGGTCCGACTACGGCATTCAAGTGACCCTCATTGAACCCAACGCCAACTTTGTGTCTTGCCCCATTTCCAATTTGGTCCTTGGCGGCAGCAAAACCATGGCTGATATCACCGTTTCATATGACAATTTGGTCAAGCGTCATGGTGTGAATTTGATCAAAGACTATGTCACGCAAGTTGACCCAGACAAGCGAGTGGTCAAATTAGCAAGCGGCGGCGAAGTCGCTTACGATCGCATCATTCTCTCTCCTGGCGTTGACTTCATGATGGACACTCTGCCCGGCATGAATAAAGCTGGGGCGCAAGACAAAGTGTTGCATGCATGGAAAGCTGGCGCTCAAACTTTGGCTTTGCGCAAACAACTAGAAGCCATGCCCGACGGTGGCGTTTATGCGCTGTCAATTCCATTGGCACCCTACCGCTGCCCTCCTGGCCCCTATGAGCGCGCTTGCCAAGTGGCCGAGTACTTCAGCAAGGCCAAGCCAAAGAGCAAAGTACTCATCTTGGATGCCAACGACGATGTCACATCCAAGGGTCCGTTGTTCAAAAAGGCATGGTCAGATCGTTACAAAGGTATTGTGGAGTACCGTGGCAAACACAACGCGGTTGATGTCGATGCCGCTACCAACACAGTCAAGTTTGAATTCAACGACGATGTCAAAGCCGCTGTGTTGAACGTCATTCCACCGATGCGTGCTGGCGACATTGCTGTGAAGTCTGGATTGGCCACCGCCAACAAACGCTGGTGCGAAGTTGATTTCCTCACCTTTGAATCTAAGGCTGCCAAAAACGTTCATGTGCTGGGTGACTCCATCCAAATTGCGCCCGCGATGCCAAAGTCAGGACACATGGCCAACCAACATGGCAAAACCTGCGCAGCAGCAGTCGTCGCTTTACTGACTGGCAAAGAGCCCAACAAACTGCCCATTTACAACAACACTTGCTACAGCTTTGTCAGCTCTGAAGATGTGGTTCATGTGGCCAGCGTTCACGCCTACGATGCCGACAAAAAGACCATGCTCACAGTGCCTGGTTCGGGCGGTGTTTCAAGTGCAGCCAATGAATTAGAAGGCCGTTATGCCATGGCATGGGCGCGCAATATTTGGGCAGACACATTGGCTTAAAACTGAGTATGTTGAAACAAAAAATACTTGCAAATTTATCCATTGGGCTCTCTTTACTTACGCTAAGCCTTTCAGCATTTTCCCAAGCAGATGAAGCTCGAGCCAAGAAAATTATTTCTGGCTCGTGCTTCCTTTGTCATGGCGCTGAAGGTGAATCTTCAAGTGAAGTTTTTCCCAGGCTGGCAGGCCAGCACCATGAGTACATTGCCAAGCAGTTAGATAACTTCAAGTCTGGCAAACGCAAAAGTACCGCGATGGCCAGCATGGTGGAAAAATTAACGCCCGATGAAATGCTAGCGGTTGGTCGTTTTTATGAAAAACAAAGTGTGCATACCGAACCTGCAAAAGACAAAGGCTTGGCTGGTGTAGGACAGTATATTTATCATCACGGCAACAAGTTCAGTGGCGTGCCTGCTTGTGCAAGCTGCCATGGTGCCGAAGCCAAAGGCACGGTCGCATTGCCAAGGCTGGCTAGTCAATATGCCATTTACACAGAAACACAACTCAAACAGTTTAATGCGCGTGAACGTACTAACGACAACGCGGTGATGCATGCCATCGTCAGCAAAATGACGCCACTCGAAATGGCTGCAGTTGCCGAATATCTCAGCAGCAAATAGGTCAAGCCCCGAGATGGTTTCAGGGAAGTTTGTGAGTGGCTGGTGAATCCAGCCACTTGTCTGTGAGGCCAGCGCCTAACCACATGCCTATCAAACTCACCCAAGCAGTCAGTGCAAAAATAGCACCCCCCGTCACACCTGCACCAATGGCACAACCACCCGCCAACATAGATCCAAAACCCATCAAAACAGCACCCACGATGTATCGGCGCATGCTGTAACCATCCTTGAAGCCTTCAAGTTTGAGGTCATGGCCCACCACTGCGCCCAAGAATGAACCCAAGAAAACGCCAGGTAGTAAGCCAAATTCAAATCCAATTTTGGGTGCTGGCGATTGTAAAACTCGCATTAACCATTCGGCAGAGGGTCCGCTGAAAGTCAAGCCTTGAATTTGAATAGGCTCAAACGAATTGCGTGCAACCCACTGCGTAAAACCCCAAGCCGCTGCAACCGAAAGACCTGTACCTATTCCGCCAATCCACAAACCAAGGGGCTTTGAGGTGCTGCGACTGACAAAGTAAATAGCAATCAAAAACCATATGACTCCCAAGAAGAATCCAGTGACATGGCCTGCACCCAACAAGGCAAGAAGATCGCGGCCAGGGCCCCCATCAAGTGTTGACCATTCGCTGATGGCAACTCTAGCGGGCATCAGTGCACCAGACAAACTAGATTGCGCTACAACGGCAAAAATCAACCCCGACAACAATGCACGCAAATTGCAATTGGCTGAAAGAATAAGCAAACGACTGGCGCAACCTCGCGTGAGGAT
>CAJCDH010000147.1 GCA_903961095.1 uncultured Burkholderiales bacterium | reverse complement strand
GATGCGTGAGTTGGTGATGCAACAGTCTGAGCGTTTGGTGCCCCGTGCAGCTTGCAATGCTTATCGCGCCGGCACAAGTACCGGCAACAACCAAAGCGTGTCTCATTGATATGAAAACGCTGGATCTGGCCTCACCTGCACAGCGCTTGGGTCGCAAGACGCCTTGGCGAGACTCGCTGGCAGCGGTCTGGGATCGCATGATGACCAGCACGTCTTTGTACCGCTGGAGTGTTTCCAATCCTCTCACCCGTTGGATCACACAGCGCCGTGCGCGTCAAGTATTTGACCTCATGGCGGGTTTTGTGTATTCACAAGTTCTGTTGGCTTGTGTGCGTTTGCGCATTTTGGAAACGGTTGCCGAGCGTCCACGCACCCTCGAAGAATTGGCCCAGCTCACCAACCTGCCTGTCGCTGGCTTGCAACGATTGTTGCAATCGGCACTGGCCTTGCGTTTGCTCGATTTGCGCAGCGAAGGACGCTACGGTTTGGGCGCATTGGGTGCGCCTGTGGCGGGCCATGTTGGCATTCGCGCCATGATTGAGCACCACGCCGTTTTGTACCAAGACATGCAAGACCCTGTGGCCATGCTCAAGGGAACAGAGCAGCCGGGCGCTATGTCGCAATACTGGCCTTACACCATTGAAGAGCAGAACGCGCAACGGGCGGCGACCAATGCAGCACAAGCTGAAAAATTTGCGCGCTACTCCAACCTCATGTCTGCCTCGCAGCCTTTTGTGGTGGATGAAATTTTTGCCAGTTACTCGTTTGACGAGCACCGCTGTGTGCTCGACGTGGGCGGCGGTCAAGGCACCTTCTTAGGCCGCTTGGCACAACATGCCAAGCACTTGCAGTTGCATTTGTTTGACTTGCCCGAAGTGGCAACCCTGGCCCGAGCTAACTTTGAGCGCCAAGGCATAGCTGATCGCGCAACGGCCAATCCTGGTAGTTTTTTAGAAGACGCTTTGCCCCGTGGCGCAGACTTGGTCACTTTGATCCGTGTGGCACACGATCACCCCGATGCCGATGTGAAAACTGCGCTTCGCGCCATTTACGAAGCACTGCCTGTGGGCGGTACTTTGCTCTTGGCAGAGCCCATGGCCCAAGAGCCCGACGAAACACCTCACGGCGATGCGTATTTCCATTTTTACCTGTTGGCCATGGGCGCTGGCAGGTTGCGCACAGCCCGTGAGTTGATGGCCATGATGGCCGAGGCTGGCTTCTCGAATTTGGAACTTGTGCCGAACCCTATGCCCTTGCAAACGCAGATCTTGGTGGGGCGAAAGTCACAGGGTTTACACCCATAAATGGATTTATTTGTAAATATTTATTGACACAAATCATTGTAAGAGTAAATATACAGTCATGCAGTCTACCGCTATCGTTTTCCAGCAACCCAAGTCATTGGCATTGACAGGTTTGTCCTTGCCTGAAATGGGCGCGGCAGACGTCAAAGTTGAGGTTGAGTTCAGTGGCATCAGCACTGGCACAGAGCGCCTGCTTTGGGATGGCACCATGCCCGCATTTCCTGGCATGGGCTACCCTCTCGTACCCGGCTATGAAACCGTTGGCCGCGTGGTCGATGCAGGTGATCAAGCCACATTGACAGTGGGCACTCGGGTCTATATCCCAGGCTCTCAATGCTTCCAAGAAGCCCGAAATTTATTTGGTGGCTCTGCCTCTAAATTGGTGGTGCCCTCAGCACGTGCTTTGCCCATCAAAGAAAGCTTGGCAGAGCAAGGTGTGTTGTTTGCCTTGGCAGCCACTGCTTATCACGCTCACAGTGCGCCAGGCACCCAACAACCCGATTTGATTGTGGGCCACGGTGTCTTGGGCCGAATGATTGCCAGACTCGCCGTGTTGGCAGGTGGCAACCCTGTGGTTTGGGAAAACAACCCAGCACGTCGCAGTGGCGCTTTGGGTTATGAGGTCATTGACCCCAGCACAGACACCCGCAAAAACTACAAATGCATTTGCGATGTGAGTGGTGCCAGCTCTTTGCTGGACGAGCTCATTGGCCGCTTAGCCCCTGGCGGCGAAGTGGTGCTTGCAGGTTTTTACGACACACCGCTTTCATTTATTTTTCCGCCGGCCTTTATGCGCGAAGCGCGCATTCGGGTGGCAGCGCAATGGGCACCAGCCGATTTGGCTGCGGTCATTGCCTTGGCTGGCGAAGGCCGTTTGTCCCTCAATGGTTTGATCACGCATCACCAAGATGCAACACAAGCCGACGCTGCATATCGCACCGCCTTTGGCGACGCCGATTGTTTAAAGATGGTTCTTGATTGGAGACAAGTAGTATGAGCTCGAGTTCGATTCCTTCTGTAGCCCCCGTGAATTTCATGCGCGATATTTTGCGCACTGAAGCGGCCATTGAACCCGCACCCGTGTCCACCTCTGAGGTCACAAAGGAAACACAGATCATTGCCATCTATGGCAAAGGCGGCATTGGCAAGAGCTTCACGCTGGCCAACCTCAGTTACATGATGGCACAGCAAGGTAAAAAAGTTTTGCTGATTGGCTGCGACCCTAAAAGTGACACCACCAGTTTGTTGTTTGGTGGCCGCGCTTGCCCCACCATCATTGAAACTTCTTCAAAGAAAAAATTGGCTGGTGAAGCGGTTGCCATTGGCGATGTTTGCTTCAAACGCGACGGTGTGTATGCCATGGAATTGGGCGGCCCTGAAGTGGGACGCGGCTGCGGTGGTCGCGGCATCATTCACGGTTTTGAATTGCTCGAGAAGCTCGGCTTCCATGAGTGGGGTTTTGACTATGTGCTGCTCGACTTCTTAGGCGACGTGGTTTGTGGCGGATTTGGTTTGCCCATTGCACGCGACATGTGCCAAAAAGTGATTGTGGTAGCCAGCAACGATTTGCAGTCCCTGTATGTGGCCAACAATGTGTGCTCAGCGGTTGAATATTTCCGCAAACTGGGCGGCAATGTGGGTGTGGCTGGCATGGTGATCAACCGT
>CAJCDH010000146.1 GCA_903961095.1 uncultured Burkholderiales bacterium | reverse complement strand
TCTTCTGGCCCGCCAGACTTAGATGAATTGTGGCGTGACCTGAATCGCAAGCTTGGCCAGTTTTTGGGTGGCAAAAATGGTGGTCCTCCTAACAGAGGTCAACCCAATGGTCCCCCCCCCAGTGGTTTGCCACCCGTGTTTCGCAATTTGGGAATTGGCGTCATTTTGGGTGCTTTCGTGCTGATTTGGCTCGGCACTGGCTTCTTCATTGTCCAAGAGGGACAAAGAGCGGTAATCACCCAATTTGGCAAATACAAGTCTACGGTGGGTGCCGGTTTCAATTGGCGTTTGCCTTACCCCATTCAAAAGCATGAGTTGGTCTTTGTCACACAAATTCGCTCAGTTGACATAGGCCGTGACAACGTGATCAAGGCCACTGGTCTTCGCGAGTCTGCCATGCTCACAGAAGACGAAAACATTGTTGAAATTAAATTTGCAGTTCAATACCGTTTGAACGACGCACGTGCGTATTTGTTCGAAAGCAAAAATCCAACTGAGGCCGTTGTGCAAGCTGCAGAAACAGCAGTACGAGAAGTTGTGGGCAAAATGAAAATGGATTCTGCTTTGGCAGAGGAACGCGATCAAATTGCGCCCCGTGTTCGCGCGCTAATGCAAAATATTTTGGACCGCTACAAGGTGGGTATTGAAGTGGTAGGCATTAACTTGCAACAAGGTGGTGTTCGTCCACCCGAGCAAGTGCAAGCAGCATTCGATGATGTGCTTAAAGCTGGCCAAGAGCGCGAACGCGCTAAGAATGAAGCTCAAGCTTATGCCAACGACGTGGTCCCGCGTGCTGTCGGTGCGGCATCTCGCTTGAAGGAAGAGTCACAAGCCTATCGCGAGCGAATTGTGGCTCAAGCTGAGGGTGATTCACAGCGCTTTAAAGCCATCTTGCCTGAGTACCAAAAAGCACCCCAGGTCACACGTGACCGCATGTATTTAGATGCCATGCAGCAAATCTATTCCAACGTCACCAAGGTGGTGGTTGATAGCAAACAAGGCTCTAACCTCATGTATTTGCCGCTCGACAAATTGATGCAAATGACAGCAGCGCCTGTGGCTGGCTCAGTACCTGCAGACACCACAAGTGCCGCCGGCACCACCGCGCCAGCTGCCGTTCCCAGCAGTGCCCCGCAAGATCTTCGATCGCGCGACAGTCAGCGCACTCGTGACCGTGAAATTCGTTAAGGAAGCAGCAAAATGAATCGTATTGGAATATGGGTTTCATCCCTGCTGCTGGTTTTGGCTTTGGCCAGTTCTATGTTGTTCGTTGTCGATCAACGTCAATTTGGCGTGGTTTATGCCTTGGGACAAATCAAAGAGGTCATTACCGAGCCGGGCTTGAACATCAAGCTGCCACCGCCCTTACAAAACGTAAGCTACATAGACAAGCGTTTGCTAACACTTGATAGCCCCGACACTGAGCCCATGCTCACGGCAGAAAAGCAAAGGGTTGTGATCGATTGGTATGTGCGCTGGCGCATTACCGACCCCATGGCCTACATTCGCAATGTGGGTTTAGATGAGAAGTCGGGTGCCAATCAATTGAACCGAGTGGTGCGCAATGCTTTTCAAGAAGAAATTAACAAACGCACTGTCAAGGATTTGCTGTCCTTGAGCCGTGATGTTTTGATGAATGATGTCAAACGTGAAGTGCTTGAAAAAGTCCGTGGTGACAAGCCATGGGGTATTGATGTGGTCGATGTTCGGATTACACGTGCAGACTATGTCGATGCCATCACAGAGTCGGTTTATCGCCGTATGGAAGCAGAGCGCAAGCGTGTGGCCAATGAACTCAGGTCGACTGGCGCAGCCGAAGGCGAGAAAATTCGTGCCGATGCCGATCGTCAGCGCGAAGTGACCATTGCCAACGCCTACCGTGAGGCTCAAAAAATCAAAGGCCAGGGCGATTCTCAAGCTGCCAGAATTTACAATGAGTCCTTTGGTCGCGATCCTCAGTTCGCACAGTTTTACCGAAGCCTTGATGCTTACAAAGCCAGCTTTTCCAAGAAGAGCGACGTCATGGTTTTAGACCCCAGTGGCTCTGATTTCTTTAGAGCGATGCGAGGCAATGTCGCGCCTTCTACCCAACCTGCCCAAGCTGTCAAGAAATAAGTGGCTTTTTGGTCTGCAGTCCTAGTTGCAATAGCGTTGGTTCTGATCCTTGAGGGGCTTTTGCCCCTCATTTCTCCTACCAAATGGCGCGAAATGTTTACCCAACTATTGCAACTTGAAGATGGTCAGATTCGATTTTTTGGCCTGTCTATTGTTTTGTTGGGACTCTTTCTTTTGATGTGGTTCATTTAGACCCTGTTTGAACCGGTAAAATCCCTGTTTTAACAGCCTCCCTGATTGCCATGTCCGCTTGGGTCCTGCCGGATCACATCGCTGATGTCTTGCCCTCTGAAGCCAGACACATCGAAGAACTCCGAAGATTGCTTTTAGACACTGCCCGAAGCTATGGCTTTGAGTTGGTGTCGCCCCCTTTGTTAGAGCACATCGAGTCCCTTTTGACAGGGACTGGCAAGGCCCTTGATCTTCAAACTTTCAAATTGGTCGATCAAATCTCGGGACGGATGATGGGTTTAAGGGCCGATGCAACCCCCCAAGTTGCCCGAATCGATGCTCACTTGTTAAACCGCAAGGGCGTTACACGGCTTTGTTACTGTGGCCCTGTATTGCACACCCAGCCCGACAGGCCCCACGCTACACGTGAACCCTTGCAATTGGGTGCCGAAATTTTTGGTCATGCCGGACTCGAAGCCGATCTTGAAGTTTTGCAGTTGGCACTTGATTGTTTGCAAGCCGCCCAAATGGGTGAGGTGTTGGTCGACCTTGCCGATGCCAGAATTGTGAGCAGTTTGCTTGAAGGTATAGCTCTCACAGATGCCATGCGCGGCGATGTATACGCTGCATTGGCCAGTAAAAACGCTTCGGCCTTGGCTGAGCTAACCCAAAACTTTCCATCAGACATTCAGTTGGGTTTGATGACCCTGATAGACCTTTACGGTGGTCTTGAAGTTTTAGATCAAGCGCTTCAGCAATTACCCAACAAGCCCCAAATCAAACTGGCGATTGAGCAATTGAAATGGTTAAGCAAGCAGCTGCCACAAGTTAACTTCCAATTTGATTTAGCTGACGCACGAGGCTATGCGTATTACAGTGGTTTGCGTTTTGCCATTTATGCCAAAGGTGCCAGTGACGCAGTGGTGCGAGGTGGACGTTATGATGGCGTTGGCGCGGTATTTGGCCACGAAATTGGCCGTGATCGTCCAGCCGTGGGTTTTAGCCTAGACCTGAAGCAATGGGTGGGTGTTGTACCGCAACTCAGCCTCAAAGCTGCTATTCGCGCGCCTTGGGGTATGCGAGTAGATCTGCGGTCAGCAATTGCTCAGCTGCGCGTGCACGGCGAAACCGTTGTATGTATCTTGCCTGGGCACGAAAGTGAAATAGATGAATTCCAATGTGACCGCGAACTCTTAGAGATCTCCGGGCAGTGGGTCGTAAAAGCCATTGAAAACAAAACAAAATGAACATGATCAAAGGACGTAACGTTGTCGTTGTTGGAACCCAGTGGGGTGACGAGGGCAAAGGCAAATTAGTCGACTGGCTTACCGAGAGCGCCCAAGGTGTTGTGCGTTTTCAAGGTGGCCACAATGCGGGTCATACACTGGTCATCAACGGCGTCAAAACAGCTCTTCACCTCATTCCCAGCGGCATCATGCGCCCGGGCGTCAAATGCTACATCGGCAATGGCGTGGTGTTGTCAGCAGGTAAGTTGTTTGAAGAAATTGCAGGTCTTGAAAAGGCAGGTGTGGAAGTGCGTTCGCGTTTGCGAATCAGCGAAGCTTGCCCCTTGATCCTGCCATTTCACGCAGCACTAGACGTTGCACGTGAGGCTGCACGTGAACAAGGTGGTACTGAAAAAATCGGCACCACAGGCAGAGGTATTGGCCCAGCCTACGAAGACAAAATTGCAAGACGCGCTTTGCGCGTTCAAGACTTGAAGTACCCCGAAAGATTTGCGCACAAGCTCAAAGAGCTTTTAGATTTGCACAACCATGTTTTGAAAACTTATTTGGGATCAGATAAATTCATTTTTGGTGATTCACTGAAGGCATATGTCAAGAATGGCGAAGTTCAATTTGACGTGGTCTATGACGAAGCCATGGCACATGCTGAGATGCTGAAGCCCATGATGGCAGACGTGTCACGCGAACTCAACGATGCCCACCGCTTGGGCGCTAATTTGTTGTTTGAAGGGGCTCAAGGCACCTTGCTCGATGTCGATCATGGCACCTATCCTTTCGTGACCTCCAGCAATTGCGTGGCTGGCAATGCAGCCGCAGGATCGGGGGTTGGACCGGGCCTACTGCACTATGTGTTGGGCATTACCAAAGCCTATTGCACCCGTGTGGGTGGTGGCCCTTTTCCAACAGAGTTGGAATGGGAAAAAGAAGGTACACCCGGCTGGCATATGAGCACGGTCGGTGCAGAAAAGGGTGTCACAACAGGTCGCAGTCGGCGCTGTGGTTGGTTTGATGCCGCTTTGCTAAAACGCAGTGCGCAAGTGAATGGCTTGTCTGGCTTGTGTATTACCAAACTCGACGTACTAGATGGTCTTCATGAGTTGAAGCTGTGTACTGGATACGAATTGGATGGTGAAATTGTAGATATTTTGCCCATGGGAGCAGAAGACATAGCGCGCTGCAAGCCCATCTACGAAACCATTGAAGGTTGGACAGACAGCACCGTCGGAGTCACTCAATTTGACAAGTTGCCTGTCAATGCGCGCCTTTATTTGCAGCGCATTGAACATGTGACAGGTGTACCCATACACTTGGTATCAACCAGCCCCGATCGTGATCACACTATCTTGATGCACCATCCCTTCTTGGCACCCCTTTAATCGATTTAAATTCGCTTGTCACAATTTCGTGAATTGACTTAACCTTTGGAGAAAATGCATGCTGACTGAAGACGGCAAACACCTGTATGTGAGCTACGACGAGTACCACAATCTGATTGAAAAGCTAGCGATCAAAGTTCATCAATCTGGATGGGAGTTCGACACCATTCTGTGTTTAGCCCGTGGTGGTATGCGTCCTGGAGATATTTTGTCGCGAATTTTCGACAAACCCTTGGCCATCATGTCAACCAGCTCTTACCGTGCTGATGCCGGCACTGTTCAAGGTCACTTGGACATTGCGCGCTTCATCACAACACCCAAGGGTGAAATTGCGGGCCGTGTTTTGTTGGTCGACGATTTGGCTGATTCGGGACACACCCTGAGTGCAGTGGTCAACATGTTGAAAACCAATTACAAGCCCATCACCGAATTGCGAACCGCCGTCATTTGGACCAAGGGTTTGTCCGGCTTTCAATCAGACTACTCGGTCGAATACCTTCCGAGCAACCCATGGATTCACCAACCATTTGAAGGCTACGACAGTTTAAATCCTCAAAAACTGATGGAAAAGTGGAAGGTCTGAAGTTAGTATTGTGAAATGACTGAAAAAAACACTTCACACATCTCCACAGACCTCATTCACCATGGCTACACGCCACCGGCTGAGTTTGATTCCCCTCAGCCGGGCACCTTCAAAGCCTCAACGGTTTTCTTTCCCAACGTGGCCGCTATGCGCCAACGGGAGTGGAAAGACAAGTCGGCCTACACCTATGGCACCCATGGTACGCCCACCAGCTTTACGCTCGAAGAGCGGCTTTGTACGCTAGAGGGTGGCAAACATTGTGTTCTCACCCCCAGCGGTTTGTCGGCGCTGGCGGTGGCATCTTTTGCAGTTTTGAAAACTGGTGATCACATCTTGTTGCCTGACAACTCCTATGGTCCGAATAAAACATTGGCAGAAGGGGAGTTAGCTTCGTTTGGCATTTCGCACACTTACTACGATGCCATGGATCCTCACGATCTTGAAGGCAAAATTCAACCCAACACAAAGCTTGTTTGGTTAGAGGCACCAGGATCTGTCAGCATGGAGTTTCCAGATTTGGTGGGCCTGCTGCAGGTTTGCAAATCTCGTCAAGTCTTAACGGCCCTAGACAATACATGGGGCGCTGGGCTTGCCTTCAGACCTTTTGATTTATTGGGAGATGGCAGCTTATCTGTTGATTTCACTGCGCACGCCCTCACCAAATACCCTAGTGGTGGCGGTGATGTGCTTATGGGAAGTGTCATGACCTGCGACGACACATTGGCTTTGAAGCTCAAAATGACCATGATGCGCTTAGGCATTTGTGTGGGCCCCAATGATGTCGAGAGTATTTTGCGTTCACTTCCTACCATTGCTTTGAGATATGTCGCCCAAGATCGTTCTGCTCGACAGCTGGCGAGTTGGTGGAAAACTCAAAAGGCTTGCGTGCAAGTTCTTCATCCTGCGCTAGAAGGCTCTCCTGGGCATGCGCATTGGAAAGCCTTGTGTGCGCCGCAAGGCAAAGAAGGCCAAGCAGCGGGATTGTTCAGTGTGATGTTGCATCCTGCCTTGTCGCAATCTCAAGTCGATGCATTTTGTGATAACTTGAAACTTTTTAAATTAGGTTATAGCTGGGGCGGCCCTATTAGCTTGGTGGTGCCCTACAACATTGCAAGCATGCGTTCAAACTTGCCATTGCACCTTCAGCAAGGCTTTTTGGTGCGATTTTCTACTGGCTTTGAAGAACCTCAGGATTTAATCAATGATTTGGCAATTGCTGCAAACCAGTGCTTGAATTTTTGAGCTTCTTTGTCTGATTGAATGGCAAGCTGATACAGTGGATAGCATTCAATAGAAAGAAATACCTTGGCTACTCCAAATTACGGCTACGAAAAACGTCAAAAAGAACTGGCAAAAAAACGCAAAAAAGAAGACAAGTTAAAAGCCAAATCTGAAAGAAGAACTGACTTGCCGGAAGGCTCTTCAGAAGACTCAGAACAGCCAGAGGTTTCATCCGAAAACCAATCGGAGCCCCCAACTTCTTCTTGATGCCAAACGAAAGTCAGAAGTCGTTTTATTTGTTGGCTACCAACATTCTTTTCAATTGCGGCCAAATGTTTGTCATCATGGCACTTTGGGCAGCCTCATTGGGGTGAATTCGATCTGATTGAAACCACCGTAATGGATCTGAATCATCAGCAATGCCTTTTAAAAACTGGTTGTTGAGTTCAGCACCAGTTTCTTGAGACACTTTTTGATACGCAAGTGCCATTTGTTGAGTGTAGCTAGCGCCGTAGTTAGGTGGCACTTGGATCCCTATCATCAAAACTTTAGCGCCCGCTTTTTTGCCATCTCGAGCCATGCTCATTAAGTTTTGTTGGGTCATGTTCATGCTGAGTCCACGCAGGGCATCGTTGCCACCAAGCTCAACCACCAGCAAATGCGGTTTGTGTGTATTGAGCAATTGAGGCAGTCGGCTAACGCCTCCCGAGCTTGTATCTCCGCTGATGCTGGCATTCACAAT
The DNA here is from genome assembly GCA_903961095.1 of uncultured Burkholderiales bacterium. Classification (GTDB taxonomy): domain Bacteria; phylum Pseudomonadota; class Gammaproteobacteria; order Burkholderiales; family Burkholderiaceae_C; genus Limnohabitans_A. The sequence goes on along the minus strand of CAJCDH010000146.1, from coordinate 11,244 downwards.
TTTGACTTTGACAGACTCCTTGGCTGCTTGCTTGATCATGAGATTGACCCAGCCTGTGCCTCTTGTGAGGCCATACTCGGCACTCAGCGAGTCGCCCACAATGAGAACGACTTTTTCGGAATTGACAATCTGAGGGGCTTTGCCCGGTGACACATTTTCGTTTGCGCGAAGGCTTGATAAAAAACCCGCGCAGAACAAGCCCACCACAAGCCAGTTAAAGTGTTGTCTAAGTAAAGAAAGTTGGTACATGTCAGAAACAATGATTTCGGTCAGTCACGTGAGTAAAGTGGTGGGGGATGCAAGCGGTCCACTGGCTATTTTGCGTGATATTGATTTCTCCGTGAATGCTGGGGAATCTGTGGCTATTTTGGGCGCATCCGGATCGGGCAAGAGCACTTTGCTGTCAATCATGGCAGGGTTGGACACACCGACACAAGGCCAAGTTGTGTTGGCAGGACAAAGAATCTTTGAACTGACAGAAGACCAACGAGCCGCATGGCGAGGTCAAAAGTTGGGCTTTGTGTTTCAGAACTTTCAACTCATGGGGCATTTAACTGCACTTGAAAACGTCATGTTGCCCTTGGAGTTGTCGGGCATCAAAGAAGCTGCTAAGTTAGCCAAAGAAATCTTGTCACAAGTCGGTCTTTCCGAGCGCTTGAAACACTTTCCAAAGGTACTTAGTGGCGGTGAACAACAACGCGTGGCACTTGCTCGCGCCTTTGTGGTTCAACCGCAGTTGCTTTTGGCCGATGAGCCTACTGGCAGTTTGGATGCCCAAACTGGCGAAAGCATTATGAATTTGATGTTGTCTATGAATCAAGCTCGGGGTACCACCTTGATTTTGGTCACCCATGATCACAAATTGGCATTGCGCTGCGACAGAACACTCACACTTGAGGCCGGACAGCTCATATCCCAAGGATAATCGAGGGTATGTCATCTCCCCAAATCCTTTTCGGCTTTCATGCCGTGGGGGTCCGCTTAAAAACTGCGCCCCAATCCATTGTCGAAATCTACTTCGAAACCACGCGGCGTGATGCCAGGATGCGCCAATTCATAGAACGGGCGCAAGAGGCAGGCGTTAGACTGATTGAGGCCGACGGCATGCGATTGGCCAAGTTGGCAGGCAGTCATGGTCACCAAGGCGTTGCTGCGCGTGTAGAAACATTGCCTCAGGCGCACTCCTTAGATGATCTGTTAGACCAAGTGCAAGGGCCTCCTTTGCTTTTGATATTGGATGGTGTGACTGACCCCCACAATTTAGGCGCCTGTTTGCGCGTTGCTGATGGCGCCGGTGCACATGCCGTCATTGCACCCAAAGACCATGCCGCGGGCATCAATGCCACCGTGGCCAAGGTGGCCAGTGGTGCCGCTGAAACAGTGCCTTATTTCATGGTCACTAATTTGGCCAGAACCTTAGGAGAACTCAAAGAAAGATCCATTTGGATCATTGGTACCAGCGGCGATGCACCAAGCAATATTTACCAAGTCGATTTAAAAGGCCCCGTTGCCTTGGTCTTGGGTGCTGAAGGTCCTGGCATGCGACACTTGACACGCAAAACCTGCGATGAGTTGGTCAGCATTCCTATGCAGGGAGCCGTTGAAAGTCTGAATGTGTCCGTAGCCAGTGGCGTTTGCTTGTTTGAAGCCGTTAGGCAGCGCTTAGGCGCTTAGGCGCTTAGACACAGCAGTTCATAGCAACCCTGTTGCGCCAAGAACGCCGCCTGCTGCAATTAACCACAGCAAGTGAACAGAAGTGCGCATCATCACCAATATGGCAACGGCAGTCACGAGCCAAAGCCGCCAGTCTTGTGCAAACTGGCTTTGCGCACCAGATAACAGCCAGCCAGTTGACACCAAAAGACCAATGACGATGGGAGCCATACCCGACTTAAAGGCTTGTACCGATTTCAGATTACGGTTGATGTGGGCCCATTTGGTGGCTTTGTAAGTAAGGACAGAGGAGGGCAGCATGATACCCACCATGCTCAATATCACGCCCAGCAGACCTAGCCACCATGCGCTGGCACCTGCACCTAAGCCGCCTCCTGAGTTGACACCAACTTGCCAGCCCATCAGGGCAACAAAGAGCACATTGGGGCCGGGTGCAGATTGAGCCAATGCGATCGAAGAAGAAAATGAGGTGTCTGTGAGCCAAAGCTTTTCATCCACCAAATATCGATGCATGTCTGGCGCAGTGGTCATGGCACCGCCAATGCCCATCAATGACAACACCGCAAAATGAAGAAAAAAATCAAACCAGTCTTGGGGGCTTAGCGGTACGGCCATGTTCAAGGTGCCTCGCGATCTGGTTTTGAATGAAGCTTTGGAGGCAATTTTGACAATGCTCGGTAAGTGAGAACACAAGCCAGTGCTCCTAAGCCAAGCAGTACCCAAAGCAAGGGAAATCTAAAAATGCCAACAAATGCAAATGCAAGAACCGCAAACAATACTGCTGCCCCAAGCCCCATGGGGTTTTGGGGCAAGGTGGTGCAGAGTTTCAGTCCGGATGCAATGACCAAACCCGCAGATACGGCGCCCATGCCCTTGAGAGCGCCCTGTGCAACATGGCTGTCAGCGACGCCTCCAAACAAAATCGCCAAAACAAGAACCAGCAACAGGGGTGCAAAAAGGAGGCCGCACAAGGCAGCCATGGCGCCTGAAAGTCCAAAATATTTACCCCCAATCATCAAGCACAGGTTGACCACATTGGGGCCAGGCATCACTTGAGCTACTGACCATTCCTCTACAAATTGGGCTTTGGTCATCCACTTTTTTCGTTCAACCAGTTCACGTTGAACAACAGTGAGCACTCCGCCAAAGCCTTGGAGCGCTAAAAGGGTGAAAACGACAAACAATTCCGTTTTGGATTGAGGTTGATGGGTTTCAATGACATCAGTAGACATGGCTTCATTATCCAATGAGAAAGACCCTCTGCCAGATATGTTCCACCACAAGCACTAAACTACCGCATTCTTTAAATTCGCATGAACGCTCTGGTCGACGTCTCTTTTTTCCCGCGCAACGCCAAGCCCCTGAACAGCTATCGCAAGTTCTGGGCGGCGCGATTTGGCACGGCCCCCATTTTGCCGATGAATCGTGCCGAAATGACGCAATTGGGGTGGGACAGTTGCGACATTGTCTTGGTCACAGGTGATGCCTATGTCGATCATCCTAGTTTTGGCATGGCCGTCATTGGTCGAATGTTGGAGGCCCAAGGTTTCCGTGTTGGCATCATTGCTCAGCCGGACTGGCAAAGTGCCGAGCCCTTTCGTGCTCTTGGCAAACCCAATTTATTTTGGGGTGTGACGGCTGGCAACATGGACTCCATGATCAACCGGTACACGGCTGATCGCAAAATACGCTCCGACGATGCTTATACGCCTGGCGATGTAGGTGGCAAGCGCCCTGACCGCGCGGCCATTGTTTACAGTCAACGATGTCGCGAAGCCTTTCCCGATGTGCCCATTGTCTTGGGCGGCATTGAGGGTTCCTTGCGGCGAATTGCGCACTACGATTACTGGTCAGACAAGGTCCGCAGATCGATTGTGGTTGACAGCAAATGTGATTTGCTGCTTTATGGCAACGCCGAACGTGCCGTGGTTGAAATTGCTCACAGATTGGCTGCTCGAGAACCCGTGCAAGACATCGTCGATGTCCGAGGCACTGCCTTTGTTCGTCGGCAAACTCCAGTTGCTTGGTTTGAAATTGACTCCTCCTCAGTCGATACACCTGGGCATGTCGAGGCGCACGTCAATCCTTATTTGATGATTTCTGAGCAAGCCCGTGAAAATGGCGCCACTTGCGCCCGGGAGGACGAAGCTCAGTCGGTTGCCGATCAACAAAATGCTTCTGTCAAACCTCTCACTTTTGTGCCCAATCCTCAGCTACCCGCTATGACGGGCAAAGGTCTGCACAAAGTGCCGCCTCGCGACAAAAGCGTTATCCGTTTGCCAAGTTATGAGCAAGTTAAATCTGATCCTGTGTTGTATGCACATGCCAACCGTGTGTTGCATTTAGAAACCAACCCTGGCAATGCAAGATGTTTGGTGCAAGCCCACGGTGAAGGTCTTACGGCCAGAGATGTTTGGATCACCCCGCCGCCTATTCCTCTGACCACTGCTGAAATGGATGCGGTGTTTGATTTGCCCTATGCGCGCAGCCCACATCCCAGCTATGCAGACGCAAATGGTTCTCACGACGGTGCCACCAAAATTCCAGCCTGGGAAATGATTCGCTTCTCGGTCAACATCATGCGGGGATGTTTTGGCGGCTGCACCTTTTGCTCCATTACCGAGCACGAGGGACGCATCATTCAAAGCCGCAGCGAAGCTTCTGTGCTTCGAGAAATTGAAGACATTCGCGACAAGGTTAAGGGCTTCACAGGCGTCATTTCTGACTTGGGTGGCCCTACTGCCAACATGTACCGATTGGGTTGCAAGTCACCCGAAATTGAAGCGGCCTGCCGCAAACCAAGCTGCGTATTTCCTGGCATTTGCAGCAACCTCACCACAGACCACGGCCCGCTAATTCAGATGTACCGAAAAGCGAGAACTTTGAAGGGCATTAAAAAGATATTGATTGGTTCTGGCCTGCGGTATGACTTGGCTGTTCAAAGCCCCGAGTATGTCAAAGAGTTGGTCACCCACCACGTTGGGGGTTATCTGAAAATAGCCCCAGAGCACACCGAGTCAGGGCCTCTCACCAAAATGATGAAGCCTGGCATTGGTACTTATGACAAGTTTAAAAGCATGTTTGACAAGTACAGCGCTGAAGCTGGAAAGAAACAATTTTTGGTGCCTTACTTCATTGCAGCACACCCCGGTACCAGTGATGAAGACATGATGAACTTGGCCGTTTGGCTTAAGAAAAATGGATTTCGTGCTGACCAAGTTCAAACCTTCTACCCAAGTCCTATGGCTACAGCCACTGCCATGTACCACACCACCAAAAATCCCTTGCGCAAAATTACGCGCGACAGTGAAAAGGTCGATGTGGTCAAGGGTGAAAAACGGCGCCGATTGCACAAAGCTTTTTTGCGCTATCACGATGCCAAGCATTGGCCACTTTTGCGAGATGCACTGAAAGCCATGGGCAGAGCAGACCTCATTGGCAATGGCAAGCACCACTTGATTCCTACTTGGCAACCCTTGTCGGATGATTATCAAAGTGCCCGCCGTAAAAATAGCACCCCGAGTACTTCTCCTAAAAAAGGCAGTCTGCTGACTCAGCACACCGGTCTACCTCCGCGGAAAAAAAGCTAACGGCTGTGAGGTGCTAAGTGCTAAATGCTAAGTCTGTGAAGGCGCTTAAGCCTGTAAGACTTGCAACAACTCAGTTTCGATTTCGATTTGCTCTCGGTTGTGCTGAAGGGCTTGGCCTTCAATCAAAAAGGTATCTTCTACCCGTTCTCCAAGCGTGCTGATTCTGGCCAACTTGAGGCTGATGCGGTGCTTGGCCAACACCGTAGCCACACTGTAGAGCAAGCCCATTTTGTCACTGGCTGAAATAGCAAGCAGCCAGCTTTGGGCTTTTTCATCGGGATGCAATGTGATCCGAGGCGCAATGGGAAAGTTTTTAACACGCCTAGACACGCGCCCTTTGGTGGGTGGCGGTAAAACACCTTTTTTCTCGATGGTCACACTTAATCCTGACTCCACCATTGTGATCAGTTCTCGGTAGTGCTCTGGCAGCAGCGAAGTTACGACCTGAAAAGTGTCTAAGGCATAACCATTTTTGGCAGTGTGAATTTTGGCGTCCAAAATACTGAATCCAGCTTGGTCAAAATAGCCGCAAATGCGAGCAAACAAGTCTGTTTGATCTTCTGTGTAAACCAAGACTTGTAGGCCTTCACCTAATGGTGAAATACGCGCCCTCACGATGCATTTGCCAGTCAATGAAGCGACTGAAATTCGCTCTACCTTAGAGACATACCTTGAAAGCTGTCTTGCATGCCATGCAATTTCGCTGGCTTCGTGTCGCATGAAGTAGCCGACATCCAAGGTGTCCCAAAGAGCTTTTTGCCCATCGTAGGGTTCTGAGTGCCTTGCCAATTCAATCAAAGCTTCGCGTTTTCTTGATTCAATTTCAGCATTGGCATCGGGCGCTCTGCCGCCCAAAACGCGCAAGGTCAACTTGTAAAGATCTTCAAGCAGTTTAGCTTTCCATGCGTTCCAGACTTTGGGACTGGTGCCGCGAATGTCGGCAACGGTGAGCAAATACAAGGCGGTGAGTTGTCGCTCATTGCCAACGCGTTTGGCAAATGCAGAAATGACATCAGGGTCGCTTAGATCTTCTTTTTGCGCCACATGACTCATGGTGAGATGTTCTCCCACTAAAAATACAATGAGCTGAGCGTCATCCGATTCAACACCATGTTGCCGACAAAAACGTTTGGCCTCAAGCACCCCTAATTTGGAATGGTCACCACCACGTCCTTTGGCAATGTCATGAAACAAAGCGGCGGTATAAAGGATGTAGGGCTTGTCCCAGCCCGCGGCCAATTGTGAGCAAAACGGGTATTCGTGGGCGTGATCAGCAATGAAAAAGCGACGAGCGTTTCGCAGAACCATCAGAATATGCTGATCGACGGTGTAGACGTGAAACAGGTCGTGCTGCATTTGACCCACAATGTTTCGGAACACCCATAAATAGCGACCCAGCACAGAGGTTTGATTCATCAAACGCAATGAATGAGTGATGCCTTGGCTTTCTTGAAGTATTTTCAAAAAGGTGGCGCGATTGACAGGGTCACGCCTGAACGTGGCATCCATCACGCCGCGCACGTTGTAGAGCGCTCGAAGTGTTTTGGCCGAAAGCCCTTTCACGCCATGAGTTTGCTGAAACAGCAAAAACGTTTCTAAGATGGCATGTGGGTGATTCTGATAAAGGTCGTCTTGCGCTACTTCTAGTAGACCATTTTTTTCATAAAAATACGGACTGAGCTTGCGCAGCTCGATTCGAATATCGCCGCGTTGAGCCTGCAAATACTCTTCTATGTTGAGCAACAGAATTTGATTCAACTGGGTAACCGCTTTGGCGGCCCAGTAATACTGGCGCATTAAAACTTCACTGGCTCTTTGCTTGTGTTTGCCTTCAGGCGTGCTCTTGGCTTTGTAGCCAAATGCCTCTGCCAGTGCATGCTGCAAATCAAAGACCAGCCGATCTTCACGTCGCTTGGCCAACAAGTGAAGGCGCGCACGGATGAGACTTAGAACGGCTTCATTGCGCTTAATCTGTTTGACTTCTAGAGGTGTGGCCAACCCCCTGGCCGCTAAATCATCCCAAGTTCTTCCCAAACCCGCAGCCCTAGAAACCCACAAAATAATTTGAAGATCACGCAGGCCGCCTGGTGATTCTTTGCAGTTGGGCTCAAGAGAGTAGGGGGTGTTTTCAAACTTGTTATGACGTTGGTTTAATTCAAGTGTTTTAGCAACAAAGAATGCGTGAGGATCTAAGAAGTCCTGATAAAGCTTTTGAAACTGTTGGTAAAGCATTTCATTGCCAGTGATCAGTCGACTTTCTAGCAATGATGTTTTGACCGTGATGTCTTTTTCAGACTCTTCAATGCAATCTGACAGTGTTCTGACACTGGAGCCAATTTCAAGGCCACTGTCCCAGCAACTGCCTATGAAGCTTTCCAATTTGGCCTTGAGATCAGGCGAGTTTTCTGCAATGACACTGTTGGGCAACATGACCAAGACGTCAACATCGGAGGAGGGAAACAATTCGCCGCGGCCATAACCACCAACCGCGATTAGCGCCTCGCCTTGTTCAAAACCCGCTTGGTTCCAAAGCTGTATAAGCAGTTTGTCTGCCAATTTGGCCAGCCGAACAAGGGTTGGTTTTAAGCCTCGTCCATTGGCAGCAATGTTCGATATATTCGACCAAAGCGCCTGCTTTTCCTGACGGTACTTGTCTCTCAATACCGACACCTCGGTCATGTCATTGGCCTTTGACGAAATCAGGCGTTGGGGGGCTGCCGGCAGACAGTGTGAGAACTTCATAGCCAGTCTCGGTCACCAAAATGGTATGTTCCCACTGCGCTGACAGGCTTCTGTCTTTGGTCACAATGGTCCAACCATCTCCCATTTCCTTGATGTCGCGTTTGCCGGCATTGATCATGGGCTCGATGGTGAATGTCATACCCACCTTGAGTTCGTCCAAAGTGCCAGGCTTTCCGTAATGTAAAACTTGTGGTTCTTCGTGAAAAACTCGACCTATGCCGTGGCCACAAAATTCTCGAACAATTGAAAATCCCAAATTTTCTGCAAATTTTTGAATCGCCCAACCAATATCACCTAGCCGGGCACCTGGTTTGACTTGTTCAATGCCATGCCACATGGCGTCGTATGTGACTGCGCAAAGTCGCTTGGCAGCGATGGAGGTGTCTCCCACGATGAACATGCGGCTTGTGTCGCCATGCCAGCCATCTTTGATCACGGTGATATCGATGTTGACGATGTCGCCCTTTTTAAGCTGTTTTTCATTGGGAATGCCATGGCAAACCTGGTGATTGATAGAAGTGCAAATAGACTTTGGGTAGGGTGCATAGCCAGGAGGCTGGTAGTTCAATGGGGCTGGAATGGTGCCTTGAACTTGGACCATGTAGTCGTGAGCCAATTTGTCGAGCTCGTTGGTGCTAACGCCCGGCTTTACAAAGGGGGTTAAATAATCGAGTACTTCGGATGCTAGGCGGCCCGCCACTCGCATGCCGTTGGCGCCGTCGGCGTCTTTAAGGGTGATTGTCATGGGTGAAGATTATCCCATCCTCCAGGCAAGTTTGCAGAAATGGCCACCGACAGCGGTTAAAATAAGGGCTCGTTCAATGCCCCAGTCAGCGGTTTTTGAGACACATTTCCATACTGCCCTCAAGGCCACCCCGTGACCCTGCAAACTCTTATCTTGGAAGGCGGTAACGCCCTCAGCGAATTTCGAATTCAGCAAATACTTCCTCGCTTGCAGGCACTTTGCCCTGAAATTAAAGACCTGACAGGTCAGTATTTGCATTTGGTCGCAAGCCCAGAGGCATTTACAGAATCGCAAAAGCATGTCTTAGAGCAGTTGCTCACCTATGGTGAAGCATTCAAGGCAACTTCCTCATCAGACGCGCAAGCCACCATCTCTATTTTTGTATCACCTCGATTGGGTACCGTATCTCCTTGGGCATCTAAGGCAACGGACATCGCTCACAACTGTGGTTTGAAATTGAGGCGGATTGAAAGATTGCTTGCGTATTCACTGCAGTTTGAAAATGCGCAAGCTGCCCAAAAAGTTTCAGTTCAAACGCGTTTGAAATTGTCGGACCTTCTGCATGACCGAATGACTGAATCTATTCTTGCCATGCGAGAAGATGCTTTGGCACTCTTTACAGAGTTGGAGGCCCAAGCGCTTTTGCATGTTGATGTCATCCAGGGCGGCCGAGAAGCTTTGGTCAAAGCCAATCTAGATTTTGGTTTGGCCTTGGCAGAAGACGAAATTGATTATTTATTGAGTTCATTCAAGCAGTTAGGCAGGAACCCAAGCGACGTTGAACTGATGATGTTTGCTCAAGCCAACAGCGAGCATTGCCGGCATAAAATTTTCAATGCCCAGTTCACCATTGATGGGCAAGATCAAGCACACAGTTTGTTTGGCATGATTCGCCATACCCATCAGCAAAACCCGCAACACACGGTTGTTGCTTATTCAGACAACGCCTCTGTCATGGCAGGGCACGAGCTAGAACGTTTTGTGGCCAAACAGGGCGGGGCATATCAAAAAGAAATTGCGTTGCATCACGTCTTGATGAAGGTTGAAACGCACAATCACCCAACAGCTATTTCACCTTATCCCGGTGCTTCTACGGGAGCTGGCGGAGAGATTCGCGACGAAGGTGCAACGGGCCGAGGCTCAAAGCCCAAAGCAGCTTTAACGGGTTTTACGGTTTCTAAATTATGGAACAGCCAGCACGGCAAACCTGATCACATTGCAAGTCCTTTGCAAATCATGACAGAAGGTCCTTTGGGCGGCGCCGCATTCAACAATGAGTTTGGTCGTCCCAATTTGCTAGGCTATTTTCGTGAATACGAACAAGTGGTCGATGGTGTGGTACGTGGATATCACAAGCCCATCATGATTGCGGGTGGCTTGGGTGTCATTGAGAACAGCCAAACTGAAAAAATTCAGTTTCCTGCCGGCACCCTTTTGGTTCAATTGGGAGGGCCTGGCATGCTCATCGGCATGGGCGGCAGTGCAGCCAGTTCAATGGCTTCAGGGGCTAATGCAGCCAATCTAGATTTTGACTCCGTGCAGCGCGGCAATCCTGAAATTGAGAGACGTGCTCAGGAGGTGATCAACCATTGTTGGGTCATGGGTCTGGCCAATCCTATTTTGGCCATTCACGATGTGGGTGCTGGTGGCTTGTCCAACGCTTTCCCAGAACTCACCAACGATGCAGGTCGGGGTGCCCGTTTTGATTTGCGCGCCATACCCCTTGAGGCATCTGGTTTATCGCCAAAAGAAATTTGGTCCAATGAAAGTCAAGAGCGTTATGTGCTGGCTATCGAGCCCGACTCATTAGACCTTTTCAAGTCATTTTGCGATCGCGAGCGCTGCCCGTTTGCGGTAGTGGGTGTTGCCACACAAGAGCGTCAATTGGTTTTGACGGACGACCTGGCCTTAGATGAGAATTTAAAAAGTCCCGTCAACATGCCCATGAATGTGTTATTGGGCAAGCCGCCCAAAATGCAACGCACGGTCACTTCTGTGCAGCGCAACATCACACCCATTGAACTGACAGGCGTCAGTTTGCAAGATGCCGTAGTGAATGTTCTGAGCCATCCTACAGTTGCCTCCAAACGCTTCTTGATTACCATCGGCGATCGCACTGTGGGTGGGTTGACTCACCGAGATCAAATGGTGGGGCCATGGCAAGTACCCGTTGCCGATTGCGCAGTTACATTGGCCGACTACCAAGGGTTCAAAGGCGAAGCCATGAGCATGGGCGAACGCACACCTTTGGCCAGTGTGGACGCAGCAGCCTCCGGTCGCATGGCCGTGGCTGAAGCCATTACCAACTTGTTGGCAGCCCCCATCGAACTTGACCGCGTCAAACTCAGTGCCAATTGGATGGCTGCTTGCGGAGAGCCTGGCGAAGACGCAGCGCTTTATGAGACCGTCAAAGCAGTGGGTCTTGAGTTGTGTCCTGCATTGGGTATTTCGATTCCAGTGGGCAAAGACAGTCTGTCGATGAAAACACAATGG
>CAJCDH010000145.1 GCA_903961095.1 uncultured Burkholderiales bacterium | reverse complement strand
TGCGCGGGCTTCGCCGCCGAAAATTACGTCTTTTGCTGCCATTTTGATATTCCTTAAAAATTTGATCTGTTGGGGACAGAGCGGTCATGCGCTTCGCGCGTTGGCCGATTTTTCCCGCAAATTACTTATTACTCGACCACAGCGAAGAGGTCTTCTTCTTTCATGACCAACAGCTCATCGCCCATCACCTTGACGGTTTGGCCGCTGTATTTGCCGAACAACACGCGGTCGCCGACTTTCACGTTCATGGCCAAGACTTCGCCTTTGTCATTGCGCTTGCCTGGGCCGACGGCCAAAACTTCGCCTTGATCGGGCTTTTCAGCAGCTGCATCAGGAATCACGATGCCAGAGGCTGTTTTGGTTTCGCTTTCGACACGTTTAACGATCACGCGATCGCCGAGAGGACGCAGTTTCATTGGATCTCCTAAATATGAAACAAGGTTTAAAACAAAAAGAACTCAGAAATTGAGTACTTAAGGGTTCATTGGAGGGTGCTGATGTTGTTAGCACTCATCTCCTGTGAGTGCTAATGATAAGGGTGTTTGGGAAAATTTCAAGAGGGTTCTTGAAAAATGAGTGATTCTAAAAGGGCTAATTCAACTCAAATGAAGTCGTTTTAAGCGACTGGCAAAAAACCACCCTTGGCGCGAAGCCCAGCCTGCTCAGGGCTGGTCAATAGATCGATCATGGCCTGTGCCTGTGCCGTACACGTGCTGGTCGACCGCACACCAGCGGTGTACATCGTGGCCAATTCAAATTCCAGCGGCAAGTTGGCCACCCAATCAACACCTTGTGTGATCAAAATTTCGGTCACTTGGGTACAGCCAATCACATGAGGGTCGTCGCACGCTGCCATGGCATTCATGGCAGCATTGCCATTGGGGTAGGGACGCAGTTGACTGGCCACTGTGTCGGCAATGCCCAAGCCATTGAGAACCTTCATGAAGTGAATCCCCGCCGTGGCCAATTGTGGATCGGGAAAATAAATTCCTGTGGCAGCCAGCATGGCCGCTTTGAGTTGCTCGGCAGTTTCAACTTGAGGCCAAGGCGACCCGTGCTTCACAGCCACGCCCGTTTTAACGGGACCCAGATGGCGTGCGCTGCCTGCCAAAACATGCCCCGACGAGCTGAGTTGCTCAATGAGTGCTGCTGTCAAAATGACCACATCGCAAGGGGCACCCTCCAGTAGCTTTTGCTTCATCAAACCCACTGCGCCAAAGGTGCAAGAGAGTTGCGTGTCGGTGGCTTGTTCGATGGAAGGCTTGAGTGCGTTGACCAAGCCCTGTGCGGCACCACCGCTGAGCAGATGGATAAAACGTGTCAAAGCATCAATCCAATTTGATGTTGGCAGATTTGATGACACCTGCCCACTTGGCGATGTCGTCTTGCAAATACTTGTCGAATTGTGTGGGGTTCAAAATGATGGGCGCAGCGCCTTGTTTGGCCCACTGCTGCTTGACGTCGGCTTGCGCTGCAATTTTGGAGACAGCTTCATTGAGTTTGTCGACAACGGCCTTGGGGGTGCCCTTGGGTGCCATCAAACCTAACCAAATGGTGGCCTCATAACCTGCCACACCATTCTCGTTCAGCGTGGGAACATCGGGCAGCACATCTGAGCGAACTCTGCCACTGGTGCCAACGGCTTTGACTTTGCCAGCTTTGACTTGCTCGGTCATGGTGGTGACGGCATCAAACATCATGTCTACTTGGCCACCCAGCACGTCGGTGCGTGCACCTGAGCTGCCTTTGTAGGGCACGTGCACCATGTCAATTTTGGCCATGCTTTTGAACAACTCGCCGGCCATGTGATAGGGCGTGCCTGGGCCTGAAGAGGCGTAGTTCAATTTGCCGGGCTGGGCTTTGGCCACGCGAATGACGTCGGCTAAAGAGTTCAATCCTTTGCTAGGGTTGACCACCAAAACCAAATCAGAATAGTTGATAGGGGCCACGCCGACAAAGTCTTTCATCAGACCGTAGGGTTTATTGGGAATCAGTGTTTCATTGACGGTTTGCGTGTTGGACATCAGCAGGAGGGTGTAGCCATCGGGTGCTGCTTTAGCGGCCAAGTCGGTGCCAATGACAGAGCCAGCGCCTGGTTTGTTGTCGACCACAAATGTTTGTCCCAAGCTCTCTTGCAAGCGTTGCGCCATGAATCGCGCATAGTTGTCAGCTGGGCCACCCGTGGCAAAGGGCACCACAATTTTGACGGGGCGAGTGGGGTAGTTTTGCGCGTGCGCTTGTTGCGACAGAAAAATGCCAGTGCCAATGAACAAAAGACTGGCCAAAGCTGCCACCAAGCTGCGGCGTTTTTGGGTTTGAAGTTTGAGCGCTTTGGCGGTTTGTGAGGTGTGTCTTGTTTTCATGTGTATCTCCAAATTTAAATTGATTGTTTTATTCCACTTTGCCAATTTTCTTGACCACATCGGTCATGCGTCTGGCATCGGCTTGAACGTATTTTTCAAATTCTGGGCTGTCTAAATACTGTACAGGGCTGCCCGTGTTTTGAATGATGTCTCTGGCTTTGCTGTCTTGTGCAGCCGCTTTGGCCGCCGCACGCAGGCGCTGTGCAATGGGCTCCGGAGTACCACTGGGAATGAACAAACCTGACCACTGCGCATACTCGGCGTTGAAGCCCAAATCTTTCAGGCTGCTCACGTCGGGCATCGAGGCCAAGGTGCCGTTGCCCCAGTGGCCCAAAACACGAATTTTGCCGGCTTTGACATGCTGCAATACCGTTGCAGGACCTGTCGACAAGGCGTCAATTTGCCCGCCCAACATGGCCACCACGGCTGGGCCTGCACCGGTGAAAGGAATGTGGGTCATTTTGATACCTGCAGTTTGCGCCAATATTTCCATGGGGACGTGCATCGTGCCGTAGTTGCCAGAGGAGCCGTAGTTGATCGCGCCAGGACGTTTGCGGGCATCTTCTACAAAATCTTTGACAGTCTTCCAAGGAGAGTCTGCGCGCACTGCCAATACCGTAGGGTCGGCTGTGTAGCGTGCAATGGGTCGCAGCTCGTTGAGCAAGAACATGGGGTTGCGGCCCAACAATGCATCAGCTTCAGGAATGACCGTCAATGAAGACAAGGCCAAAAGAACGGTATAGCCATCTGGCTTGGAGCGTGCTGCCACACCCATGCCAATACCACCACCTGCGCCGCCCTTGTTTTCAATGATAACGGTTTGTCCTAATTCACGGCTCATGGCCTCGGCGACAGGGCGGGCCACAATATCGGCCAAACCACCAGGCGGGAAGGGCACGATCATGGTGATTGATTTGTTGGGGAAGGGCGCGGTTTGGGCTTGGGCATTGAAAGCCAATCCCAAGTGAAGACTCAAGAAACCCACTAGCGCAATCGATGTGCCGAGCACATGACGGCGAATTGAATTTGTGGGCCGGGCCCCATCTTTAACGTTCATAAGATCTCCTGCTTTGTTTGAGGGCACAACGCCTTGCAGAGCACTCTAACACCACGTTTCATTTTTTGCATGAACCTATGTCACAGGGGGCCATTGAAAGGTGAGTTGGACTCACTGCCGGCATCTCCTTAAAGCGGCACAATACCTTCTCATTCCAACTTCACTTTAAGTTCAACTACCATGCGTATCGCTGCTTTCTTCTACCAAGGCCAAGCTCATGTGGGTTTGGTTTCGCAAGATCTGAACTCCGTCACACCCTTCGACCTGCCCTTGGCCGATCGCGAACTTGGCGCTCTCACTCTGATCGACTCGCTGTCTCGTGGCGAGCCCTTGCCAGCCCAAGGCGCAGCCATTGCTTTGTCTGAGGTGCAATTGCGCGCGCCTTTGCCGCACCCTCGCCGCAACATTTTTTGTGTTGGTAAAAACTACCATGCTCACGCCAAAGAATTTGCGCGCAGCGGCTTTGACTCGAGTGCCAAAGCCGGCGGCGAAATTCCCGCCGAGCCCATCATCTTTACCAAAGTGCCTGAGTGCGTCATTGCCACAGGCGAAGCCATTGAGATGCCCAAAGTGTCAACTGCTATTGACTACGAGGCCGAGTTGGCCGTGATCATTGGCCAAGGCGGAAAAGGCATTACCAAAGCGGATGCCATGAAGCATGTGTGGGGTTACACCATCGTCAACGACGTGACCGCGCGCGATTGGCAAAACAAGCACATGCAATGGCACATGGGCAAATCCTTTGACACCTTCTGCCCCATGGGCCCTTGGTTGGTGAGCGCTGATGAATTAGACGGTACCAACACCCGTGTGCGTTGCTACGTGAATGGCGAAGAGCGCCAAAACGCCGCCACCCCCGATTTGATTTTTGACATTCCCACCCTGATTGAAACTTTGAGTGCAGGCATCACCTTGTACCCAGGTGACGTCATTGCCACGGGCACGCCCGTGGGTGTTGGCATCGGCTTCACACCGCCCAAGTACCTGAAGTCAGGCGACGTGGTTCGAATTGAGATTGATGGTATTGGCGTGTTGGAAAACCCTGTCAAGTCAACCTAGCAAGGACTCAACAAAAAGGGCAAGCACCTCGCGGTGTTTGCCCTTTTTTGACGCATCACATTGGATGCGCCAAGCGTTTGTAAATTAGTTCAAACCAGCGGCTGCACGCAGTGTGGCGGCCAGATTGGTGCGTTCCCAAGTGAAGTCGGGCTCGTCGCGGCCAAAGTGGCCATAAGCAGCGGTCTTGCTGTAAATGGGGCGCAACAGGTCCAACATTTGAATGATGCCCTTTGGACGCAAGTCAAAGTGCTCGTGCACCAAGGCGGCAATCTTGTCGTCAGAGATCACGCCAGTGCCTTCGGTGTTAATCGTGATGTTCATGGGACGGGCCACACCAATGGCGTAAGCCACTTGAATTTGGCACTTGGTGGCAAGACCTGCAGCCACAATGTTCTTGGCCACATAACGTGCAGCATAAGCTGCAGAGCGGTCAACCTTAGAAGGATCTTTGCCCGAGAAGGCACCACCGCCGTGAGGGCAGGCTCCGCCGTAGGTGTCCACAATGATCTTGCGGCCGGTTAAGCCGCAATCGCCCTGGGGGCCGCCAATGACAAAGCGGCCTGTGGGGTTGATCAGGTACTTGGTGTCTTGCAGCCACTCTTTGGGTAACACAGGCTTGATGATCTCTTCAATGATGGCTTCGTTAAAGCTGGCCTTCATTTTGGTGGCCGACTCGCTTTGGTCAGGGCTGTGCTGGGTAGACAACACCACCGTGTCAATGCTGTGGGGTTTGCCGTCTACATAGCGCATAGTGACTTGGCTCTTGGCATCGGGGCGCAGGAAAGGCAAGCGGCCGTCTTTGCGCAACTGTGCTTGACGCTCAACCAAACGGTGCGCGTAGTAAATGGGCGCAGGCATGAGGTCGGGGGTTTCGCTGCAGGCATAACCAAACATCAGGCCCTGGTCGCCAGCGCCCGTGTTGAGGTGGTCGTCAGATGCGTGGTTCACACCTTGGGCAATGTCATTGGACTGCTTGTCATAGCACACCATGACGGCGCAGCCTTTGTAGTCAATGCCGTATTCGGTGTTGTCGTAGCCGATGCGCTTGATGGTGTCGCGGGCCACTTGGATGTAGTCGACGTGTGCGTTGGTGGTAATTTCACCAGCCAATACCACCAGACCCGTGTTGGTCAGGGTTTCAGCGGCCACGCGGCTTCGGGGGTCTTGTTCAAAAATAGCGTCGAGAATGGCGTCTGAGATTTGATCGGCAACCTTGTCGGGGTGGCCTTCGGACACGGATTCTGAAGTAAAAAGAAAGTCATTCGCCATGAGGGTTCTCCTGTAAGTTTGGCATGCATGTTGATTTGCGCTGCCAGGAGCTTTGGGGCCTCGGCGAACGCTTTAGCAGATTTGTCCGAAGACAAGGCACAATCCGAGGCATGCTTGGCATGCTGAAAGAGTGTGTGTGTCGCCCTGCAAGTTGCTCTGTTTAACTCAGCGACCCCAGAAGTTTACCAAATTTAAGATGATTTTTTGGTTTCGTTTTTTTTCACATTGGCCTTTGTGGGCTTTGCATGCCATCGGCCAAGTCGCTGGCTGGCTGGCTTGGCTGTTGTCCAAAACTTATCGGCAGCGATTTTTAGCCAACGTTAAAACGGCGGGTCTTGGCTTTTCCCAAGTCGCGGGCGCAGTGGGGCAGGCTGGTTCGATGTCGGCCGAGTTGCCTCGTTTGTGGATGGGCAAAAGCCCAGCCCTTGATTGGGCAGAGGGGTCTTTTCAATCTGTTGAAGCGGCCTATGCCGCAGGTCAAGGTGTTTTGTTTTTAACGCCACATTTAGGCTGCTTCGAAGTCAGTGCACAGGCTTTGTCGGTTTCTTTCAGTCAAAAGTATGGTCCCCTTACAGTCCTCTACAGACCCTCTCGCAAAGAAGGCTTGGCACGGGTGATGGAAGCTACCCGCGCGCGTCCCGGACTAGAAACGGCGCCGACCACTTTGGCAGGCGTCAGGCAAATGATCAAAGCCTTGCGAGCGGGCCGATCGGTGGGCCTGCTTCCTGACCAAGTGCCGCCATTGGGCATGGGTCAATGGACCCCGTTTTTTGGCAAGCCGGCCTACACCATGACTTTGGCGGCAAGATTGGCTTTGCAAACCGGTGCGAAATTGATGTTAATTTGGGGTGAACGTCTGGCTTGGGGGCAGGGTTACAGAATTCATGCCAGTGAACTTCAAATACAAGGTGCGGACGATGTAGATGCGCTGGTTTTGCAAATTAACCAAGCCATGGAGCGCCTCATTCTGTCGCGCCCTGATCAGTACCTTTGGGGCTATGCCCGATACAAGCAACCACGTCAGGAGAGCGTCGCGTGAAGGCTGTGTTGATGGTCATCATGCGTTTGTTGTCCCTCATGCCTTTAAGAGGTATTCGAGTTTTGGGACATGTTTTAGGCGGGCTACTCTGGGGCTTGATGAGCAGCCGAAAACACATTGTTCAGACCAATTTAAGCTTGTGCTTTCCAGACAAGTCACGGGAAGAAATCAAACAACTTACACGCGCACATTTTGTGCAGTTTGCTCAATCATTGCTTGACCGCTCTTGGCTCTGGCATGCCCCATTGTCGGTCGTTGAAGCGCGTTTGAAATGGCTTGGCACGCCTACTGCATTTTCTCAATTGGATGCTGAAACGCCCAAAATTATTTTGGCGCCACATTTCGTTGGACTCGATGCAGGAGGCTTGGCGCTCACTTTAAGAGCCAGCAAACCGGTTGCCTTTATTTTTGTGCCTCAGCACAGCAAACTGATAGACGAGTGGGTTAACCAAGGCCGCCAGAGAACAGGCAACGTCAAGCCCTATTTTCGCCATCAGGGGGTGAAGCAAATCATGAGTGGCTTAAGGCAGGGAGAGATGTTGCACCTTTCGCCCGACATGGACTTTGGCCCACAAGAATCGCTCTTTGTGCCCTTTATGGGGGTGGCTGCCGCAACGGTTCCCTCCCTGTCCAGATTTGCGCGCTTAGGACGTGCTCAGGTTCTGACTCTGGTAACGCGTATGACACCCCAAGGCTATGAGATAACTGTAGAAGAGGCATGGGACAATTTTCCAACAGACAATTTATTCGACGATACCCTCAGAATGAACACTGAATTGGCTACATACATTCGCAGCACGCCATCGCAGTATTACTGGGTGCACAAACGTTTCAAAACGCGCCCAGAGGGTGAAGCATCGGTTTACAAAAACGCCGTTATTTCACGTTGAACAATTTCTGGGTGCTCGTGCACGACCCAGTGTGAGCCCTGTGCAATGGGCACATACTTCAGATTGGGAATGTAGGCGTCTAAGCCAACATTCAAATTGGGCAGCAAGGCAACATCTTGTGTTCCCCAAACTAACAAGGTGGGTAACGAGATGCGCAACATTTCATCAGGCAGTGTCAAGTTTTGCAAAACGTACTCACCCGGCTTGTTGGGTTTGAGCGGCGATGCCACATAGAAGTTGAGGCCTCCTTGCAAGCCGCACGACCAAGCAGCTTTGTATTGCGCTTTAACTTCTGGCGTTAGCCAATGGGGCTTTGCGCCCTTTTCAAAGAAGGCAAAAAGCATTTGATATTCATTGGCGCAGAGCTCTTGCGCAGCTTGTGGTTCACAAAAATAATTCATGTAAGCACTGGCCTCAATTTGCGCAGGACTGTCTTTCAAATCGCGCAAAAAAGTACCTGGATGCGGTGAGTTGATGATGACAAGTTTGTGCATCAACTGCGGCATTTGATTGGCAAGGTTCCATGCCACACCGCCGCCCCAGTCGTGGGCAAGCAAAGCCTTCAGTGGCGCAGCGGCAGATTCAATTTGAATCAAGGCAGCAATGTCTTGCACTAGAAATTTGGCACGATAGGCCGAGACTTCTTTGGGCTGACTCGATTTTTCATAGCCGCGTAAGTTCGGCGCCACGCATCGGTAGCCACCATTTTCGGGTTTCGAAAAATGCAGCATCAGGTCGTCCCAAACAAAAGCTGCTTCAGGGAATCCATGCAAGAACATCAAGACGGGCGCGCCCTTGGGGCCAGCCGCGCGGCAACTCAATTGAATGCCGTGAGGCAATGTTTGCTGCCAAGTTTCAATCATCTGTGTGTGTCCAATCCCACATCAATTGGGCCAAGTCTTCAACGCCTTGTTTTTTCAAAGCAGAAAAAAGTTTGGCTTGACCACCACCCGCTTGTAATTTGGCAATCGACAAGGCTTTAGCGCCTTCTGACCGGGTTAATTTGTCTGATTTGGTGAGCAGCACCAAAAAGTTAAGACCTTCTTCAACCCGTGGTCGAATGACTTCGAGCAGCACCTCGTCGAGCTCGGTCATGCCCAAGCGAGGGTCGCACAACAAGACAATACCTTTGAGGTTTTCCCGCGTGACCAGATAGTTGGCCATGACTTTTTGCCAGCGCAATTTGTCTTGTTTGGGCACTGCAGCATAGCCATACCCCGGTAGATCGGCCAAAACCGCGTCTGTGACCCCTTGCTTGCCCAATGAAAACAGATTGATGTGTTGGGTTCGACCTGGCTTTTTGGAGGCAAAGGCCAGCTGTTTTTGTTGGGTCAGGGTGTTGATGCAGGTGGACTTTCCAGCGTTGGAGCGTCCAACAAAAGCTATTTCTGGCACATCCAGGGCGGGTAGGTGAAAAAGTTCAGCTGCGGTGGTTAGAAAGCGGGCGGTATGCATCCAGCCCATTGGTGTGATGGCCTTAACTTCAGGAGTGGCATTTGCTGAAGTGGCTTTGGCTGGCGCTTTCCTGATTTTGGCAGGTGTAGAAGGCGCAGCTTTAGGGGCTGAAGGGGGGCTATTTTGGGTGGCCATAAGGTTCAAACTTGAAGGGCGCCAGAAATGACGCTAGCAGGCATTGTAGAATCCCATGGTTTTGCGCCTACTATTTCGGATGTCGCCCATGAAGTCAATGACTAAATTTTTCTTCGCTGCCCTCACTTCAACTCTGATGGCTGGTACTGTTTTTGCCGCTAATCCTGTGCCCAAGGCTGAAAAGCCAGATTTGGCCAAAGGTGAAGCCATTGTGGGCGGTGTTTGCGCCGCTTGTCACATGGCAGATGGCAACTCAACCACCCCTGTCAACCCGAAATTGGCTCAGCAGCACCCTGAATACACCATCAAACAGTTGCAAGAATTCAAATCAGGCAAGCGCGCCAATGCTGTGATGATGGGCTTTGCCTCTCAATTGAGCGATGCTGACATGCGCAATGTGGCCTATTTCTTGGCCAGTAAAACTGCTAAACCTGGCTTTGCCAAGGACAAGGAATCAGTGGCCGTGGGAGAAAAAATTTACCGCGGCGGCATCCCAGATCGCCAAATTGCTGCTTGTTCTGGTTGTCACAGCCCCAATGGCTCAGGCATGCCTTCCCAATATCCCCGTCTCTCTGGCCAGCATGCCGACTACACCAGCAGCCAATTGACACAGTTCCGTGATGGCATTCGCAAAAACAACCTGCAAATGACACAAGTGGCTGCCAAACTGAATGAACGCGAAATCAAAGCAGTTTCTGACTATATTGCTGGTTTGCGTTAATTGAAAATGGGCGGCTTGATGCTCGCCACAGTCAATCAATGGGCCCTAGAGGCCCATTGCTTTGCTTATTAAACCCTTGCCAAGACGGGGTTAAGGCTGAAGTTTTCAAATGCTTGATCTCCTTTGAAAGTTAACCATGCTGATTCGCACCCAAAAAGACGGCTTCATTCACCCTCTTAGCAGCGAGATCACTTCGCCAGAGCTGTATGCCAACCGGCGTCAGTTGCTTCGCCAGTGGTCTGCAGGGGCAGCTGCGCTTGGCATGGGTTCTTGGGCGCAACGTGAGGCGTTTGCGCAAGGTGGTGCCGCTGCGGCCAAACTGGCTGCACTGCCCGCTACTCAATCTGGTGTTCAAGGCGCCATGACTGTTGAAAAAGCGACCTCTTACAAAGATGCCACCATTTACAACAACTTTTACGAATTTGGCGTTGACAAATCAGACCCCGCCCGCAATGCCCACACCTTAAAAACGACCCCATGGACCATCGAAGTTGAAGGCTTGGTGAAAAAGCCAACTCGTTTTAATTTGGAAGATGTCATGAAATGGGGTGCCATGCAGGAGCGTATTTACCGCCTGCGCTGCGTCGAAGGTTGGTCGATGGTCATCCCTTGGATTGGTTACTCATTGTCTGATTTGATCAAGCGCGTCGAGCCCTTGCCCAGTGCCAAGTATGTTGAGTTCGTCACACAGGCTGACCCTCAAACCATGCCCGGCCTGCGCGGTGGCTACATCGATTGGCCCTACCTAGAAGGCTTGCGCATAGACGAAGCCATGCACCCATTAAGTTTGCTCACATTTGGCATGTATGGTGAAGTGCTGCCCAAACAAAATGGCGCGCCTGTTCGCTTGGTCGTGCCATGGAAGTACGGATTTAAAAGCGGCAAAAGCATTGTGAAAATCCGCTTTGTTGAAAAACAACCGGTGATATCTTGGGCCAAAGCTGCGCCGCAAGAGTATGGTTTCTATTCCAACGTCAACCCCACAGTCGATCATCCGCGTTGGAGTCAGGCGACTGAGCGCCGAATTGGCGAAGGCAGTTTGTTTGAAAAAAAGCGCAAGACACTCATGTTCAATGGCTATGACGCCCAAGTTGCGTCCCTCTATGCAGGCATGGACCTTGTGAAGAACTTTTGATGTTGCGAGATGTGCTGCGCAAACCCTACGTCAAGCAGGGCTTGGTGCTGGCATCTCTCTTGCCCTTTGCGTGGCTTTTTTCATCAGCCTTTCTCGATCAATTGGGACCTAACCCTGCCGAATACTTAATTCGCTCGACAGGCGAATGGACATTGCGATTTTTGTGCATCACTTTGCTCATGACGCCATTGCGAGTGACACTCAAAATGCCAGAGTGGCTTCTTTTTAGGCGCAGTTTGGGTTTGTTGACCTTTTTCTACGCTCTTCTGCATGCTGTGTGCTACAGCTTGTTTGACATGGGATTGGCGTGGGATGACATCGTGGTCGACATCATCAAGCGCCCCTTCATTGCGGTGGGTTTTGCCGCTGCGGTGTTGCTCAGCTTATTGGCCGCAACGTCCTTCAATCTGGCCATCAAAAAAATGGGTGTTGTGCGATGGCGAATGTTGCATCGTTGCGTCTATGCCATTGCGGCTTTGGCCATGCTGCATTTCTTTTGGATGCGCTCCGGCAAAAGAAATTTCACAGAAGTTGCTGTCTATGGCGCCATATTGAGCGTCTTGTTGGGTTGGCGAATTTGGCATGCCGTTCACACTCGACGCCTAAAGCTGCAAGCCTAAAAAACCAAAGTGGTTTTGGATCAAGTGACCAAGTGTTCGCCTTGGAAAGTATCGTGCGCAGTTTCGCGATTGCGAATCAAATGCACTTGCTGGCCGTCGATCAACACTTCTGCGGCACGCCCGCGAGTGTTGTAGTTGCTGGACATGCTCATGCAATAAGCACCCGCTGACAACACAGCCAAGGTATCGCCTGCTTGCACATTGAGTTGGCGATCGCGGCCAATCCAATCGCCACTCTCACAAACCGGACCCACCACATCAAGCAAAGTGCTTGCACCTGCGCGCGGACTGACAGGCACAATCTGATGAAAGGCTTGGTACATGGCTGGGCGCGGCAAGTCGTTCATGGCGGCATCAATGATGCAAAAATTCTTTTGCTCGCCAGGCTTCATGAACAGCACATCTGTAAGGCACACACCCGCGTTGCCTACCAAAGAGCGGCCCGGCTCAATCATGAGTTGACGATGGCCATAGCCACGCGCATCCAATTTGGCCAACAGTTGTTGCCACAGGGTATCGGCCGCAGGCGGCGTATCGCCGTTGTAGTCAATGCCCAAGCCCCCACCAAAGTCGATGTGGTGAATCGGAACACCTGCGGTTTCAATGTCGGCCACCAAATCAAGAATTCGGTCCATGGCGTCCAAGTAAGGGGTGGCCTCGGTAATTTGTGAGCCAATGTGGCAATCAATGCCCACCACGGCCAAGCCTGGCAGGGCTGCTGCACGAAGATAGGTTTGAACAGCATTTTCGTGGGCAACACCAAATTTGTTGCCCTTCAGGCCTGTCGAAATGTAGGGATGCGTCTTGGGGTCAACGTTGGGGTTGACGCGCAAACTCACGGGCGCTTTTTTGCCAAGAGACATCGCAACATCGTTGAGCACTTCAAGCTCTGCTTCGCTTTCCACATTGAAGCACCCAATCCCGAGTTCGAGCGCTTGTTTCATTTCGGCGCGTGTTTTGCCTACCCCAGAAAAAATGATTTTCTCGGGTGTGCCGCCAGCTGCCAATACACGGGCCAATTCGCCCCCCGACACAATGTCAAAGCCACATCCTGCGTTGGCAAAGACCTGCAGTACGGCCAAATTGGAGTTGGCCTTCATGGCATAGCAGATTTGAACTTGACGGCCTGCAAAGCCACGTTGGTAAGCCGCTAGCGCAGACAACATGGCTGCTTTGGAGTAAGCAAAAACCGGCGTGCCAAACTGGGCTGCGACATCGGCAAGCTTCACGCTCTCCATGCACAGGGTGTTGGCTTGATAAGCAATGTGAGGTTGTCCTGGAAGGGTGTTGGCGTTCATGGTTTTGAAGCGGGAGGGGACAAGGGTGCTGGCGCCTGAGGGGCGGCCGCAGGGGGTTTGGCAGGCTCAGCCTGCGAATCGTTGTGAAAACGAGGCGTTAAAGTTTGAAGCAAAGTAGCACGGTCAGCAGACAAGGGGTCTTGGGGATGAACCAAGGGCCCTTTTTGACCACATGCCGACAAAGCCGCCGCACAAACACCAAGGGTTTGTGCAAGGACTAAAATTCTCATTACTTTGAACATGTCACGGATTGTAATGACCGACCTTGAATTTCTGGATACTGCTGAGCGCCTTTTGACAAGGATTGAGACCAGTTGCGATCGAATCAACGATGAAACCGATGCCGACATCGACAACCAAAGGGTGGGTGGCATGATTACCATCACCTTCAGCAACCGCAGCCAAATCATTGTGAATTTACAAAAACCCTTGCATGAGGTGTGGCTGGCCGCTAAATCTGGGGGCCATCACTACAAATTCAAAGACGGTGCTTGGCAAGATACCAAGGGTGAAGGAGAGTTTTTTGAAAATCTCTCCCGTTTTGGGTCGGCACAAGCGGGTCTGACGCTGCACTTTTAATTGGCCAGACTCAATTTCTGAACAAGTCGAGAATTCTTTTTTTCTCATCAGGCTCTGGCAGGCTACCGCCTTTTTCATTGCCCAAGCCAAGGCTGCTAACGCCACCGCCTCTGGCATATTCATCAAAGTACCATTCACCGTTGACATTGACGACGCCCTCAGGTGCAAAGGCATCCATCACAGGCATGTTTTTGAGTGCAGTTTCCATGAAGCTAATCCAAACGGGCAAGCTCAAACCGCCCCCTGTTTCACGATCGCCCAATTTGCGAGGGGTGTCGTAACCAATCCAAACCACGGCCGCTAAATTGCGGTGATAGCCCGCAAACCAAGCATCCATGGAGTCGTTGGTGGTACCCGTTTTGCCGTAAATATCGTCTCGTTTTAAGGCAACTCGCGCTTTGGCAGCTGTGCCTGAGCGAGTCACTTCTTGCAGCAAACTGGTCATGACAAACGCGTTGCGCGATGAAATGGCGCGATTGGCTTCATCAACCAGTTGTGCAGGACTGTCAACCAAGATCTTGCCTTTGTGATCTGTGACGCGCGTGATCATGTGCGGTTGAACGCGCATGCCGCCATTGGCAAACACCGAGTAGCCCGTGGCCATTTGCATGGGCGTGACTGAGCCAGCACCCAAAGCCATGGTGAGGTAGGCCGGGTGCTTGTCTTCGTCAAAGCCAAATTTGGTGACCCATTCTTGGGCATTTCGGGTGCCTACAGACTGCAAGATGCGAATGGAAATCATATTTTTGGATTTAGCCAAACCTTTGCGAACTGTCATGGGGCCTTCAAAAGTGCCATCGTAGTTTTTAGGTTCCCAGGGTTGACCGCCCGTGACGCCTGCATCAAAGAACAGCGGCGCATCATTGACTACTGTGGCGGGCGTGAAACCCTTTTCTAGGGCTGCCGAATAGATGAATGGCTTGAAGCTAGAACCAGGTTGACGCCATGCTTGAATGACGTGGTTGAATTTGTTCTTGGCAAAATCAAAGCCACCGACCAGCGCTCTGACCGAACCGTCTTTGGGGTTGATGGCCACAAATGCACCTTCAACCTCCGGTAGTTGTGTAATTTCCCAAGTTCCTTTGGGCGTTTGAACGACTCGAATCACGGCCCCGCGTTTGATTTTGATGTTGGGGCCAGCCTTGTCAGCAAGGCCAGACTGAGCGGGTTTAAGGCCATCACCCGTGATTTCGAGTTGCTCTGCATTTTGACGGACTGCCACAATTTTCTTGGGGCTGGCTTCCAAAACCACAGCCGACATGACATCGCCATTGTCAGGGTGGTCTTCCAAAACTTCATCGATGGCGTCTTCCATTTCTTTGGGATTGTTGGGCAACTCAATGAATTTTTCGGGACCGCGATAAACCTGTCGGCGCTCATAGTCCATGATGCCTTGGCGCAAAGCCTGATAGGCTGCATTTTGCTCAGTCGATTGCAGCGTGGTGTAGACGTTAAGGCCTCGCGTATAGGTCTCTTGGCCATATTGGGCAAACATCAATTGACGCACCGTTTCAGCCACATACTCTGCATGAATCCGACCCTTATCGTTGTTGGGTCGAATGCGCAGGGGCTCGGCCTTGGCCTCAAGGGCCTGCTTGGCCGTGATGAAGCCGTTTTCTTCCATTCGCTCAATGATGTACAACTGCCTAGAGCGAGCCCTTTTGGGGTTGCTGATGGGGTTGTAGGCGGACGGTGCCTTGGGCAAGCCAGCCAACATGGCAGCCTCTGCAATGCTGATGTCTTTGAGTGATTTGCCAAAATAAGTTTCAGCGGCTGATGCAAATCCATAGGCTCTGTTGCCTAAGAAAATTTGATTCATGTAGATCTCGAGAATTTGATCTTTGGTGAGCAAATGTTCAAGTTTGAAGGTGAGCAAAATTTCATAAATTTTGCGGGTGTATGTTTTTTCAGTCGACAAATAAACGTTGCGCGCCACTTGCATCGTGATGGTGGATGCGCCCTGGCTCTTGCGTTTGCCCAAGTTGGCGATGCCCGCTCGAATAAGGCCTACATAGTCCAGACCGCCGTGTTGGTAAAAGCGGGCATCCTCGATGGACAGCACAGCGTCTTTCATCACTTGCGGAATTTCTCTGATGGGTGTGAGGTTGCGACGCTCTTCGCCAAACTCACCCATCAAGGCACCGTCTGCGGTGTAAATGCGCAGTGGCAATTTGGGGCGGTAATCGGCCAAATCAGAGGTGTCGGGCAATTGGGGGTAAGCCATCACCATGGCGACACCGACGACCATTAAAAGGGAGACTAAAGCTGCAAGGGCCAAGCCCCCCGCCCAAAGACAAACACGCAAGGCCCAATGCAGTCGGGGTGCTTCAATCAAGTCAGGTTGTTGCGAAGATTTTGATTTGGATTTTTTGGACATGTATTAAGCGGGAAAAACCGCTGACCGCATTATAAAAAACTGCTGGGCAGATGGCGGAATTTGAAGCTTGTCGAAAGCAATTGAATTGATAGGAATTGTAGTCCTTTCAAATCCAAATGGCGTGTTCAATCAAAGCACTGTTACTTGCCTCTGAAAGTTCTTTCGTGCCACCAATCTCAGCTCTTGGGTCTGCCGCGCCTTTGCGATTTGTTGTAAGCGCTGTGGCGATGCCCACAGACGCCTTTCATGCGCCCCATCTTGGCCCACAATCAGATTCAAAACTCAGCCCAGACAATGCCTGGACAGCCTTGGCCATGCAACACGATCAGGTGCTCTTGAGAAGGGCTGACAGCCTAGCGTATCTCCTGACTCAATTGCGGGCAGATTGCCTTGAAAACTTGCCCAAT
The DNA here is from genome assembly GCA_903961095.1 of uncultured Burkholderiales bacterium. Lineage (GTDB taxonomy): Bacteria > Pseudomonadota > Gammaproteobacteria > Burkholderiales > Burkholderiaceae_C > Limnohabitans_A. The sequence goes on along the minus strand of CAJCDH010000145.1, from coordinate 12,780 downwards.
GCAAAGTCCGGTACCCTTTTGAATGACTTGCAAAGCTACCTTGCATCTCACACCGGGCAAAAGAAACCACAAGATCGAAAGCATCCATCCAAGCTCATTTCAACTGCTTTGATGCTCCAGCCCAATGAAATTTTGGAGAGGGATCTGCCGTGTCAGGCCTTTTGGCGCCCTGATGACATAGCCGCTGAATGCTGGCTAGAGGCTGCAAGCCATCTTCAAGTTCCTGTAGCCCATTTGTTCATGGATTTTGAAGTTAACTTCACAGCGCAAGGCCATTGGATGGCCAGTTATTTAGCTTGTACAGAAAACTTGCTGCACTCGTATCAGAAACAACTCACTGCTCTGAATTGTCAACTTGATGTCCTGACTGCACCTTCCCAATGCCAAGCCTTGTGTGAGTTGTGGGGGCTTAAGCCCGAAATCATGGCTCAGTTGTTGAGACCGCCAAACCCCGGTGAGTTAGCTAGTCGGTATTTCATGTTATTCAAAGAAAGTGATCTATGTTGAATTTACTGCCATCTTCAAGATTCAACAATCGGCGAACATACCTTGAAATCGCCAGTGCTTTGTGTCTAGGCGTGAGTCTGATGGCAGTCATCATTTGGCAGACAGAAAAAGACGCGAAGCAGGAAATAGCCGCGCTGAATTTCAAGTCACTGCAATCAAGTGGCACCCAATCAACAGAGCCAGTCACGGCGGACCAAGCATCCAATGCACAAGCTGAATTCGCAGCGTTAAAAGCGCGTGTGACCTACCTCTCGCTTCGACAAGAGGAGCGTGAAGACCTCACCGAAGTTCAACGCATGCTGTTAAAGCCTGTCAGTCAAATGGGCACCAAAGCTGAACTACAAAGTTTGCAGTGGCAAAACGGCATGTTGGAATTTGAAGGACTTAGTGATTCGCCAGAAGATTGGCACAGCCTGATGAACGACATGAGTTTGTTTGATCGATGGAAAACAAGGCCTCAAATTCTTCAGACACACAGCGTTGCAAGCAAAGCGCCACAAAGTGGCGGCAGTCAGGTGGTATTGAAGTTGAAGGCAAATCTTTGGACACATTCAACAAACGCTTCAAACACTGTTACCACCAAGTCTGAGCCATGAAGATTGAAGCATTGCTTACCCATGTTTTGAAGTCCGGGGTGGAAGGGGCGTCGCAGAAGTGGCCTGTCGCCAGCTTGCGATGGCGCAATCGCGAATTGTTTGCTTCAGTCAATGCCAAAGCCTTGCGCGGCATGCTTGTTTGCTGTTTTTGCATGATGGGTGTGGGTCTGGCCTGGCAAGTTTTCAGCGCTGTGGGCTGGCTTAGCTCGCAGCGTGTCGCCTTAAAGCAATTGCAGTTTGAGCAGACTGCCTTGAGAAATCAAAGGTCTTTGCAGCAAATCAAGTCAGATGCGTTGGCTTTGGCCACTGAGCAAAGAAAAGCAGAGCAACTTGAATACCAATTGGCCCTAGATGACTTGCTGTTGGCTTGGCCAAACTCTGTATTTCGAGGTCATGTCATTCACCATTTACAACACATGGCTAATTCGCAGCAATTGCAGATTGTTCAAATGAAATTGACGCCCTTGCCCAATGACCATGGCTATGAAGCAGGCCTCTTGAGTTTTAGTTTGAAAGGAACTAAGTTGGCCACCTATTCCTTCTGGCATTCATTGAATCAGTTGTTTCAAAACGGTACTTGGACAGCATTGATTTGGCGGCTGTTGCCATTAGGGGGCTATTCTTTAGAAGGGCAAGTGCACTTGCTGTGGGACGCAGAAGACGCATTCACTGATACAGGTGTTGAGTTGCAAGCAGTCACTCGCCCAGTTTCTAAAGCAAAGGAACTGATTGAAGATACCCATGTATGGCCAGACCAAGCGCTTAGTCAAATGCGTCTAGTAGGTGCTGTGCAGTCTGTTGCCACATCGAACAAGGAGTCGGTTTGGACCTTGCTGCAATCAGGTCGGCACATCCAAGCGGTTAGGACCGGTCAGTACCTTGGCATTGAAAAGCGTCGGGTGCTTTATCTGGATACACAAGGTCTTTGGTTGGAGGGAGGCTCTGGCACAGATTTGGAGCGACCCTCAAGCCTGCTGGCTTGGGAAAAGGTTTCGCCATGAGTTTTTTAAATTTGCTAAGCTTGAAAACGCTGGGTCGACTTGCTTGGGCTTTGATTCACCTTTGTTTTGTGTTGCCCCTCAACGCACTTGAAGTGGACCAAAAAATGAAGTGGCGGTTTCAAAACATTGAAGTCAAGGCGCTGCTTCAATCTTTGGCCGAAATTGGCAAACAAAACTTGGTCGTTGCAGAGGGGGTCTCTGGGCAGGTCAGCTTGCACTTGGCCGATATGACGTGGCGTGAAGCTCTGGCAGTTGTGGTTCAGTCCAAAAATTTGGTCGCAAATCAGCAAGCGGGTGTGCTTTGGATTGGTCTGAAAACGGAGGTGCCCGAAAGCTTGAATGCGCTCGTGATCCCTTTGAAATATGCCAAGGCACTTGACGTCACCCAACGCTTGCAATTGGCAGGTGGCGGAACCTCTGCTACCGGCCAGCGATGGTTAAGTGCGCGCGGTTCAGTCATGGCCGATCCAAGGACCAACCAGCTGTTTTTTTTAGATACACCCGCCGCCTTGAAGCAACTGCAAGAGGTCATTCAACGAATCGATATCCCAGTCAGGCAAGTGATGATTGAAGCCAAAATTGTGGAGGCAGAAGAACAATTTGGTAAATCTTTGGGTGTGCGATTGGGGGGCGCGTTTGCAGCACCATTCACCGCACCTTTCTCTGACAATGCCAAGCCTGTGAATGCGGCCATCAGTGGTCAAGTTCAGGGGAGTGTGGGGGGTGTTCAACCAGCATACTGGTTAAATTTACCTGCAGGCTCAGCCGGTCAAGCGATCTACCCAGCCCCCAGTTTTGCCATTTCATTGTTCAATGCTGCCGCCAATCAATTTTTGAATCTCGAAATTTCAGCGCTTGAAGCAGACGGCAAGGGCAAAGTGGTGGCCAGTCCAAGGGTGGTCACTGCCGATCAAACCAAGGCATTGATTGAGCAAGGCACAGAATTGCCCTACCAAGTTAACAACGGCAATGGTGCTGCTTCTGTTTCCTTTCGCAAGGCCAACTTGAAGTTGGAAGTCACGCCTCAAATCACCCCAGAAGGTGCTGTTGTGTTGGAGCTAGACATTTCCAAAGACAGTGTGGGCCAAATCACTGCGGCAGGCTATGCCATCAATACCAAGCATGTCAAAACACAAGTCTTGGTGGACAACGGGGGGACGGTGGTCATTGGCGGAATTTTGGAGGCGGCAGACAAGGACGATGTGTCTCAATTACCGGGTTTAGGCGCATTGCCGGGCCTAGGGTGGCTTTTCAAAACCCAGCAATCCACTCAGCGAAAAACGGAAATGTTGATTTTTGTGACGCCCAGGGTGCTGGCTGAAAACCTAAGGCCACCGCCCTCGAATACACTTAGAGGCTCTGTTCCTCCTTAATTTTCTACTTGTGCTCATTATTTTTGTTGGCCTTCCAGGATCTGGCAAAACGACCATCGGCAGACAGATGGGGCGTCGGCTCGGCTTGCCATTCTTAGACTCCGACAGTGTCATTGAGCAGCGCCTAGGTTGTTCGATTCGAGAGTTCTTTGACCGCGAAGGTGAAGAGCGTTTTCGCGATATTGAGCAAAGTGTCATTGACGACTTAAGCAAGTACCACCATGGCGTTCTTTCTACCGGCGGTGGTTCGGTGCTTCGGCCGCTCAATCGCCAAAACTTGCATGCTCGAGGCAAGGTGGTTTATTTGCGCTCAACACCCGAAGAAGTTTTTCGAAGACTCAAACATGACATGCAAAGACCGCTTCTGCAAGTGAATGACCCGCAAGAAAAGTTAAGAAATCTATTCAGTGTTCGCGACCCGCTTTATCGCGAAACGGCGCATTATGTTTTTGAAACTGGACGCCCCAGTATCAGCAAATTGCTAAACACCATCATTGCAGAATTGTCTCTCGATGGTTTTGACTCGCACACCCCACACACCCATTCAAGTCGTCCATGAACTCTTTGCAATCTCCCGCTGAAAAAGTCCGAATTGATTTGGCTGACAGAAGTTACGATATTTTGATTGGTGAAGATTTGCTCGGCCAAGGGTCAACTTACGGAGAATTGCCAAAAGCTGCCGCTGCCCTGATCGTCACCAACACCACTGTGTCTCCGCTTTATGAGGCTGCGCTGCGCAATGCCTTGTCGGCACACTACAAGGTGATTCACAGTATTCAGTTGCCAGATGGTGAGGCGCACAAAGATTGGCTCACTTTGAACCTTATTTTTGACAGCTTGCTCAGCCGTGCTTGTGATCGAAAAACAGTTTTGTTTGCCCTAGGCGGCGGCGTGGTGGGTGACATGACGGGCTTTGCTGCTGCCAGTTTCATGCGGGGCGTGCCTTTTGTACAAGTTCCCACCACGCTATTGGCGCAAGTCGACTCTTCGGTGGGCGGTAAAACAGCGATCAATCACCCCATGGGCAAGAACATGATTGGTGCGTTTTATCAACCGCAGCGAGTGGTATGTGATCTGGGTGTTTTGAAAACCTTGCCAGCGCGCGAACTCAGCGCTGGTTTGGCCGAGATCATCAAATATGGCCCGATCTCAGACATGGCTTTTTTTGATTGGATAGAAACCAACATCGACGACTTGAAAGCCTGTCAGACGCAAGCCATGGCCCATGCCGTGAAACGCAGTTGTGAAATCAAAGCCTATGTCGTGGCCCAAGATGAACGCGAGTCTGGTTTGCGCGCCATCTTGAATTTCGGCCATACGTTTGGACATGCCATTGAGGCTGGACTGGGCTATGGAGAGTGGTTGCACGGCGAGGCGGTCGGTTGCGGCATGGTCATGGCAGCCCATTTGTCTGCCAACATGGGTTTGATTGATACGGCTTTCGTCAAGCGTTTGACTGCGCTCATTGAGCGTGCAGGCTTGCCTATCAAAGGCCCTGTGTTAAACGCCAAAGACAATGCGGGTCAATATTTGGCCCTCATGTTGCATGATAAAAAATCAGTGGCCGGTGACATTCAATTTGTTTTGCTTGAAGGCCCAGGCAAAGCCCGCGTCAGTGCTGCACCGGAAGCCATGGTGCGGGCTGTGATTGATCGTTGCTGTGCTTGAAATTTACGCCTGTCAATCTGAAAAGTCGCGCGGTAGGCGGTATACCGAAGTGCCCGCCCCAACGCGCAATGACTTTCAGCGTGATCGCGATCGCATCGTTCATTCAACGGCTTTTCGGCGACTAGTTTACAAAACGCAGGTCTTCCTCAATCACGAAGGTGATTTGTTTCGCACCCGTTTGACACATTCTTTAGAAGTGGCCCAACTGGGACGCTCTATCGCGCGCGCTTTGGGTTTGAATGAGGATTTGGTAGAGGCTGTAGCGCTTGCCCATGACTTAGGACACACGCCATTTGGCCATGCTGGACAAGACACTCTAAATGAGTGCATGCAAGAGTTTGGTGGCTTTGAGCACAATTTACAAAGCCTGCGTGTGGTCGACCATTTAGAGGAGCGTTATCCAGATTTTGATGGATTGAATCTCACCTTCGAAACGCGTGAAGGAATTTTGAAACATTGTGCAAGACGCAATGCACTTTTGATCGAAGCGCAAGAACCTGGCGGGGTGGCAAAAAGATTTTTAGAAGGTACTCAGCCCAGTTTGGAGGCGCAACTTTGCAACCTAGCAGATGCCATTGCCTACAATGCGCATGACATTGATGATGGTGTGCGTTCTGGTTTGCTCACCCTGTCGCAAATGGAAGAAGCCCCCTTGTTTGCCAATTACAAAAGCTTGACGCTGCAGCAGCATCCAAGTTTGGCAGACCCGTCCAAATCTAGACGCTTGTTGTACGAAACCATTCGCCGCATGCTCAGTGATCAGGTCTACGATGTCATTGATACCACTCGGGCGAATTTAAGCTTGAATGCCCCCCAAAATGCCGATGAAGCAAGGCTGGCTGGGCCCATGGTGGCTTTTGGCCAAAGCATGGCTGAGCAAGTTCAGGCCATGAAATCTTTTCTGTTCAAGCACCTTTACCGGCATCCTCAAGTGATGGAGACCACCTCCCATGCGCAAGTGGTCGTGCGGGAGTTGTTTGATGCCTATCTCAGTTGTCCCAAAGAGATGTCTTCTGATTTTTCTGCGCGTCAAGAAACGCCTCGCGCAGTGGCTGACTACATTGCGGGCATGACCGATCGCTTTGCTGCACGAGAGCACGAGCGCTTAACGGGTCGTCGACTGCTGGTATGACAAGTTCTCAATTTGGTGTTTCAAAAGCATCGTCATTGGGGGCCGCTTACGGCGTCATATTTTCTGGCGTCGTGGCTGCCTTGCAAATTGGAAAACTGCCACCTGCCTTGCCTGAGTTAAGTCAAACACTGGGCTTGAGTTTGATGCAATCTGGCTTTTTGTTGTCATTGGTTCAATTGGCGGGTATGACTTTGGCTCTGGCCGTTGGCTTGACTGCCGATGGTTTTGGCCTAAAGCGAAGCATGCTGTCAGGCTTATTTATTTTGGGCTTGGCCACTGCCATGGGTGCAATGGCACAGAGCGTGCAGGCCTTGATGGTTTGGCGGACCCTTGAGGGCCTTGGATTTTTATGGGTGACCTTGCCAGCGCCAGGCCTCATTCGCAAATTGGTCAGTGAACAACATTTGAGAAAGTTGCTGGGCTATTGGGGTGCGTACATGCCTGCAGGCACGGCACTTACTTTGTTGGCTGGCCCCCTGTGGTTACCCGAATTTGGTTGGCGTACCTGGTGGGTTTTGTTTGCCGTTTTGTCATGGGCCATGGCCTTGGTTTTATGGCGTGTCGTGCCAGCAGATGTTTGGACCTCAGGGCGGGCTTTGCCAGAAAATGTTTCTTCAGACTTGGCGGTGGCATGGACGCAACGACTGCGCGAAACGCTTTCTGCGCCCGGCCCTTGGTGGGTCGCTCTTTGTTTTGCAATGTACTCTGGTCAGTGGCTGGCTGTTGTGGGCTTTTTACCCTCTATCTACACACAGGCTGGTTTGTCAGGGGCCACTTTGGGCGCACTGACGGCACTGGCTGCAGCCGTCAACATACTTGGCAACATGGCTTCAGGCCGTTTATTGCAAAGAGGCATTCACCCCAGTGTGTTGTTGGCCATAGGATTTTGCGCAATGGGGGTGGGAGCTTTACTGGCGTTTGCAGAATTCACCCACAGCTGGCCGTGGTTGCGTTATGTTGGGGTGTTGCTGTTTTCAGTTTGCGGTGGGTTGGTACCGGGTACATTGTTTTCTTTGGCAGTTCGATTGGCGCCACACGAACGCAATGTTTCCACCACAGTCGGATGGATGCAACAAGGCTCAGCAGCAGGTCAGTTTGCAGGTCCGCCTATGGTGGCATGGCTTGCGTCTCAGGCAGGTGGATGGCAATGGACTTGGTTGGCCACAGGCTTGTGTTGTGTTGTCGGTGGTGTGTTGTCCATTTCCATTGCACGAACTTTGAATCAACAAAGAGGTCTTTGATGAAAATTGATTCTTCAGATCCCCTGCCCTTGGATAAGCTCGCATCGAATGCCTTGCTTGCAAATCGCATGGTGCAAGATACTTTGCGCTGGTTGGAGCGTGCCGTCATTGGCTTGAATTTGTGTCCTTTTGCCAAAGCGGTTCTGGTGAAGGGTCAAGTGCACTGCAAAGTGAGTCAGGCAAGCACATTGGAAGCTTTGCGTGATGACTTGATTCAGGCGCTGAAAGACCTCGTAGCGCTTGAACCTGCTATGCGCGATACCAGCTTACTGATCATCCAAAACTTATTGCAAGATTTTATGGACTACAACGATTTTTTAAATGTGGCCGACGATTGCTTACTGGCGCTTGATTTGGAAGGTGAGATTCAAATCGCCAGCTTTCATCCGCAATATCAATTTGCAGGGACCGACGAAAACGACATCACCAACTTCACCAATCGATCGCCTTACCCAACTCTGCATTTGATTCGGGAGGCTAGCATTGACCGTGCGGTGAGTGCGTTTCCACAAGCTGAAGCTATTTTTGAAGTCAATATGGCAACGCTCCAAAAGTTGGGTCTAGAGGGTTGGCAGGCCTTGGATGTAGGGGCCTCTTTGCCGCAGAATCAAGCCAATGAAAAAAAACCAAGCTAATTCAAAATCGACAGATCCCAAGCCCTTGGATTTAGATCTACGGCCAGGACAGTCCATCGAGCTGCTCAAGGCGTTGCACATCCTCACGCAAGAGGGCAAGCTCAATCAAGACTCACGTCGCAAGTTGAAACAGGTGTTGCACCTGTTTCAGTTCATTGAGAAGATTTTGAAAGAGCTGTCTGAAGAAGATGTAGCCAAGGCCTTGAAATTGTCTACTTTGCAGGCCCAGGATGGCCAAGGACTTAGCAAGGGTTTGTCACTTGCAGACCATGGTGCAGGCAAGTCTTACCTGGGATTCATTGTCTACGACTTGTTTTTCAAACAACTTTCGCAAGGTCACATTTACGGCATCGAAACGCGCTCCGAATTGGTCGAGGCTTCTCGTGCTTTGGCCAAGCATTTGGACTTTCAGCGCATGGTCTTTTTGAACACTTCAGTGGCCGAGTCATCGCAGTCTGAGCTCATGCCTTCGCACATCGATGTGGTCACCGCACTCCATGCATGCGACACTGCCACCGACGATGCCATCGCCTTTGGTCTTCTGAAAAAAGCTCGCGCCATGGTTTTGGTGCCTTGTTGTCAAGCCGAAGTTGCTGCCAAGCTTCGCCAAAACAAAGCCCTCAACTTGGCTCGCACGCCATTGGCTGAACTTTGGCGGCACCCCCTTCACACCCGCGAAATTGGCAGCCAACTCACCAACGTCCTGCGTTGTCTCTACCTAGAATCTAAAGGCTACGCGGTGACTGTCACCGAACTGGTGGGCTGGGAGCACAGCATGAAAAATGAACTCATTCTGGCTCGTTACATTGGCCGCCCCAAAGCCGAAGCCGCCGACCACCTCCAATCCTTGTTGGCTGAATTCGGCCTCACCCAAACCCTTTCAGTACGCTTCCCTTAATTAGGGTCAGATCAACATTTAATTCTTTCGAGTTAGCATTCAGGCATGGCTCGTCAACCTCGTTTAGCACTTCCAGGTTACCCGCATCATGTGATTCAGCGGGGTAACAATCGCCAGCCTATCGTGCTGGATGAGGCAGATCGGAAGATGCTTTACAGCCTGTGGCTGGAAGAGTCGCAGCGCAACAAAGTGGCCGTGAATGCCTATGTGATGCTCGACAATCACTTTCACATGCTGCTCACGCCACCCAGTGTTGAAGCGATGTCTTTGATGATGCAGTCGGTGGGTCGGACATACGTGCGTTACTTCAATAAGCGCCACCTCAGAAGCGGTACGCTTTGGGAAGGGCGCTACAAATCCTCACTGATTGACTCTGAAGCCTATCTCCTCACTTGCATGGCATACATTGACTTGAATCCTGTAAGGGCAGGGATGGCCGAGTCTGCTGAAGACTTCAACTGGTCAAGCTACAAGCACCTGATTGGTCAAAAAAACGACAAATTGGTGACGCCGCACGCACTTTATTGGGGCTTGGGCAATACGCCATTTGCCAGGGAGGTAGCGTATGCAGAATTTGTTGCCGGAGGTTTGTCTGTAGCCACTCAAAATGAATTGACTGAGTCAGCCCTGAAGGGGCGCGTGGTGGGGCGCCCTGATTTTTTAAGGTCATTGGAAAAAACCACCCAGCGTCAAATCCTGCCGCAAAAGGCAGGCAGACCCTATAAAAAAATCTCTAAAACCTGAATTTGAGGCCAAGTCTTCCTCTAAATGGGGATTTACAGGCTATTTTTGATCTGTCCCCAATTAATTTTATTTTTAGAATTGAAGAAATTAATGTTGATCTGACCCCAATTAATTTTCTTGGCATTTTTGTTGCAATGCAATATGCTCTCTTTCCCGCGAAATATCTTTAGGAGTGCGCCATGACTTCGGCTGCCGAAAAATTAGCTTTGCAACAAACGGGTCTGTATGACCCTTCTCAAGAACACGACGCTTGTGGTGTGGGCTTTGTGGCGCACATCAAGGGCGCAAAAACGCATGCCATCGTGACGCAAGCTTTGAAAATTCTCGAAAACTTGGACCACCGGGGTGCGGTGGGTGCAGATAAGTTAATGGGTGACGGGGCAGGTATTTTGATTCAGTTGCCAGACGCGCTATACCGTGAAGAGATGGTCAAGCAAGGCGTCAACTTGCCACCTCAAGGTGAGTACGGCGTGGGCATGGTGTTTTTGCCCAAAGAGCATGCTTCACGCATGGCCTGCGAACAAGAACTTGAGCGAGCCGTCAAGGCCGAAGGTCAAGTGCTGTTGGGCTGGCGCGATGTGCCCGTTAACCGTGACATGCCCATGTCGCCCACGGTGCGCGAAAAAGAACCTATCTTGAAGCAAATCTTCATTGGCCGCGGTGCTGACGTGATTGTGCAAGATGCTTTGGAACGCAAGCTGTACGTCATTCGCAAAACAGCCAGCGCTGCCATTCAAAATCTCAAGCTGAAGCACAGCAACGAGTACTACATCCCCAGCATGTCCAGCCGCACCGTGGTCTACAAAGGCTTGCTGTTGGCCGATCAAGTTGGTACCTACTATCTTGATTTGAAAGACGAACGTTGCGTGTCTGCATTGGGCCTAGTGCACCAACGCTTCTCGACCAATACTTTCCCAGAGTGGCCTCTGGCGCACCCTTATCGCTATGTTGCACACAACGGTGAGATCAACACCGTCAAAGGCAACTACAACTGGATGAAGGCGCGCGAAGGCGTGATGTCTTCACCGGTGTTGGGCACAGACCTGCAAAAACTCTACCCCATCAGTTTTGCCGGTCAATCCGATACCGCCACCTTCGACAACTGTTTAGAGTTGCTCACCATGGCCGGTTACCCCATTAGCCAAGCCGTGATGATGATGATTCCCGAGCCATGGGAAAACCACAACACCATGGACGAGCGTCGCAAAGCCTTCTACGAATACCACGCGGCCATGCTCGAGCCATGGGACGGCCCCGCTTCCATTGTGTTTACCGATGGCCGTCAAATTGGTGCCACCTTGGACCGCAATGGTTTGCGTCCTTCACGCTATTGCATCACCGACGACGACATGGTCATCATGGGCTCTGAGACCGGCGTGTTGCCCATTCCAGAGAGCAAAATTGTTCGCAAATGGCGCCTCCAGCCCGGCAAGATGTTCCTCATCGATTTGGAACAAGGCCGCATGATCGACGACGAAGAACTCAAGTCGAACCTGGCCAGCAGCAAGCCCTACAAGCAGTGGATTGAAAACCTGCGCATCAAATTAGATGATGTCAAAGAAACCACAGCCATTGCACCAGTTTCTGACCAAAATTTACTAGATCTGCAGCAAGCTTTTGGCACCACCCAAGAGGACATCAAGTTTTTGCTTGCTCCCATGGCGCAAGCCGGTGAAGAAGCCTTGGGTTCCATGGGCAATGACAGCCCCTTGGCTGTGTTGTCAGACAAAAACAAACCGCTTTACAACTACTTCAAGCAGTTGTTTGCGCAGGTGACCAACCCTCCCATCGATCCCATTCGTGAAGCCATCGTGATGTCCTTGGTGTCCTTCATTGGCCCTAAGCCCAACTTGCTCGATATCAACCAAGTCAACCCGCCCATGCGCTTGGAAGTGAGCCAACCAGTGCTCGACTTTTCTGACATGGCCAAGTTGCGCAACATCGAACAGTCGACTCAAGGCAAGTTCAAGAGTGCTACCTTGGACATCACTTATCCCGCAGCTTGGGGCAGCGAAGGTGTTGAAGCCAAGCTTGCATCACTTTGCGCTGAAGCTGTGGACGCCATCAAAGGCGGACACAATATTTTGATCATCAGCGACCGCGGTGTGTCGCCCACACAAGTGGCAACACCCGCTTTGCTAGCGCTTTCTGCCATTCACCAGCATTTGGTGCGTGAAGGTTTGCGCACCACCGCAGGCTTGGTGGTTGAAACCGGTACCGCCCGCGAAGTGCATCACTTTGCCGTGTTGGCCGGTTATGGCGTAGAAGCCGTTCACCCCTACCTTGCCATGGAAACATTGCAAGCTTTGCACAAAGATTTGTCTGGCGATTTGTCGGCCGACAAGGCCATCTACAACTACATCAAGGCTGTGGGCAAAGGCTTGTCAAAGATCATGTCCAAAATGGGCGTGAGCACCTACATGTCTTATTGCGGCGCGCAGTTGTTTGAAGCCATTGGTATCAACACCGAAACCATCCACAAGTATTTCACCGGCACACCTAGTCGTGTGCAAGGCATTGGCATTTTTGAAATTGCCGAAGAAGCTTTGCGCATGCACAAGGCTGCATTTGGCAACGACCCTGTGTTGGCCACCATGCTCGATGCTGGCGGTGAATATGCATGGCGTGCCCGCGGTGAAGAACACATGTGGACACCCGATGCCATTGCCAAGTTGCAGCACAGCACGCGTGCCAACAACTGGAACACGTACAAAGAATACGCCCAGATCATCAACGACCAAACCAAGCGTCAAATGACATTGCGCGGTTTGTTCGAATTCAAGATCGATCCAAGCAAAGCCATTCCCGTTGAAGAAGTGGAGCCCGCCAGCGAAATCGTCAAACGTTTTGCCACAGGCGCCATGTCTTTGGGCTCTATCTCCACAGAAGCACACGCCACATTGGCCGTAGCCATGAACCGCATTGGCGGTAAGAGCAATACCGGTGAAGGCGGCGAAGACTCTGCGCGCTATCGCAACGAACTCA
>CAJCDH010000144.1 GCA_903961095.1 uncultured Burkholderiales bacterium | reverse complement strand
CAATCAGGAGACGGCACATGAAGCTTTAATTTGGGGGTCGCGGCTTGTGCAGAAAAGGCCAATCCCATGGCGATGGTCAGCACCAAAGAGGCCACCCTCAAAACTGTAGCTTTACTACTTGTGTAAGAAAATAACATGCTCGTTCACTCTAGGTCATTCATCAAATATGGCTTATTTTCGTTGATTATTAGGGATTTTTCATGATGATTGGGCTTGATACAGAAGTCACAATGAGGTTACATTCCAAGCTAGTTGTTCGTAGTTACATTACAAATACACTGAAACATCTGACTTTTTCGTGCATGAAGCGCTTTATCAATTTCGACCGCACTGACCCATGATTTCCTTTGACTCCCCTCGTTTGATAGCTGACATTGGTGGCCTTTATGCGCGCTTTGCCATTGAAACCAGCTACGGCGAATTTGCCCAGCAACGCAGCTTGCGATGCGCCGACTTTGCCAGCTTTGAAGCGGCAATGGCGGCCTATCTGAGCAGCTTGAAATCGACCTTGGTTGTCCACGCTGCGGTGGCCATCGCCAACCCTGTAGATGGCGACCAAGTTCGCATGACCAACTACCACTGGCAGTTCTCCATTGAAGAAGCACGCGTCAATTTAGGCCTCGAAACACTGGTCGTCGTGAACGACTTCACTGCATTGGCCATGGCATTGCCGCGTTTGGGGCCACAGGATTTTCGACAAGTAGGCTCTGGCCAAGCTGTTAAGAACAGTGTCATTGGCTTGATTGGCTCAGGCTCGGGCTTGGGCGTTTCTGGCCTCATTCCTTCGGGCGAGGGCTGGACCTCACTGGGCTCTGAGGGAGGACATTCCAGCTTTGCACCCTCAGATGCGCGCGAGGCCGCCGTGCTGGCTTACGTGTGGCGACAGTTTGACCATGTTTCATTTGAGCGCTTGCTGTCTGGTCCGGGCTTAGAACTCACTTACTTGGCTATCGCTGAGCTCAAGCACATGCAGGTGAAGGGACTCTCTGCGCCCGAGATCACTCGCTGCGCCTTGGACGAAAATGAGCCCTTGTGCATCGAGACATTGGAAGTGTTTTGTAACATGCTTGGAACTGCCGCTAGCAATTTGGCGCTCACCTTAGGCGCCACTGGCGGCATCTACATTGGCGGCAGCATTGTGCCGCGCTTGGGCGATTTTTTTGACCGCTCCGGCTTTAGAAATCGCTTTGAGCAAAAGGGTCGCTTCGCCAATTATGTTGCTCACATTCCAAGCTTCGTGATTACCGCAGCAGAGGCTACTTTCTTGGGCGCCTCCGCCATCTTGGACACCCAATTGCGGCACATGATGAGCAACCCCGGCTCGGCCATCTTGACACTCATTAGACGCTCACGCTCTGAGCTTTCACCAGCAGAGCAGCGCGTTGCCGATTTGGTTTTGGCCAAGCCGCGCTCCGTGTTGAGCGATCCCATTCACGACATTGCATTGGCAGCGCAGGTCAGTCAACCCACTGTGATTCGGTTTTGCCGATCTGTGGGTTGCAAAGGCTTGTCAGATTTCAAGCTGCGCTTGGCATCGGGCCTGAGCATGTCGGTTCCCATCACGCACTCTCAAGTGACGCACGATGACTCCATGCTTGAATTGGGCGCCAAGGTATTGGGCAACACGGCAAATGCCATTTTGCAACTGCGCAACGAATTGCAGCGCGAATCCATTGACCGCGCCATCGAACTGGTTGCCGCGGCAGACCGCGTTGAACTCTTTGCAGTCGGCAACTACGCCGCCGTGGCGCAAGATGCGCAAACCAAGTTTTTGCGGCTTGGCCTGCCTTGTGGCGCTCACACCGAGCCGCACCTTCAAGAGCTCACGGCAGCCTCCATTCAGCCCGGAACCGTGGCCGTGATCATCAGCAGCGGTGGCAAGTTGCCTGAACTCATGGCGCTACAAGAAAAGATTCAGCAGCGCGGAGCAGCCTTGATTGCCATCACCGCCAACCAATCTCCTTTAGCCCGAAAAGCAGATGCTGCCTTGGTTGCCGAGCACAATGAAAACGCTGCCACACACCTGCCCATGGTGAGCCGTGTTTTGCATTTGTTGCTGATCGACATTTTGATTGTGGGCTTGGAAATGCGCTATTCTTTGACGCCCTCTGGCACCCCAGATCTAGACAAGCCCCGAGATCCCCCCGGAACGCCAGGTGTGAGACTTTCTTCGCCCCTAAAACCCTACATTTCGCACAGCCAATGAATCTCGTAGAAACTAGGGATTACCATTATGTAATTTTGCTACCGAGAACTTGTTTAAGTCTGTAACTTAATTACAATTTCGACCCATTGAGAATGAAAATCAAAGTTTTTGGATCTGTGACACGTCATGGATAGACTCAGCTGAGAAGGAGCACATGTTAAATGATTGATTACGCCAGTCGGCAGCGAACATCCCGCAAACACGTGATCGGGTTGACCGCTGTCGTGGTGTTGCACGGGCTGCTGTTTTGGGCCATCAATTCCGGACTTGCGCGCAAGTTTGTGAAGGTCATCAAAGGGCCGGTGGAAGCCGTTCTTTTGGAAGAAACAAAGCCCGACATTCCACCACCACCACCACCACCGCCGCCACCCAAGAATTTGCCACCGCCACCGCCAGCCTATGTGCCGCCAGTGGAAGTGGCTGTGTCTGCGCCACCACCGGTGAACGCTATTGCAGCTGTGTCCAACACGCCGCAACCAATTGCGCCGCCCTCGCCCTTGCCAGTGCAGATGAATGCACCGCCCGCACCGCCTGCACCACCAGCGCCTCCAGCACCGCCTGTGGTCACCGCAGCGGTCATCAATGCTTCTGGTTGCGAAAAGCCCGATTATCCAAATGCCTCTAAGCGCTTGGAGGAAGAAGGCACTGTGCAATTGAAGTTCTTGGTAGGCGTTGATGGCAAGGTCATTGAGTCGGCCATTGAAAAGTCATCGGGCTTTAGGCGTTTGGATGAAGCGGCCAGGGCTGGTTTGTCCAAGTGCCAGTTCAAGCCCGGCACGGTGGACGGCAAGCCCCAGCAAAGCTGGGCCAGCATGAAATACACCTGGCGCTTAGAGTAAAGAGCACAGCTCTTGCCCACACTGCATCAGAACCCAATCAGAACCCAACACTTTTTGTTGAATATTTTTTAAATTTAATTGAATTCGTTTCAGAGGAGTCCTCCCATGATCAAGCAACTCAAAACCCTCATTCTGGCAGTCGGCCTGGTAGCCGGCCTTGGTTTGGCCAGCACCAGCTTTGCGGCCAAGCCCAAGGAGGCTGCGCCAGCGGCTGCGGCGCCTGCACCCGCGGCTGAAGCTGCGCCTGCGGCACCAGCTGCAGCGCCTGTTGCGACAGAAGCCGCACCCGCACCCAGCGCACACGAAGAAAATCCCTACGGCCTTGGTGCTCTGTGGGCCCAAGGCGACATCGTGGCCAAGGGCACTTTGTTGATCTTGGTGATCATGTCCATGGGCTCTTGGTACGTGATCATTACGAAGTACTTTGAGCAGTCTAAAGCGGCCAAGTTTGCGAGCGCAGCGCAAGAGACTTTCTGGAAAGCTTCTTCATTGCGTCAAGGTGCTGATGGCTTGGCAGAAGACAGCCCTTTCCGCTTCATTGCAGAAAAAGGTCTTGAAAGCGCCAACAAACACACAGGCCTCTTGGGCGCCGTTGACTTCAACACTTGGACCACCCAAAGCATTCAGCGCGCCATTGGCAACGTGCAAAGCCGCATGCAAGATGGCTTGGCCGTATTGGCTACCGTGGGCTCTACATCGCCTTTCGTCGGTTTGTTCGGCACGGTTTGGGGCATCTACAACGCCTTGGTCAAGATCGGTATGTCCGGTCAAGCGTCGATTGACAAAGTGGCTGGCCCTGTGGGCGAGTCCTTGATCATGACGGCCATTGGTTTGGCTGTGGCGGTGCCTGCCGTGCTGGGTTACAACTGGTTGGTGCGTCGCAACAAGGCTGTGATGGAAGACGTGAACGCCTTCGGTTCTGACTTGCACTCTGTGTTGCTGGCTTCCAGCAACAAGTAATTCAAGCTTGCTGAATAGACATAGCTCAAAGAAACCCAAGCTCAAAATACTGAGAGGTCAATCATGTCAATGAACGTCGGTTCAGACAAAGACGATGAAATCATGAGTGAGATCAACACCACCCCCTTGGTGGACGTGATGTTGGTGCTCTTGATCATCTTCTTGATCACCATTCCCGTGGTGACCACGTCCATCAAGGTGGATTTGCCCAAAGAAAAAAACTTGGTGCGCGAGACCAAGCCAGAGACTGTGATCATCTCGGTGGATGTGAAGGGCAAGATCTTCTTGTACGACACGCCCATTAAAAATTCAGACGACTTGCTGCAGCGCATGAAGAAGTTTTCGGTCATGAAGCCCCAGCCTGAAGTTCAGATTCGGGGCGATGGCAAGAGCGACTTTGAGTCTGTGGGCCGAGTGATGTATGCGGTGCAACGCGCTGGCATCACCAAGGTCGGTTTCATCACTGAGCCGCAATAAAGGAAAAAATCATGGGAATGAACGTAGGCTCAGGCTCAGGGAATGACGAACCAGAAGTGATGATGGACATTAACACCACGCCATTGATTGACGTGATGTTGGTGCTGCTCATTATGTTGATCATCACCATTCCGGCGCAACTGCACTCGGTCAATTTGGACATGCCGATCTCCACGCCGCCGACTAAAAAGATAGACCCCGTGGTGATCAAGATTGATGTGGATGCAAACAGCGTGATCAACTGGAACGGCAAGCCCATTGCAGGCCGTGCCGAACTAGAGGCCAAGCTTGTAGAGGCAGCAGCCGTTCAACCGCAACCCGAATTGCACATTCGCTCACATGCCAAGGCCAAGTATGAGTCTGTGGCCCTGGTGATGGCCAGCGCACAACGCATGGGCTTGACCAAACTGGGCATTGTGGGGTCTGAGCAGTTTATCAATTAAGCTGTTTGAAGACTTATTCGTGACTAATACGTTTCCGCGATTATTGGGAGATGT
>CAJCDH010000143.1 GCA_903961095.1 uncultured Burkholderiales bacterium | reverse complement strand
TTTGTACCAACAGAACATGGACTTAATTCAAGTGGGTGCCTACGAAGCTGGCAGCAACCCCACATTGGACGAAGCCATCAGGCTGCGTGAATCGATGGAGCAGTACTTGCGCCAAGACATGCACGAAGGCAAAGACGAGGCTAGCACCCGTGCTGACATTCGAAGCATGATGGGGGCATTGGTATGAACGACACAGTAGTAGCTCGCCCCTGTTGGACCATCTTGACGCAAAAGGCCGAAGATAAAATTGCCATCATTCAAAATGAAATGATGCTTGCACGCCAACGCCTTCAAAGCCTGAAGACCAGCGAGCAGCGCATTCAAAAAATGTACGACGAATACCGCGACGGCTTGACCAAATCGAATGCCGAAAGCGTGGGCATGCGGGAGGCCATGAACCAACGCCAGTTCATGTCGCAACTTTTGAACTTGATGCAGCGTGTTAAAACCGACATTCAATATACCGAAAACGCCATCACAGGCATCAAAGAGCAATTGATTGCACAAGAACGCGAGCGCATCAAAATGCAAACCTTGGCCGATCAAAATGCCATGGCTGTGCAACGTGAAGAAAACAAAAAAGACCAACGCCGCATGGATGCTTTAGGTGTCATGCAGTTCAACCTCAAGCCACAAACATGAACCTCACGGGTGGCATGGCTTGGCACTGGATGGCGTGGCGTTCTAATGCACGTTGGGCGCCCACTTCTCAAGCCATTGAAAAATGGCTATTGGCTGAAGCGCAAGCATTTAAACCCAGCAACTCAAAAGACCAGCCAAGCCTGATGCTCATTGGCGCAAGCGCTGGCTGGATGATGTCTAGCAAGTGGCTTCAGCAATTTGCAAGAGTAGACACTTTTGACATCGATCCTTGGGCCGCCATGTTGTTTCAATGGCGCCATGGCAAAGCGCTTAAAGCCACCCGCACAGAACTACATTGTCACAAGCGAGATGCTTTACAAGACTTGCCAGCTTTGCTTTCGGCACATCCCAAGGCATGCGTGTTTTTTGACAACGTATTGGGTCAGTTGCGCTTTCAAAACTTGAATACAGATTGGCAGCAAGTGGAGCGACGGCTTAAGCAAATCAAGGTGCAGCTCAAAGGCAGAGAATGGGGCAGCTTGCATGATCGAATGTCTGGGCCAACCACACACTTGATTGAACAACACAGCGATTTGCCTGTTCGCCATGCAGATTGGCATGACCAACATTGGCTTGGCCAATTGAACGCACAAAGCCCATGGCTAGATCACTTAACGCAAGATGTATTTCCAACTGGCGTGTCTGTGCAAAATTTTGCTTGGAATTTTTCAGCCAATTACAGGCATTGGCTTCAGGCCGGGTGGGTTCGGCCATGAACCATTTAAAGCGCTTATTTGCCGCAAATAAACTTGTAAAGAGCCACCAATGGTGTGTCGGGGGGAATGGTTTGCCACTCTCGCATCACGCCCTGCGAGTCGACAATTTCACCCGTGAGCATGGGGCCACTGTGCATGGAAAACTGCAAGATATGGACCATTTCTTTGCGGCAATCCATCTCCATGTGGGTGCGAGTGGATACAAAGAAAGCACCTCTTTGCGCCCTTTGTGGCGTTCTGTAATCGAGCAGACTCCAAAAAGACCGAATAGGGCCATTGCGCTTGATGCTGCCGTCATCGACATAAATAATGCCGGAATCGGTTGTGGTAATTTTTTGCCATTCAGCTTGGGCCGCAAGCGGAGCCAAAATCACAAGCAAGCTGGCTGCCATAGCCATTCTCAATTTCGAAGTGGCCGCCAAGCCTTGTGGGGTCGCAGGATATTGAAGAAGATGGGTTTTGGTATTCATGCGCCCTACTATAAAGTAGTGCACTGATCTTGAAAAGAGCCATGCCATGAACATCTGCACAGCCGCCAAACACACCCACCCATTCAGCTTCTTCTCGAGGTTTGTTTGTTCTGGCATTCTAATTGTTGGCATCTCTGCTTGTGGCGGCGGGGGTGGTAGCTCGCCCATAACCTTACCAGAACCACCAGCTGCAGCGCTCATGACACCAGGAGCCTACATCGGCACCCTCATTGGCAAATCGGACAACCTGCCCAAAGAATGGGTTAGCATTTTGCTGCCCACAGAACCGGCATCGGGGGGCCTGACAAAGTTTTATGCCTTGCATTACGACGATACCAACCCTGACATTTACAGTGGCTCAGGACAAATTACAGGCAACAACTCGATCCCTTTGGCGCAAATTACCTACTACCCCCACTTGGCCACTTCAGTTCGAACTGGCTCGGGCACATTGAGCACCAATCGCTCTGGTGAAATTCGTGCGTCACTTAATTTTCCTGCAACCAACTCTGCCAATGCTTTTGCCATTAGCAATTTAGACCATCGCTTTCCATCAGACTACATTTACAACACCCCTGCTCGTTTGGATGCTGTCCAGGGCAATTGGCAAGGCAACCTGTCTTACGGCAGTGGCTCCAATGGCGCCTTCACAATTAGCATTTCAGCCACAGGCGCATTCAACAGTTACATGAGCTTTTTGGGCGATTGTCAATTTTCATTGGGTGAATTAACGCCCAGCTTTGATGGTGCCAATTTGTACAAATTCTCAGTGAGCATCCCTAGCGCCACCTCATGCACCCAATCTAACTTAGGCGGCAAAGTCTTCAATGGCGCAGCCTTCATCACAACAAGCCCTGTTGCAGGGAAAACACAGCGCCTCTACTTAGTGGGCGTCACTTCCGACGGCCGAGGGATTAGTTTTAAAGCCGATCGATAAATTCAAGTTTTCAAGCTTAGTGCCGAATCTGCCTAAGTACGGAAATTACATTCTGGAATAGACCATGATAAAAATTATTGCCATCCTTTTGCTCGCCATCTCTACAGCTGGTGCGGGCTTCTTTGGCTGGACGCAAAAAAAATCGAGCGCAGCAGCAACCGCACAAGTGGCAGAGCTTACTCAAAAAGTAGAAGAGGCAGATAAGAAAATTGAAGCCACAGAAGTAGAGTTGGCAGCAAGCAAAGAAATGCTTCCACCATTGTTGACCAAAGCCCAAGAAATGGAAGCCGTCAAAGCTGCGTTCTCAAGCGGCATCATTTTGAAAGACCTTGAAGCAGCTTATGCCAAAGAGAAAAAAGGTCTTTCTTCTGAGCGTCAATTGGGCATGGCGGGTGTTCGCCTTTTAACCAATGGCACGAAAGATCCCGCTACCGTAGAAGCCTTCCAAAAAGCACTGGAAATGACAGACTGGAAAGGCCAGCAAAAAGTCATTTGTGCCGCTCAAAATGCATTGGCTGCTGCTGGTGAAAAAGTGAAGGTCATGTCGGAATGCCTGCCTGAGGGCGCTGCTGGCAAAGGCGACAACAAGGCCAACTCCAAAGAGGCACCTGCAGGCAAAGCAGATGCCAAAGACGGTCACAGCAAAGACGAAAAAAAAAGTGACAAAAAGTTAGACAAGAAAGGTGCCCACGGCCCTGCCGATGCACACGCTGTGCTTTGGGATTACGAAGGCGACATGGGTC
>CAJCDH010000142.1 GCA_903961095.1 uncultured Burkholderiales bacterium | reverse complement strand
CCAATGTGAGGTTAAAGCTTGGGCCTGAAATAGTGCCAATGTTGCTAAGCGCAATGCTTCCCGTTTCGCCCACAACGCTGCTGTCTGAGCCCAGCGCAACAAGGCCTGCATAAGTAGCATCTGTGGCGCTGCTGTTTTTCAAAGCACCACCACTGCTGATGCCCGTGCCGTTCAAAGTCAGTACGCCAGTGCTTGTCATGATCTGACCATTAAGGTCTAGCGTTGCACCACTGGTTACACCAATAGCGCCAGAGCCAAAGGCTGTTTCACTTCCAGCTTTCACAGTTCCCGCGCTAATTGTGGTGCCACCGCTGTAAGTGTTAGCGCCACTGAGTGTCCAATTACCAGCGCCTTCTTTGACGATGGCACCTGTGGTTGTACCAATGATGCTGGCCACGCTGCCACCTTGCGCTCCACCCAATGTGAGGTTAAAGCTTGGGCCTGAAATAGTGCCAATGTTGCTAAGCGCAATGCTTCCCGTTTCGCCCACAACGCTGCTGTCTGAGCCCAGCGCAACAAGGCCTGCATAAGTAGCACCTGTAGCGCTGCTGTTTCTCAAAGCACCACCACTGCTGATGCCTGTGCCATTCAAGGTCAGCACCCCTGTGCTGGTCATCGTTTGACCATTCAAATCTAATGCTGCACCACTGGTCACATCAATTGCGCCAGAGCCCAATGCAGTGGCACTTCCAGCCTTCAAAGTACCAGTGCTAATGTTGGTACCACCGCTGTAGGTATTTAAACCTGTCAACGTTGAAGTACCTGAGCCTGCTTGAATGAGGGGAGCTGCGCCAGCCAAAATAGCAGACACAGTTGCTGCGTTATTGAGTGTATTGTTGAATGTATAGCCAGTACCAGTTAGCACACCCGTACTACCAGTGATGTTGCCGCCTGAAGTACCAACGGTCACTGCACCAGCGGCGATGGTATGGGTGCTCAAATCGAGCGTGCCACCATTAACGGTCAATGCGCCTGTGTTGCTTCCAAAAGCTGCATTACTTCCTGCTGACAATGTGCCTGCGCTTACTGTGGTACCACCACCATAAGTGCTGTTCCCAGACAATGTGGTTGTGCCTGTACCCGCTTGAGTCAAGGCCGCAGTGTTGCCCGCCAAGATGGCAGACACAGAAGCGGCATTGGTATTGTTGAATGTGTAGCCGGTGCCAGTTAGCACACCTGTACTGCCAGTGATATTGCCGCCTGAATTACCAATCGTTACTGCACCAACACTCAAGTTGAATGTATCGATGGCCAAAGTGCCGCCGTTCACAGTTAGCGTGCCGGTGCTATGGCCCAACGAAAAGTCATTTCCTACAGCCAATGTGCCAGCGCTGACTAGGGTGCCTCCGCGGTAGGAGGTGTACCCTGAAAGAGTCGTTGTTCCGGAACCCGTTTTAACCAATCTACCGGAACCATTGATAAAACCGCTGAATGTAATATTGTCAGACCGATTGAGTTGAAACGTGGCGCCAGTGTCCACACTTACATTGCTCAAAATACTGCCTTCGGTGCCATTGTTACCCACTGACAATGTGCCACCAAAGATGAAGGTTTGGTCTGTGTAGGTGTTGTTTCTCGTTAGGCTAGTGGTACCGCTGCCAAACTTGGCAAGGCCTCCAGTACCACCCAAGATTGCAGACACAGTGCTGACATTGCTACCTTCAGGGGCAAACGTATAATTTGCGACAGGAAACAGGTTAGTGATAACACCCGTGGTGCCAGAAATATTGCCACCCGCGGCACCAATGCTCAGACTGCCTATAGCAACGTTAAACCCTGCAATGTCCAGATTACCCCCGTTCACTGAGATATTGCCACTGCCAAAAACAGTATTGTTGGCCCCCGCCGCCAAAGTTCCTGCGATGACGTTGATATCACCAGTGTTGGTGTTATTGCCAGCCAAGGTCAAGGTACTGGCGCCCGCCTTCACCAATTGCAAGTCGCCTGAAATTGCCTCAGAAATATTGCTTGAAGTCGCGCTTGTGATCGTTAATTTTCCAGCACCAACAGTGCCCACGCTCACACCACCAACAATCGATAAACCGCCTGATGTTGAACTCAAAGCAATGTCAGTACCATTTACAACCACACTGCCGTTGTAAGTTTGCGTGCCGCCTGTAGTGATATTGGCGCCTAAATTGATAGTGCCAGTTCCAGGGCCCACTTTGGCTGTAATGTTTAGACCACTGCTTGTGCCCGTTGCACTGATGGCGGCATTCACATTAACATTTCGATAGGCAGATAGATTGAGAGTTGTATTGGCAGACCAAGAAACAGCAGCATTCACATTCAAGTCGCCGCTCTCGCTCCCTACGCTGTTGTCTGTGGTGATGCTAACGCTCGTATTGGCCAAACTTTCCGCAAGGGTCGTGGCACCAATGCCACTGGAAGTCTGATTTAACGCGCCACTGCTAATCGTAAAGTCCGTAGGATCCACCAACCAAGTACCCGTCTTCCCCTTGGGAGACAAAGTAATTACCTTGGCATCATCCTGAATGCTCACCTTGGAAGCCGAAGTCTCTACAAAACCACCATCGCCACCAAGATCACCACCTCTGGCCGAAAGAGTTCCACCTATGATGGCCGTGCTATCGGGGTTGCTTAAATCTGCAATCAAAACAATGTCGCCACCCTTGCCTATGCTGCCGGGCGCGGCATCTGCGGTGATGGTGCCGGTGTTTTCTATTTTGCGCGTGGCAGCAAGCCGAATCACACCGCCATTGTTGACAAACCCCGTAGCTTGCAAGCTGCCCGTGTTTTTAACCACGCCGCTTTGCAATTGATTGGCAGCCTGAGCAGACATAATAATCAAGCCACCTGGCGCTTGAACGACATGGCCGTTTTCTACCAAGGCCGCCATAGTGGCAGGGCTGACCAAGATGTTGGTCAAGCTATTTTGCTTGTCAAATTCCAACTCAAATGACTCACCAGCGGCCAAAGCCACGGTTCCCAGTTTGGCGATCACCAAGCCGCCATTGCGAACTTCAGGCGCCAACAAGGCCACATAGCCGCCCAAAGCAGCACTGATTTGGCCGTCATTCACAATTTTGCCCGTGGCACCGTTTCGATTGAACTTCATGATGCCGGCCATGAAGTCGGCATCACTGATGCCGTGGGTGGTGGCTGTGAAGGAGTGCACATCCACGGCGGCCGTGGGCGAGAAATACATGCCAGACGGGTTGGACATGATCACTTGGCCGTTGGCATTGATCTGGCCGTAAATTTGAGAGGCTGAATTGCCCAAAATACGGTTTAACAACACGCTGCTGCTAGAGGGCTGGGTGATGTTCACCTTGGCCTGCGAGCCCACATTGAAGCTTTGCCAGTTGATGGCAGCCCGCTGGCTGCTCTGCGTGATGGCCATCAAGGCCTCGATTTGGGTTATTTTGGCGGTACCAGCCGTAACTTGGCCACCCGTTGGCAGTTGTGTGGGCGCAACATATTGTGCAAACGCAGCACTCCAACACAAGCCAGCGCCAGCAAAAGCTGTCAAAAGCGATTTAAGCCCAAGGTGAAAAGAGGCCCCAATGCCCCCTTCTGTACCTCTTTCTAATGCACCTGCAGAGTTGCAATCGGTCGCGCCTTTAGCCCCTTTGCCAGCAGACTTCGCGGTCTCAGCTACCGCCACAAAGGTGAGGGTATTTTTATTCCAGAGAACGCGGTGTATCTTGTTCATGGCGTGCTTGTGCCTTCGCCCGAGAACAAATTGCTTTTAAGCGGTCTCTCCAATGAGAGTGCTTGATGAATCTGCGGCTTTGAAAAAATCAAAACAGCGCAGAGCTGAATTCTGGAAAATAGCATTGGCTAGGCTGACCGAGGAACTGAAGTAACCTGGCTAAAAATTTCTTAAACTAAATTTCGAGTTTTGAGAATACAGTCAGATCAATGAAGATTTAATTAATGATGAAAATGTCATTTTCGAAATTATTTTTTTGCCTTTGCTGTCGCACATTTACGCATGCGCTCTAAGAAAAATGAAAATTAAATATTGATTTATTTTTTTGTAATTACGTCTTCAATTCATGTTGAATACTCAAACGCGCTAAGCTTGAGATTGAACCTTCGTAAGTTGATAATTATTTTTAGAATGGATTAGCAATGGCGTTTTCGCTGGAAAAATTTGAGTCCTTGGCATACAGCCGGGATCGCGAAATGGGCATGCGAGAGTTATTGGCACTTTTGCACGACCTCGATGAGCACTATGGCAATGTGGGGGCTCAATTCAGCGCATTGCCTTTGCAGTCAGTTTCAGAGCGTGAGCTAAACCAGCACATTTGGACGCGTGCAGCAGCTGCTGCTTCCTGTTTGTTGGCAGATGACGCCTTGTTTTTTGCACCAGAATGGCGCCAAAACGTGTTGGCGCACCATCGCTGGCTGTCTACCCTTTTTGCTGCCACACCATTTCGCAATGCTGACCATGTGATGCGCGCTCTGAACATGAGCGAGGGTGATCAAAAGTCAAATCTAAATCAACTTCAAATTGGCCAAGCCGATTTACTTAAATTTTGTTTGCTCTACTCCCCAGAGTCAGAGGTGCCGCTAGATTTAGACGCCTTGTGGAAGGCCGACAAAGTGTTGGCTGCCGGCCTCTGCTTGGTGTTGCTATCACCAAGGTTTTTAGGTTCGCCGTCTGCACATACCAAGCGCGAGAAAATTCTGCCTTGGTTAACCGCGCATTTGGCGCAAATAGACGACATAGAACAACTGCCTTTGGGCGTGCTGCACGACCTCTATATGCACTGCAGCTATGCTGACCGCGCTGACAAGCACGACATCAAAAAACCAATTAATGAACTCATTAGACGCAAATTAAGTTTGAATGGCTTCAAAGACCTGCAGGTCGAGCCCATCAAGCTGTCTAAAAAACAGGCCAAGAAAAAGCCCGTTCTCATGGTGGTTCTCGAATGGTTTACCAGCAGCCACTCTATTTACCGCACACATTCACTGACGATGGAGGCGGCTCGTGCGCAATT
Organism: uncultured Burkholderiales bacterium; assembly: GCA_903961095.1. Taxonomy (GTDB): domain Bacteria; phylum Pseudomonadota; class Gammaproteobacteria; order Burkholderiales; family Burkholderiaceae_C; genus Limnohabitans_A. The sequence goes on along the minus strand of CAJCDH010000142.1, from coordinate 6,727 downwards.
TGAAGTGGTCGCCTTGGCATATGAAAACTGCACTGACGACACGACACGCAAAGTCTTTGACGAGGTGGTTACCATCCCTCGGCAAAGCAACTTGCTAGATCAAATTCGCTTTATTCAAAATGAGGCTAGCCAAAGAAATGCCAAGGTACTTTACATGCCCAGCGTTGGCATGTTCCCCCTCACCATGTGGCTCACCAATTTGCGCATTGCACCCTTGCAAATGATCGCCCTTGGCCATCCTGCTACCACCCACTCGCATGCCATCGACTATGTGGTGGTTGAAGAGGACTACGTGGGAAGCGACACTTGCTTTAGCGAAAAACTTCTCAAGTTGCCAACAGATGGCATGCCCTATCGCCCCTCAGCTGCTGCAGAGGGTTTAAAAGTTATTGTCAAACCCAAACCCAAGCCCGATGTGGTGCTCATTGCCATGTGTGCCACCACCATGAAAATCAATCCCAGGTTTTTGAGCACATGCGCACGGATTGTGAAAGAAAGCAAAGTACCTGTTCATTTTCAATTTCTCATAGGCCACGCCATGGGTCTCAGCTTTCCCAACTTGCAGCGTGTGGTCCATCAGTTTTTAGGACCCCACGTCACCGTGTTTCCGCACCAACATTACACCGCCTACATGGATGTCATTGCGGGGTGCGACATGTTCATCAATCCATTCCCTTTTGGCAACACCAACGGCATCATTGACACCATCAGTGCAGGCTTGGTGGGCATTTGCAAAACTGGCCCAGAAGTCCATGAGCACATTGACGAGGGCTTGTTCCGACGGCTTGGTCTGCCAGAATGGCTTATTACACAATCAGAAGACGATTATGTCAGTGCAGCAGTTCGTTTGGCCAACGACCATGAAGAGCGTTTTGCCCTTCGTCAACAATACACGGGGGCTGATAAGGTCAATGTTTTGTTTGAAGGACGAGCCAACATCATGGGTGAAAAATTCATGGCGTGTCTCAAAAACCCCTGATCAAAGAGCTTGCAAGGGCGCCTCGAGTGTGACTGTCACTTTGTCGTTCGTGCCATGAAGTGACAATTTTCCACGGTGAACCTTGGCTATCTCTAGGGCAATGCTCAAGCCCAACCCTTGTCCGTCGGCCTGCCTTGAATGTGCAAAATTTCCTCTGTAAAACCGCTCAAATGCACGCTCATTCAAGTCCTCAGGAATCAGATCTGAGGAATTTGAAATTTCAATTTTGAGACTGGATGTTGTTTGACGCAATTGAAGATGAATCCAACCATCTGGCTTGTTGTACTTCAGCGCATTAGCAAACAAGTTGTGAATTAACTGAGCAATCAAGGCTGCATCACATCGCCAATGGACACCAGGTTGAATTTCATTGGAAATACGAATGTTCGGGAATGATTCCGCGCCTTCTTCAATCATCTCTTGCAAGAATTCGCTTAAGTTCATGTCGGCTGAAGCTATGACCATGTTGTTGGCGTCTGCTCGAGACAGCATCAAGAGCTTCTCCGTGATCTCAATCAGCCTTTCGGCCTCATTGTGAATCTTGTTCACCTGATCATAAATTTTTGAACCTGGTGTCAAGTCATTGATCATGAGCTCGGAATTTCCACGCAAAATGGTCAGCGGTGTTCGGAGCTCATGAGAAGCATCAGCCGCAAATCGTCTGGTTTTGGCAAAGCTTTCAAGCAATCGTTGGCGCAAATCCTCAAAGACAGCAAGCATCTTTTGAAACTCGCGATAAGGCGCCTCAATTTTTTGAGCTGAATCTAAGTTATTGGCATTCAAGCTGGTCAATGCCGTTTCTAGTATAGAAATGGCACGCGTTAGCAAATAGGCTAGATAAACTGCCATCATCATGAGCATCAGCACAATAATAGGCAAGGCAAATACCAAATTTCGATCTCTGTAAGACCACAACTGGCTCAACATATTGACAGCAGCAGACTCGTTGACAAGCATCATGGGGCCTTCAAACCCAGGCTGATCAGCACGTTTTACGCCAATCCATACCTCATCTTGAACAGCCAATGAAGCAAGTTCTAATTTGCCGTTTTGCAGTTTCTGCGCATTGGCCCAAAGCATGCTTTGTTTTGAACCTACGTCACACTCTTGAGGTCTTAAGGACAAAACTGAAACAGCTGGCGAGGGACAAAGTACATAGGACCCCGCAAAGCTATTCAAAATATTTCCAGGATTGATCTTTCGATGGCAACTGTAGAAATCTTCTGCGTGATCAATTTCTGCTTCACATTTTTCAAATGCTGTCACTATGCTTGTTCGCAACAGCCCTTTCATTTGATCTAGCAAAAGCCATTGCGCAATGTTTCGGTTAACAAAAACAACCAGTGACGCAACGATCAAAACGTGAATAAAGATGTGGATTTTGAGCGAGCGTCTCATAGCACTCACTCAAATCGAATTCGGTAGCCTATGCCGCGAACAGACTCAATGGGCGACTCCAAATCATCATTGTTGCGCATCAACTTTCGCTTAATTCTCTGTATGCAAGCATCCACCAAATTGGTTTGAGGATCAAAGTCAATATTCCATACATTTTGCAAAATTTGTTTTCTGGAAAAGATTTTTCCAGGTGATCGCATGAGGTACTTCAAAAGCATAAATTCCCGCTGACTCAATACAGTTGTCACTTCATGCCATACAACTTGTCGATTCACCAGATCCAACTTGAGTTGATCTACGGCCACTTCTGTCACGGATGGCTCTGCGCCGCCACGCATGGCCACCGCCTTAATTCGGGCTATCAATTCTTCCATAAAGAAGGGCTTGGGCAAATAGTCGTCTGCACCAAGCTCAAAGCCTTGTAGCCTGTCTGAAAGATCCGACTTTGCGCTGAGCACAATGACTGGCGTTTTATCATTGGCTTGGCGCAGTTGTTGCAATAAAGAAAAGCCATCGACATGCGGTAGCATGACATCCAGAAGCATCACATCAAATTTCTGCGATGCAATGATCCTCTTGGCAATTAACCCATCTGCAGCATGCGTCGCTTGCAGGCCAGCTTGCTTTATGCCTTCTAAAACAAATTCAGCAATTTTGATTTCGTCTTCGACGAGCAATATTCTCATGCCAGCATTGTGACTTATTCTAAGAACACCAGCATGAGCGGCTTCAATGCCTATGGTCTTAGATGGGGTTTTCTAGCGAATATGGGGTGGTCTGGCCATTTGCTCTGGTGTTGTAAAGTAATTTGAAGATGCGCCCATTCGCTGACGTGCTTGCACCAACTCATGCTTGGCCACGGTGCGCAGATGCACTTCATCAGGCCCATCCATGATTTGCAGGGCCCGGCCCCAAGTCCAAAAATAAGCCAAAGGTGTATCGGACGACAAACCCATCGCACCAAATATCTGCATGGCTCTGTCTACCACACGCACCTGCAGGCGAGCTGCCACCACCTTGATGGCCGCCACTTTAGACTTCAACAAAGCACTGTCAAATTGGGGTTGATCCAACATCCATGCCACTTGCAAAATGAGCAAACGCGCTTGGTCAATTTCAATCCGCGACAAGGCCAGCCACTCTTGTACATTGGCGTAGTTCGACAAATGGTGGCCAAAAGCTTCTCTTTCTAAACATCGCTCTGCCGCCAAAGACAGTGCCAACTCACATTGACCCAAGGTACGCATGCAATGATGAACACGCCCAGGGCCCAATCGCATCTGACCCATCTTGAAGCCCTCACCCCATGCACCCAGTAAATTTTCTTTAGGCACACGCACTTGCTTCAACACAATTTCACAATGGCCTTCGGGAGCAACATGGTGCAACACTGATAAATTGCGAACAAGGTCTACACCAGGCGCATGGATGGGTACCAAAACAATACTGTGTTGCTGATGCTTTTCATTCGAGTTGTCAGCCAAAGCACTGCCTTGGTTGCGGCACATCACCAACAAAACTTGGCACTGCGGGTGAGCCGCACCAGTAATAAACCACTTGCGACCATTTAACACCAAGTCATGGCCTTCATCGCGCACGGTAGTTTGCAAATTGGTGGGGTCGGACGAAGCCACATCGGGCTCAGACATGGCAAAAGCAGAACGCATTTCACCATTGAGCATTGGCTTTAGCCATGTTTTATGTTGTGCTTCGTTTCCAAATTGATGCAACAAAGCCATGTTGCCCGAATCAGGCGCTTGGCAATTGAACACTTCGGCAGCCCAGGGCAATTTACCCATGATTTCTGCCAACGGCGCATAGGCTGAATGACTCAATCGCGTACCAGGTTCATCTGATTTCAATTCAGGCAAGAAGAGATTCCACAAACCTTCTTCTTTGGCCAAAACTTTCAGGTCTTCGATGAATGGCGGGGGATACTCACCCTTGGCCACAGATTGATGCCACGCAGGGTTGTAGGGCAATACATATCTTTCGATGAAAGCCTGTAGTTTGTTTGCCAATGTCTGCGTGTCTGCTTCAATTGAAAAATTCATTGGCGTCCAAACTCTCTGCAGATTCAAATTACCCGCATGTGCCCAAGTGGCCACAACTGGTGCAGTATTCGCAACCATCTTTTTTAATCAGCGCATGAGCACCACATTCAGGACATTTTTTTCCGGCCATCACGTTTTGCAAGATGCCATGCTGATGCAAAGCTTCCTTTGTCACATGGCTTGCACCCGCCACATTGGACAAATTGGGCACACAAGAACTATTGCGTCGCTCCACAATTTGTTCAATGGCGTAGGCCACGGCAGCCACTTCTGAGTCATGCCACATGGGCACTTCAACGCCACTGTCCTTGCGCATCGTTCCTAGCCTCACGGGTCCTCGGTCCCAAGCCACTTTTCGCATGTCGTGCAAAGCACGGGCCAAGAAGCCCCCGCGCGCAGCCAAAGACAAGAGCCGCATGCTGGAGGTAATCCATTGCTGCGATTCTCCGTTTTGTCCAACAGGCATAAAAAACTCAATGGCTCTTTCTACTTGTACAGCTTGTCCTTTCACCACGCCAGCCACCGGCAAAAATGAAATGATGAGGTACAAGGTCTTGAGTCCGTCTTGGGTCCAGTAATTGATTTTTTCGGCCACTGCAGGCAACTCACCGTGAGGGCGTCGATCAACCACGCAGCGCAATGGATCTACCTCAGATGAAGCGTCTGTGTAGGCGCCTTGTGCAGTCTGCGCTTCAGCGGCTGAGGGCGTCACTTGCAAGACCGATCCCAAAATGGCGTTGGGCCGATAAGTAGCCAAGCCCTTTAAATTTGCAGTCCATGCTTGCATGTACAAATGCGCAAACTCTTCAAAGGGACAATCAGCAGGCACGTTGACTGTTTTAGAAATGGCCGTGTCTACAAAAGGTTGTACGGCTGCCATCATGGCGATGTGGTCTTGCGCCGACATCTCAAGCGCAGTGACAAAGGCAGGCGGCAATTGATTGATATCGCCACCCAACTCACGGTAAACACGCCAAGCATGATCTTGCACCATGTATTCGCGGGTACTGCCATCGATCTCGCGCTTTTTGCGGGTGTAGTTCCATGAGAACGCGGGCTCGATGCCGTTGGATGCATTGTCAGCAAAGGCCAAACTGACGGTGCCTGTGGGCGCAATGGACAACAAATGGCTGTTGCGTAAGCCATGGCGTGCGATGCCCTCTCGAATTTCATCAGGCAAGCGACTGGCAAATCCAGTTCCGCCTAAATATGCATCGACATTGAGCAACAGAAAGCTGCCGCGCTCTCGGGCCAACTCTATGGATGCCGCATAGGCGGTGTCGCGCATGACGCGAGCAATATCGGCAGCAAATAGGCGGCCAGCCTCGCTGTTGTAAGGCAGATTAAGCATTACCAATGCATCTCCCAAGCCTGTAAAACCAACACCAATGCGGCGTTTGGCTTCAGCTTCCATGGCCTGCTCGGGCAATGGCCAATGCGTCAGGTCCAACACGTTGTCTAGCACGCGCACTTGCGTGAACACAGCCTGCACAAAGGCTTCAAAGTCGAAGGCTGGTGCAGTGCCATCTAAGCCAAAGGGATGCTGCACAAACTTTGGCAAGATGACGGGCCCTAAATCGCAACAACCGTAAGGTGGCAGCGGCTGCTCACCACAAGGGTTGGTGGCCTCGAGTGTTTCGCAATAAGCCAAGTTGTTATCGCGGTTGATTTGATCTAAAAACAAAATGCCTGGCTCGGCAAAGTCGTAGGCCGACTGCATCACGGTTTGCCAGATTTCTCTTGCCGGAATTTCTGCGTAGACCCATTGACCATCGAGTCGCTGCTTTAGCCCCTGCGCCATCAACAACTCGCCCGGCCTAGCTTTGTGAATCAACTGCCAGGGTAAATCGTTTTGTACAGCGTTCATGAACTCATCGCTGACCCCCACCGACACATTGAAATTGTTCCAGCGTCCTGGCGTTCTTTTGGCTGTGATGAATTCCATCACGTCGGGGTGATCAATTCTAAGAACACCCATTTGAGCACCACGCCTAGCGCCAGCACTCTCCACGGTAGAGCACGACTGATCAAACACATTGATGTAACTGCAAGGGCCAGACGCCAATGAGGCTGTCCCTTTAACCCTGGCACCGCGGGGCCTCACGTGCGAGAAGTCATATCCCACACCACCACCCCGCCGCATGGTTTCGGCGGCTTGTTTGAGGGCTTCATAAATGCCAGGAAAGCCATCCTCGTCGACGCCTTGAATGCAGTCACCCACAGGTTGCACAAAGCAGTTGATCAAGGTGGATTGAATTTCGGTACCCGCGGCACTCATGATGCGCCCCGCACCAAT
>CAJCDH010000141.1 GCA_903961095.1 uncultured Burkholderiales bacterium | reverse complement strand
CTAAATGGATGGCCGAGGGCGATAGTCTGAAACAAGCCAAAGCCGATGCCACACTGCTGTGGATCAAAGCGCAAGAAGATGCGGGCCTGGATGTGGTGGGCGACGGCGAACAATCACGTCAACACTTTGTGCATGGCTTCTTGGAGCAAGTGGAAGGCATCGACTTCGAAAACAAAGTGACCATGGGCATACGCAACAATCGCTACGATGCGCAAGTGCCTCAAGTGGTTGCACCCTTGCGTTTAAAAGGCCGCGTGCATGCGTTTGAAGCCCAACTGGCACGCGCGCACACCAAGAAAAAATTGAAGTTCACCTTGCCTGGTCCGATGACCATTGTGGATACCGTGGCCGATCGTTTCTATGGCGACAAAGTGAAGATGGCCATGGCCTTTGCCGAGTTGCTAAACCAAGAAGCCTTGGCATTGCAAGCTGATGGCGTCGACATTGTTCAGTTCGATGAACCTGCCTTCAATGTGTACATGGAAGAGGCGGCTGACTGGGGCGTCAAAGCCTTAGAGCGCGCTGCACAAGGCTTGACATGCACCACAGCGGTTCACATTTGCTATGGCTACGGCATTCAAGCCAACATCGATTGGAAAAATTCTTTGGGCCACGAGTGGCGCCAATATGAAAAGGTCTTTCCTGCCTTGGCCAAGAGCAGCATCAAGCAAGTGAGTTTGGAGTGTTTTCAATCTCATGTGCCCATGGACCTGATGGCTTTGCTTGAAGGCAAAGACGTGATGGTGGGCGTGATTGATGTGGCCAGTGATGTGATTGAAACACCAGAGCAAGTGGCTGACACCATTGGCCGTGCGCTGCAGTTTGTGCCCAAGGCGCGCATCATTGCCTGCACCAATTGCGGGTTGGCGCCTATGAGTCGTGAAGTGGCCGAGAAGAAATTGCAGGCTTTGGCAGAAGGCGCTCGCATCGCCCGTGAGCGTTATAGCTGATTGGGATCGAGAGAGAAACCTTCTTTGAAGCTCGCTTTGACTGAGGGATGCGCGGTTCATGAAAAACCGCCATCCCCAGTAGCCCACATCGGCGTAGGCTGGTCAATAAGCGCTCAAATTACATGTTCTCAAATTACATGCGCTCAAAAATGGCAGCAATACCCTGACCGCCGCCAATGCACATGGTGACCAAGGCATAACGCCCCTTGATGCGCTGCAGTTCGTGCAAGGCCTTGACGGTGATCAATGCACCTGTGGCACCAATGGGATGACCCAAAGAAATACCGGAGCCATTGGGGTTGACCTTGGCGGGGTCTAAGCCCAAATCGCGTGTGACGGCACAAGCCTGCGCAGCAAAGGCTTCGTTGGCTTCAATCACATCCAGATCATTGACGGTTAGCCCCGCTTTTTTGAGCGCCAACTGAGTTGCGGGCACAGGGCCTATGCCCATGTACTTGGGGTCGACCCCAGCGTGCGCATAGGCTACCAAACGAGCCAATGGTTTGGCACCACGAGCTTTGGCTGCACCTGCTTCCATCAACACCACGGCAGCTGCTGCATCGTTGATGCCAGAGGCATTGCCAGCGGTGACGGTGCCATTTTCTTTCAAGAACACAGGTTTGAGTTTGCCCAACTCTTCCATGGTGCAACCAGGTCGGAAATGCTCGTCGGTATCGTAGGCCACTTCGCCTTTGCGAGTTTTGAGCATGACCGGCATGATTTGGTCTTTGAAATTACCCGCTTGCGTGGCCCGCTCTGCACGGTTGTGGCTTTCAACGGCCAACTTGTCTTGGTCTTCCCGCGTGATGCCCCACTTGGTCGCAATGTTCTCGGCTGTGATGCCCATGTGGATGGTGTGGAAGGGGTCGTGCAGTGCGCCCAACAACATGTCGATCATTTTGGTGTCGCCCATGCGAGCGCCAAAACGGGTAGCCAGGCTGACATAGGGTGCGCGGCTCATGTTTTCTGCGCCAGCGCCAATGGCCACATCTGCATCGCCTAGCAAGATGGACTGGCTGGCTGAGATGATGGCTTGCAAACCAGAACCGCAAAGACGGTTAACGTTGAACGCTGGTGTGCCTTCGGCGCAACCACCGTTGATGGCGGCAACACGGGACAAATACATGTCTTTGGGCTCGGTATTGACGACATGGCCAAACACCACATGACCAACGTCCTTGCCATCGGTGTTGGCACGCTTGAGTGCTTCACGTACCACTTGTGCGCCCAATTCTGTAGGGCTAAGGTCTTTCAGACTGCCACCAAATGTGCCAATGGCGGTGCGCACACTGCTGACTACAACAACTTCACGACTCATCTCGGTCTCCTTCGATTTGAAATAAATTGAAGCCCTAAGTCTGATTAAAAAAGACTACAGGGGGCTGACAAATGCTAGCTTAGGATTAAACCTCAACCATGGTGCTAACTTATTTGCTTTGGCGCAAGGTATTGCCTTTAGGCATCGCGCACGTCGCTAACGGCATTGCTGCCAAAGTCAGAACGTGCCAGGTAATTTAAAATTCGCTTGGCGGCGTCATGTGGTGAGGTGAGTTGCCCCGAAGACTTAAGTTGCTGGAAGCCACTTTGATCTGGGAATTTTTCGGGAGCCGCACCGCGCAATTGAACTTGCATATCGGTGTCAATCACGCCGGGTGCCAAGGAGGTGACTTTGGCACCATGGGGCTTGAGTGACTCTTCTAGGGCCAAGCATCGTGTGAAGTGATCCATGCCTGCTTTGGCCGCGCAATAACCCGCCTGTGAGGCCATGGCGCGTCGACCTAGGCCAGATGAAATGTTGACCACTTTGCGAGGCAGAGACCAGTTTTCTGTGGCGCTCAAAAAAGCAGCGCACAACTGCATGGGGGCTTCTAAGCCAACGCGCAATGCCATGGCCAAGTTGTGGGGGTCAGCTTGACTTAAAGGGCCAATGTTGGGAATCACACCAGCATTGTTGAT
>CAJCDH010000140.1 GCA_903961095.1 uncultured Burkholderiales bacterium | reverse complement strand
TCAATCGGTGGCGCTTACCTTGCTCATGGGCGTGTTGGTTCCCTTTTTGTTCTGGAACACCATGATTGGTTTTGTGGTTTATGTCCATCACACCCATGTGCGTGTGTCTTGGCACAACGACAAATCGGCATGGACCAAAGCACAGCCCTTTGTGTCCACAACCGTGCACCTCACCTTTCCCATGAAGATTGGCAACTCGGTGCACCACATCATGGAGCACACAGCGCACCATGTAGACATGAGCATTCCGCTGTATCGTTTAAAGCAAGCCCAAGCCAAGTTGGAAGAAATGCTGCCAGGCCGAATCATCGTTCAGCCCTTCTCTTGGAGCTGGTATTTCAAAACAGCCAAGGCTTGCAAACTGTACGACTTCACACGTGAATGTTGGACAGACTTTCAAGGCCGCATGACCAGCCCTGTGCGCGGCAATTTGCCAGCCAAGTCCTCAGTCTGAAGTTTCAAGTCTGTTGCATGCAGCCTGAAGCTTGCTTCAAAGCTTGCTTTCGATGAAAAAAAACGCTTCTCACGAAGCGCTTTTTCATTGTGCACGGCGGGATAAGATTTCAAAGGCGGGCAATGTTTTGCCTTCTAAGATTTCTAAAAACGCACCACCACCCGTTGAGATATAGCCCACCTTTTTTTCAATACCGTACTTGGCTATGGCAGCCAAAGTATCGCCACCGCCGGCGATGCTGAACGCTTTAGATTCAGCAATGGCGTGTGCAATGACCCGCGTGCCGTTTTCAAACGCATCAAACTCAAACACGCCCACAGGGCCGTTCCAGACAATGGTGCCGGCCTGTTTGAGTTGCGCTGCCAGTTTGGCTGCCGTTTCGGGACCAATGTCCAAAATCAAGTCGTCATCGGCCACCTCTGTGGCCTTCTTCACCATGGCCACAGCGTCTGCTGAAAAAGTTTTGGCGGTGACCACATCGGTCGGAATTGGCACTTCAGCGCCACGCGCTTTCATGATCGCAATCACGGCGCGCGCTTCATCTACCAAATCTGGTTCGGCCAAGCTCTTGCCAATTTTCAAACCAGCCGCCAACATGAATGTATTGGCAATCCCACCGCCCACAATGAGTTGATCCACCTTGTCAGCCAGACTTTTTAAAATGGTGAGCTTGGTGGACACTTTGCTACCCGCCACAATGGCGGCCAAGGGTCGTGCAGGGTGCGCCAACGCTTTGGTAATGGCATCAATTTCTGCAGCCAACAAAGGCCCCGCACACGCTACTTTGGCATATTCAGCAATGCCGTAGGTGGTGCCTTCTGCACGGTGCGCGGTGCCAAAGGCATCGTTCACAAATATATCGCAGAGGGCGGCCATTTTTTGAGCCAACTCTGGGTTGTTCTTTTTCTCGCCTTTGTTGACGCGGCAGTTTTCAAGCAACACCACCTGACCCGCCGCAACCTCAACGCCGTCAACCCAATTGGCCTTCAAAGCCACGTCTCGGCCCATTAATTCTGCCAACCTTTGAGCCACAGGCGCCAAAGAATCTTCGGCTTTGAACTCACCTTCTGTAGGGCGCCCCAAGTGGCTCGTCACCATCACGGCAGCGCCCGCATCTAGGGCCATTTGAATGCATGGCACAGAAGCGCGAATGCGTGTGTCTTCGGTGATGTCGCCAGCGTCGTTTTGCGGCACATTCAAATCTGCACGAATGAAAACACGCTGGCCTTTGACTTTGCCTTGTTGGCACAAATCGGAAAAACGAATGACGTTCATGAAAGCTCTCTTGAATAGGGAAGAAGATCGAAAAGCCAAAGAGGCTGCTGGGTACAAACAGAATTTTAGTCCTGCAAGCTTAGCGAAACTTAAGTAAGGCGTTTGTCACTTCGCCGTTCTGAGCCTTGGCAAATTACCAACCCAACACCAAGTGCAAAGGCAAATAAGCCAGCATGCCAGCCAGAATGGTCCAGAGCACGTTGCGACGCCAAAAATAAACAGCAGCGCCCACAGTG
>CAJCDH010000139.1 GCA_903961095.1 uncultured Burkholderiales bacterium | reverse complement strand
CTTTTCCGACTTCAAGCCGCAGCAATGGACCGGACTGTTCGTCCCAGCCGGCACGCCGCCAGCGATTGTTGCTCGTATCCATGGCGAGTTTGCCAAGGCCCTGAAAGCGCCGGATGTTGTCTCTCGCTTAAACGACTTGAACGCAGAACCCGTGATGAGTTCGCAGGCTGATTTTGCAAGCCATCTGCGCCGTGAAAACCAGACCTTGGGGCAGCTCATCAAGGCCCGGGGTATTACGGCGCAGTAGTGCGCTTTAAGAGCCCTCTCTAACTTGAATGCTGCATGTTAAATAAAATGAAAAACCTAAAGCCCTCTAATTTTTTCGCCTTAATACTGATTGGCTTAGGCCTTTTATCACCATTGGGAGCTTGGGCCCAAGATTGGTCTCCGACCAAGCCTGTTCGCATTATTGTGCCCATAACGGGAAGTACCAATGATGTTCTTGCGCGGCTTATTGCACCCAAATTGCAAGAAGTACTAGGACAACCAGTCGTCGTTGAAAATAGACCTGGTGCAGGCGGAAATATTGGAGCAGATATGGTTGCTAAGGCAGCCCCTGATGGACATACATTGCTGATTGGTTATAACGGCCCATTGGCAATCAACGTCAGTCTTTTTGACAAGATGCCTTACGACGCAGTCAAAGATCTCGCGCCAATTACCCTGATGGTCAAGGCACCGCAATACCTTGTTGTGAATCCCGCATCAGGATTTACCAGTGTTAAGGATTTTGTAGAAAAAGCGAAAGCAAATCCTAGTAAATATTCTTATGGCTCTGTTGCCTTGGGCAGCGCCTCACATCTGACAATGGAGATGTTTAAGTCGGCAGCCGGTTTTCCTATGACACACATTCCTTACCGCGGTGCCGGACCAGCAGTGACAGATTTAATTGGCGGAAATATTCAGGCCGCATTCTTTGTACCTGGAAATGTTCAGCAATTTGCAAAAGAAGGCCGATTGAAACTTCTGGCAACATCAGGCCAAAAGCGTTTTGCAAGTACGCCTGACATTCCAACTTTGAGTGAATCAGGATACCCTGATTTCGAGGCGACCTCTTGGATTGGTTTTCTGACGACTGGTGGTACCCCTCAGCCAATTATCGAGCGTTACAACCGTGAAATTGTGAAAATTGTGAGGTCGCCCGAAATCACAAAACGGTTACTAGAAATGGAATTTGAAATAGTTGCCACTACACCCAATCAGTTTCGCGACTGGATAGCATCTGAGATTAAGCGCTGGGGAAAAGTGATTAAAGACACTGGCACAAAGGCTGAGTGATTGTGGCTATTCAAGGTCGTATAAAAGCTACATTAGCGTTAATGACGGGCGGCGGTTCCGGGATAGGTGCAACTGTTGCAGAGACCACCCAAAAGTAAGCTTGTATATAGTTTTAAAAATGAAATATTTAGCTACTTTACTTTTGTTGTTTCTGACAGCATGCGCAACGCCCCAAGAGAGAGCGATATCTGCATATTGCGGTGCGGAAGCATTCAGAACAATTCCACAACAACTGGTCAGTCAGCCAGTTGTGCGGTCTATTTACATGGGTGATAGGGTATTGGGAAGCAGAAATGTTTGCAAAACAATCAACTTAGAATCCAAAGATAAAGACGGCAAAATTACCAAAACAAAAGAAGTTGTTTGCAAAAACTACCCTATCCTTGAGCCCATGTATCAACAACAATTGGTCAATGAGACAGTTGATGTCAACAACAGTTACCGTCAACAGCAAATAGAAAGCTGCAAACTAGTTTCTAAATCTAACAATATGTTTTCTGACATCAAGTAAGCATGCTGCTTCGCATGAATGACAGATGAAGGTTTGATTTCAGTGCTGGCCTCGAGATATTTTTTGCAAAATACAAAACAGTCCGTCAATGGCCTTACCGTGATCGTGACGCAGCAGATCGCTGTCTGCACACAGAATTTGCAAGCCTTGTTCTGAGGCCAAGCGATTAATGTAGGCCAGGGAGTGCGCGTATCGCAGACTAGGCCGCAACACATACTCCTCTGGGCCTGCAGACCACTCCTCCAGGCTGAAAGCCAAAGCGCCGCCAACACGCAGCACCCGAGTGGCGAGTTGAAACGCACGTTCCAATGCGCCCACGTAGATGAACACGTCGGCACTGACGATCAGGTCGTAGAGATCTCCAGCACGGTAGGCCTGTTCCATCGCGTCGTGAATATCGGCCTGCCAGACCCTGTTGTAATGCCCACTTTCTAGTGCTCTTTTCACCATGCCGGGCGAGAGATCTACGCCGTCGACGTGCAAGGAATTGCCTTGTAGGCACTGACCCACCAAGCCTGTGCCGCAGCCAAGATCAAGCACACGAGGCCAGGGGTGAGAAAGACAGCCTTGGGCTGCCTTGATCAAGATGTCGGGTGCACGGTAGTCAAGTTGTGACAAGTGGCTGGAAAAATCGTCGGCGTAGCGGTCAAATAAATCTGCCACGTAGCCCGCTGGTGGAGCAGGTGGCTCTTGGGCCCAGCCGCTCTCGGCATGCAGCACGGCGTCCAGCATGTAGCGTGTGAAATCATCACCTCCGCCATGTTGGTGCAACAGATTCAGACATTGTGCCGATTCATTCCATCGCCCCAACTCTCGTAAAACCGAGGCCTTGTGTCTTAAAGCGATAAGAGTCTGTGGCTGCAAGACCAATGCCCGATCCAGCGATTCCAAAGCCAGTTTAAATTGACCCGATTCAGCATAAGTGGCCCCCAAATGAACCCAAGTTTCAATGGCTTCTGGCTCGAGCTCGGCTGCGCTACGCAGCAGTTCAATGGCTTGAGATGTCTGACCCAGCGCGGCACGAACAACACCTAGGTTCATGAGCACAGATGGGCGTTTGGGGGCTAGTTCGAGAGCCTCAGCGAAGCACGACTCTGCTTGGGCCATGTGGCCCGACTCGAATGCTTGTACGCCTTGCTGGAAAAGGGCTCGCGCCTGATGGAGTGGTGTTGTCAAGTTAACTCAAGAGCTTGAAAAATTGATCAGGCAAGTGTTGCACTCACTAGATACCTACCGGCTTTTTAATGTTTGTTGAACGGTCTACGATGGGTACAGGAATTTGATAAATTACTTTTCCATCAAATAGAGTGAGCTTGGCTGGTTCTGAATTGATGGGAATTGCCCATAACTGTTTATAAAAAGCAGACAAACTCTCTAAAGGTTTTCCATTGAGGCCGAGTAGCCATTGCCCTGGGACAATACCTGCCAATTGGGCTGGGCTTTCGGGTGTCACTCGGACAATTTGAATTCTTCCCTGTCTTTCTACTGCATTGATACCAAGCCAAGCTCTTTGACTATTTGGCCCCGTTCCGTTTTGCAACATGTTGTTAAAAATAGGCTCTAACAATTCAACGGGAACAAACATATTTCCAGCCAAGCTGGACGGATTGTCTGTTGGCATAACGTCTTGCAAAAATAGACTGCCAATTCCTATTAACTCGCCTTTCAGATTAAAAAGCCCAGCGCCTGAGTGATTTACGACTGGTGGGCTTGTGTACATTGCAGTGTCAAGGTGATATTCCCAATAACCCGTGAATGATCGAACATCGATTAGTTTTGTAGGACTTGAAAAGGCTGAATCACCTGCAGACACGACCAAAAGTGCGCTGTCAATTTTTTGATCATGGAGTTTCCCCAATTTAGCTGGCTCAACGCCTTGAAGAGGTATCAATGGTTTGATTAAACCAAATCCAGTTGCTTGGTCATACGCCACTACATGAGCTGGATAAGTTTTTTGTTGATGAGTGCGAATTTCTATTTGTTCGGTTTCTAAAATGAGATAGCCTATTGTCAAAATTAAACCGTCTGAGCCAATCACAACACCAGAGCCTTGACGCACTTTTCCCAGTGTCTGAGCAGACGATGCATTGACAACAGCGCGACTTGTAATTTGTACTGACGCAGCTAACGCATTTTGTAAAATTTGACTGTTTAAAACAGTTGGTGGCTGCAAACTTTTTTCGTCTGTTTGAGTTGTTGTGGAATGGCCATTTAGCGTGAACACCAAAAGGCATAGAAAAAAAAGATATTTCATTGAACGCCTTTTGTTAAAAAATTTGATGTGCTTAACTCTTTGCCATTGCAGGCTGAAAATTCGGCTACAGTGCCATTAAATTACTTGGGAATGATCACGGTGTCAATGGTCAAGACCCCTTTAATAAAGTACCGCCCGAATCAAGTATTTAATTGAGCCATCACCGTTCAATCCAATTCAAGGACAAGATCATGCGCCATCAATTCAGCTTGCCGTTTGGCATCTTCGCCGCCTGCTGCTCGGCACTCAGCACTGTTGCGTTAGCGCAGGCCGCGCCTTTGCAGGGCGCCGCACCACTTTGGGAGTTGGGTGGCGTTGCACTGGGCGTATCACAGAGCGCCT
>CAJCDH010000138.1 GCA_903961095.1 uncultured Burkholderiales bacterium | reverse complement strand
TTGCGCAAATCGCGCTTATCCCATGTTGTATTGATCTTGGTGTTCATTTGATTACTTTAAGGTGATCCAAAGGCCAAACTGCTAAGGGGTTTCCCTAGGTCCGCCACATTGACCAGCATTTCTGCAGGGTCATTGAATCAATGAAATATGGCTAGAGGGTGTCGATTTGATGGCGCCAACTGCTTGGAACAAATTGCGAATGACATCAAGTTCCAAGTTGCGCACAATGAAAACCAAGCGCGAATCTTTGTCCTCACTGGGCCAACGGTCCATCTTCACAGGCGTTGCAAAAATATGCTGTACACCCTGAACCACCACGGGTTCGCCTGCGACGTTAACGATGCCTTTCATGCGCAGCAAATCTGGCCCCCGCAAGGTGGTCAAGAGTTCAAGAGCAGATGCAAAAGAGAGCCATTCAAAAGGCTCGTTGAAGCGCAAAGACAAAGTCTTGACTGCACTATGTTGGGCAGCAAATTTTTGACCCAAATACCGCCCCTTGTTATCAAGCGATGCAGCAGGATCAAGAACTTCTCCCAAAAATTGTAAAGTTCGAGCACTGGAACGTGAAGACGACAAGCCTAAATCAATCAGGGCAAGGAGGTCGACTTCGCCATGCCGAATAAGCTCAATGGGTGATTGTGAATTGAGTTGTCGAATCCGCTCACACAGAGTTTGCAAATTGTCATCAGTGGCCAGATCGGTTTTGGTGATCAATATTTTGTCGGCAATGGCGATTTGCTTGACAGCTTCAGTTTGCTCATCAATTTGACCCACGCCCAGCAGACCATCGACCAAAGTAATCAGGCCATCTAGGCGGTAATGGGCGGCCAACAAAGTATCACTGGCCAGTGTTTGAACCACAGGCGCAGGATCTGCAAGGCCTGTTGTTTCTACAATGACGCGGTCAAAATCAAAGACTTCCCCGACACGGCGTTGTGCAAAGAGGTCGCGCAAAGTTTCTTGCAGGTCAGTTCGAACCGAGCAACAGATGCAGCCATTGGCCAACAGCGTGATGTTTTCTGAGGACATGGTGACCAAGTCATGGTCAATGCCAATCTCACCCATCTCATTGATGACCACGGCTACACGCCGCATGTCGGGGTGCAACAACAGTTTAGAAATAAGAGTGGTTTTACCGCTGCCCAGAAAACCTGTGACCAAGGTCACAGGTATTTTTCCAGCCAACGCATCGCGCGACCAAGTCACTGCTGTTTCACTTTAAATGTTCATTTCAAGAATGTACAAGCCGCCTGTGAAGCGGTCTACTGTGTAGACAATACGGCGGTCATCGACATACACATCATTAAGTTGGATGGCACCCGCTGGCGATAACTTGGGCGCACCCGGCACGAAATAGGCAATTTCTTGTACTTGATAGGGATTGCTGGTGTCATACACCCGTACGCCTGCATTGAAGAAGGAACCCACAATGATGGTGTCAGAACTGAACGATGTTGGGCCAGGCAAATTTTCGTGCAGGTTGTGCGCGCCAAAGCGCCCGCCGCGCTTGGCAAATGCGTCATAGGGTGGTGCAGGAAAAGTGCCAATAGGCACAGGATTGGCTTCGTTTCGAGAATCGACCACCCACACCAACTTGGGCCAATCAGCACCGTTGTCTTGAACGCACTCGTCGCTCACAATCCACAAGCCTCTGTCAAAAAGCGGCAACACCGTGTGCGTAAAGCCATTGAAGGGAGGCGAGTGATTCCACTGCGAAACCACCTTGATGTCTTTCATGTCAGAGATGTCAAGCACCACAGCGCCACCATCGATATAGCCGATAAAGGCACGGTTTGGCTGCTCGGGAAATACATTGGTATTGTGTGTTCTAAAGCCCGTGTCAAACTTAGCTGGCAAGCGTGGTGGGGGCGGCGCCGCATCGCCTTCACGGGTACCTGGATACCACCAGCGCCCTACTTCCACAGGCTTTTCGGGGTCGATGATGTCGATGATGCGATAGAACTGATCGTCTAATGGATTGCGTGGCTGAAAGTCGGAAGCACCTGAAGACATGTGAACATAGCGGCCATCAACAAACCAAACAGCATGTACGCCACGCGAATAGGGGCCTGAACAGTCAAAATGTGAAAGCAGGCGAGGTGTTTCGGGCTGACTCACATCAAAAATATCGATCCCTGCGGGCTTGATACCCACCGTCGTGGCTTGGTAAGCGACCACCATGATGTTGCCAACGACGTCTAATGAATTAGAGCGCAATTTCATGTGCGGCAATTCAGTTTGCACAATGAGCTTGGGATTTTGAGGGTCGGTGACGTCGACGCCCGAGAAATTTTTAGGTGCAGATTCGTGTGCTAACCACAAGATGCGGCGCCCCTCCGATGTGAGCTGCATGCCCATTCCCTCACCCAGCCCACCAAAACCTTCAAGTTCGTGGTGAGCCAATAACTTCATGTTGTGTGACAAGGTCTGGTCAGCACGAGATGCCGGTTGAGGTGCGTTAAGCATGGGTAAATACTCATCAAAAAATTTATCGAGCCTGTAATATAGCGGAAAGGAATACAAGCCGTTCAAGATATTCCCTAACCATAAACAGGAGAGATGTGATGAATTTTGTGATGACCAAGCTTTGGAAGAATATCTTCCAATTTTGTATTGTTGTGTTCAGTGCCATGGGCTTGCTTCAAGCCCAAGCACAAACCTTCCCAAACAAACCCGTCAAACTGGTTGTGACTTATCCGCCAGGCGGAAGCTCAGACCTCATGGCGCGCATCATGGGACAAAAGCTCAGCGAGGTTTGGGGACAGCCTGTCATTATTGAAAGTAAACCGGGTGCGGCAGGCTCTATTGGCATGGAATTCACAGCCAGGCAACCGGCCGATGGCTACACCTTTGTGGTTGGCAATTTGGGCCCTGCGTCTGTCAACCCACTCATTACCAAAGTGCCCTATAACATGGACAAGGATTTCATTCCTGTTTCGCTTACAGCAACAGGTCCGAACATCTTGGTAGTGCCTACCGCGTCACCATTCAAAAATTTAAATGACCTCTTGGTCGCTGCGCGAACCAAACCAAATTCATTGAATTTCGGCACCAGTGGCCCTGGCAGCATGTCGCACTTAAGTGGCGAACTCATCATGCGACAAGCCAATGTCAAAATGGTTGGCGTACCTTACAAAGGCGGTGGCTTGGCAGTCAACGATTTGTTGGCAGCACAAATTGACTTGATGGTTTCGGACGCGTTGCCCGTCAACCAACACATTAAATCGGGTCGTTTGCGTGCCTTGGCCATTACCAGCGCTAAGCGCTCGCCTTTGTCACCAGACATTCCCACATTTGCTGAAGCTGGTTTATCAGGTTTGGTCGCCGTTAACTGGTGGGGTGTGTTCTT
The DNA here is from genome assembly GCA_903961095.1 of uncultured Burkholderiales bacterium. GTDB lineage: Bacteria > Pseudomonadota > Gammaproteobacteria > Burkholderiales > Burkholderiaceae_C > Limnohabitans_A. The sequence continues at coordinate 7,119 of CAJCDH010000138.1, read as the reverse complement.
GCCTGCCGGAACACCTAAACCTATTGTCGATGCCTATTACAGCGCACTGGTCAAAATCATGGCCAACCCAGATCTGAAGGAAAGATTTGCAGGCTTAGGTGTTGAAGCATTGGCTAGCACCCAAGATGAATTCAAAGCGTTCTTGGCAGACGAGAAAAACAAATACGCCAAACTGATTGCCGACAACAACATCAAAGCTGAATAACAGCTTGGGGTGTTTCAATCTGCTGCGCTGTTAAACCAGCGCAGTATTTGCATTGATGTTTAGCCAAGCTCCAAAGCTTGGTTCACCCTTGGCATGTACTTCTTGATGCGCATTTGACGGTCGCCATAACGATCAATAAGTCACATCCCTGCAGAGCCTGCTGCTCCTATCATCCAAAATGCTAAACTCGGTTGGGAATTTTTCCATCCGATCGCAAACTTGGTTGTTCTCTTTAATGAAAATTTTTTACGGTTGGCGTATGGTGGGTGCGGCGTGTGGCATTCAGTTTCTGCTGGCAGCCTTTTTGACCCAAGCACTAGGCCTTTACATTGCCGTACTTTCCGACGAAATGGGCTGGAGTAAAACCACCTTGTCTGGTGCGGCAGCACTGCAGTCCGTTGAAGCCGCCATCATTGGCCCAGTGTTGGGTTGGATCATGGACAAAGTGGGCCCGCAAAAAATGATCCGATTGGGCATGGTGCTTTTTAGCGCAGGTTTGCTCTTACTCAGTCAAGTTAACGCTGTCGCCACTTTTTACACCAGTGCTATTTTGATGGCCGTTGGTGCCAGCCTGAGCGGCTACTTTCCACTCTCGGTAGCCTTGGTGCAGTGGTTTGAAAAATTCAGAGCACGCGCACTTTCCATCATGAGCTTGGGGCTGGCCTTGGGCGGCTTGGTGGTGCCCCTCATGGCGCTGTCGATCCAACACTGGGGATGGCGTTATACCGCAGGCGGCACAGGTTTACTGGTCTTGCTGTTTGGGCTGCCTTTGGCGGGCATGATACTCAGGCGTCCCGAAGACCACGGCGAACATGTCGATGGCATCGACCCTGCACTGAAAACAACAGGGCCAGGCGAAACGCCTGCAGCGTCTCAAGTTGAATTTACAGCGGCTGAGGCGGTTCAAACTCGAGCCTTTTGGATGCTGGCCATTGGCCATGCTCTTGCGCTTTTAATTGTTTCCGCTGTCAATGTGCATGCCATCACGCACATGAAAGAAGGCTTAGGTTATTCGGTGGCCACCGCCAGTTGGGTCATTTTGTTCATGACATTTGCGCAATTAGGGGGCATCTTGATGGGCGCCACCTTAGGAGATAGGTTTGAGAAGCGCAAAGTGGCTGCGCTTTGCATGTTGGCTCATGCGCTGGGCATGGTCTGCCTCACCTTTGCCACCGACATGCCTATGCTCATTGGATTTGGTATTTTTCATGGTATCGCTTGGGGCTTGCGTGGCCCCTTCATGCAAGCCATTCGAGCAGATTACTTTGGCCGCAACGCCATTGGCCTTATCATGGGCCTGTCAGCTGCCATTATTTCTTTAGGACAAATTGTGGGGCCCATGTTGGCTGGTGTGCTAGCCGATTTGACCGGCAATTACCAATTAGGTTTTAGTCTACTTGCCTTGCTTTCGGCCTTGGGTTCGCTGTGTTTTATGATGGCGACGAAGCCATTAAAGCCAGAGGCAAGCCAATAAGCTTTGACAAAACTTCTAGCGTCAAACCTGGCACCATGTCTATCACCAAAAGTCCATTGGCCGAGCAAGCCAGTGTGGCCAAGTCGGTATATACACGCTTAACGCAGCCAATTCCGGTTAAGGGATAACTGCATTCCGAGACCAGTTTGCTTTGCCCTTGCTTGGTGAGCAAATCCATCATGACCCAGGTTTGCTTGGCGCCAATGGCCAAATCCATAGCGCCACCCACCGCTGGAATGGCATTGGCCTCACCCGTATGCCAATTGGCAAGATCACCTGTAGCACTGACTTGGAATGCGCCCAACACACAAATGTCTAAGTGCCCGCCGCGCATCATGGCAAAGCTATCAGCGTGATGGAAAAAAGATCCGCCCGGCAGCAGTGTGACGGGCTGCTTGCCTGCATTGATCAAATCGTAATCTTCTTGGCCTGCCGCAGGTGCCGGACCCATACCCAAAATACCATTCTCGCTGTGCAACAAAATTTCTAATGTAGAAGGTATGTGATTGGCAACCAAAGTAGGCTGACCAATTCCTAAATTGACGGTTGCGCCTTCTGGAATGTCCATCGCAACACGTGCTGCCAACTCATCTTTGGTACGGCGTGTGTAGGTCATGCCTTGAAACCTCCAGCTTGGGTTGCGACACGCTCAATGTGAACGACAGCTTGTACAAAGATGCCTGGTGTGATGACTGTCTCGGGATCTATCTCACCCAACTCTGCTTTGTCATAAACAGTTGCAACAGTTTTGCGCGCTGCCATGGCCATGATGGGTCCAAAATTTCGGGCAGCCTTGCGGAATGTGAGATTACCCCAACGATCGCCACGCTCAGCGCGTATGAGTGCCAAATCGCCATGAATAGGGGTTTCGTATACGTACATTCGGCCATTGATTTCACGCGTTTCCTTCAATGAGCCATCTGCCTTTTTAGCCAGGTCGGTGCCGTAACCTGTGGCTGAAAAAAAGCCCCCAATGCCAGCGCCGGCTGCACGAATGCGCTCTGCCAAATTGCCTTGTGGAACGAGCTCTAATTCAACTTGACCAGAGCGGTACATGCCGTCAAAAACACCAGAGTCGGCTTGCCTTGGAAAACTGCAAATAATCTTGCGAACTCGCCCTGCTTTGAGCAGCGCAGCCAAGCCATGCTCACCGTTGCCAGCGTTGTTGTTCACTAGCGTTAAATCTTTGGCACCTTGAATTAAAAGACCCTCGATCAATTCATCGGGAATGCCTGCAGTGCCAAAACCACCAATGAAAACTGTTGCACCGTCGGGCGTATCGACCAATGCTTCGGCCACGCTTTCAAGGAACTTATTGATCATGATATTTAGCCAGGGATAGATTTCAACCCTGAGACGCCAACTGAATTTTCGGGCACAGCTGTTCGGGCCACATTCATGGTCATGGCAAGCAAACTGTAATAACCATAATGCGCTACCAAATCAATCACGCCTTGGTCACCAAATCGATTGCGAAGTTGCGCATAGGTCACATCGCTCAAACTGCGGTTGCTGCGCAGTTCTTCCAGCACGTTATAAATGAGCGTTTCATCTTCGGTCATGTTATCGGGGCGGCGTCCTTCTGCAATTGCATCGGATGTGGCTGGTAGCACACCTTCTCTTTCAGCAATGGGTCGGTGGATCGCCCACTCTACAGGTTGGGCCCAATGCCTGGCCACAATCAGGACAGCAAATTCAGAATTGCGCAGACCCACTGTATTTTGAAAACGCAGATATTCACCCACCTTTTGCAGTCGGTTCATGAGCTCTGGACTGCGCATGAGGGGGATAAAGGGCCCCCCAATTCGACCTCGCGGTCCTGCCGCAATTTCATCCATGATTCTTTTCTGTTCAGTCGACATCTGCGCTTCAGGGATGTCTGGCATTCGTTCGAGCCCGGCGGCTCCTAAATTCAAATGATTCATTTTTGACCTTCAATTTAATCAAGAAAGGCATCGGCCTCTTTGAACATGAGTGAGAATAGCGTCTGCTGTGAAGCAAGGCTTGTAACTGTAAGAGATTATGTCTTGCTTAGCCTGCTTAGCCTGCTTAACTTGCCTCCAGAAATAACTGTACCTGCTTGAGCAGCAATTCAGGTGCCTCTTCTGGTATGTAGTGTCCACAGGGCATGGCTTGGCCTTGCACATTGGTAGCGAGTTTAGACCACTCTTTGAGTGGCTCAAAGCATTGATGAACCACACCTTGTTCGCCCCAAAGCACCATCAAGGGTTGTTGCATAAAATTCTTTTCGTCTAAATCCAATTGGTCGTGAACTAAATCAATGTAGGCAGAGGCTCTGTAGTCTTCACAGATGCCATGCGCTGTGCCTGGCAGTTCCATACAGCGAACATACTCAGCCAGCGCTCTAGGATCAAAGGGCGCTAAGCCCGCACTTCGCCTTCCCAAGACATCTCTCACATAGGCTGCCGGATTGGCCTCGATCAATCTCTCAGGCAAAGGCGCAGCTTGAATGAGAAAGAACCAATGCCAATAAGAACGTGCAAATTGGTTAGAGGTTTGTTCATACATGGCCAAGGTGGGAGCAATGTCTAGCAGCACCAAGCGTTTGACAGCGTTCGGATGGTCCAAGGCCAAACGGTGAGCGACTCTGGCACCGCGATCATGGGCTAAAACATCAAACTCAGAAAACCCAAAATGACGCATGAGCTCAATTTGATCCAAAGCCATGGTTCGCTTTGAGTAATTGAAATGATCGTTTAAGCCTTGAGGCTTTGACGAATCGCCATAACCCCTAAGGTCTGTCATGACCACGGAATGCGATTTGGCAAGTTGTGGTGCCACTCGGTGCCAAATGGCGTGAGTTTGGGGATGACCGTGAAGCAACAGCAAAGGCCTGCCAGCACCGCCTTTGCGGGCCATGATCTTCACGCCATTCACTTCGATCAAATGTGATTCAAAGTTAGGGAAAAGTTCGTTCATTGATAGTCAATCTTCATTGAAAATCCAGCTTCTTTCATAGCGTTCAGCAATTGTGTTTCTTGTGCGGCAGTGAGCGAAACCAGGGGCGGACGAACCACTTTCCAGTCTGCTTTTTCTGTGGTGTGTGCCACGGCTGTTTTCATGGCCGGAATCATGGGCAATGCAGAAAAAAGAGAGCGTACCAAATCAAGCCGCTGCTGCTGAGCATCTGCATCCGAACCAGTCCAGTTGGCGCAGAGCGAGGAAATAGCGGCAGGGTTGACATTGGCCGTGGCACTGATGCATCCTGCACCGCCCGCGCGCATGGTTCGCATCAAAAAGTTTTCGCTGCCAGCAAACACGGAGAAACCTCTGGCTGAAAAGCGCTCAATCATGGAGGCTGTGTTGGACCACTGCCCACCGCTGTCTTTGGCACCCGCAATGACAGGGCCGTACTTGTTGAGCAATTTCTCAATGAGTTCCATGGAGAAGCCAATTTGTGAAACAGGTGGAATGTGATACAGGTACACACGCAAATTGCTGTCGCCCACACGTTCGATGAATTCACTGAAAAAAGCGTACAAACCATCGTCACTCACGCCCTTGTAATAAAAAGGTGGTAACACCAATACATCTTTGACGCCAGCTCTTAAGCAAGCTTGAGTGAGGCTCACCACATCGGGAAGCGCGCAACCCCCAGTTCCTGGCATCATGCGGTGAGGGTCAATGCCTTGGGCCACCAGGTACTGAACCAGGTCGGCACGCTCGCCTGGAGACAAAGAATTGCCCTCAGAGTTGGTCCCAAAAACGGCCAAACCCACGTTGCAATTCAAGAGCCATTGGCATTGCGCGGTTAAGAGTTCTTTGTGAACAGTTAAATCAGGCCGAAAAGGCGTGAGAACTGGAGAAAGAACACCCTTCATGGAGAGGCTGGCTGAGTTAGCCCCGCTTAAAAGAGAATTTGCTGTAGTCATGATGAAATTCCTTCAAATGATCAGATGATCTAAGTCACTTTGAATAGGCTAACCTATCTCAAGTAGGCTCGAATAAGGGTCTACCCCTCTTGATAAGCTTGTGGTCAACTGCAATGCTTATGATGGCATCAATTTTCAAGGGAAACACATGAAACTCCTCCATTTAATCTGTTCATTCACATTTCTGGCCAACTCCAGCCTGATGGCACAAAACATCTCCATTGCCACGGGCGGCACAGGAGGCGTTTACTACCCCATGGGAGGCGGTTTGGCCAATGTGCTTTCAAAGCACATTCCTGGCATGCAGGCCACCGCCGAAGTGACGGGTGGCTCCGTCGACAATTTGAACCTCATTGGCAGTGGCAAGCCCTACGTGGCCTTTTCCATGGTCGACGCAGCCTTAGATGCCGCCAAGGGCCAAGAGAAGTTCAAGGGCCGCAAAGTCGATGTGAAAACCTTGCTGGTTCTCTACCCCAACCGCATGCACGTGGTCACCACAGAAGCCACTGGCATCAAAACCATGGCCGACCTTAAAGGCAAACGCATTTCTGCAGGCAGCGCCGGTAGCGCCACAGAGGTCATGGCTTTTCGTCTCATGGAAGGCGCTGGCATCGACCCTATGAAAGACGTGAACCGCGAACGCCTGGGTGTGGCTGAGTCAGCCAATGCCTTAAAGGATAAAAAGATCGATGCCTTCTTTTGGGTTGGTGGACTGCCTACAGCGGCCGTCACAGATTTGGCCAGCACACCCGGCATCAAAATTCGCATGATTGACCATGCAGACGCAGTGGCCGCCATGAACAAAAAATGGGGCAACTTGTACTACGCAGACGTCATTCCGCAAAGTACTTACTCTGGCATGGGCGCCGACAACAAAATGGCTTCTGTGGCCAACATCCTGATTGCCAATGCCAGCATGCCTGATGACCAAGCCTACAAAATTGTGAAGGCTATTTTTGACCACCAAAAAGATTTGGTTTCAGTTCACCAAGAGTATGCCAACGTGAAGATTGGCTCGCAGAAAAATGCGGCAACATCAGTGCCTTTCCATCCTGGAGCAGAAAAGTACATCAAAGAAAAAGGTGGAAAGCTTGACTGATCAGCCTGCTGATAGCCTCGACGCCGAAACCAGAAAGCGCGTCGAGGATCTGATCAAGGAAGAGGAAGGCGACGTCAATCAGTACAAAGGATTTTTGGGGGTGGCCCTCACCGTGGTGGCCGTCTTCATGTCCTTGTTCCACTTGTATGCGGCTTATGCCATTGTTCCAGCGCACATCCTAAGGACCACCCATGTCACCATGGTGTTGGTCTTTATCTTTTTAACCTTCCCTATTGCCGCTCGCTTTAAAAACAGGCTCATGGCATGGGATATTGGCTTTGCCATTTTGGCTGTTGCCACATTGGTCTATGCGGTCATGGGCGGCGATGATTTTTCTGATCGCAACACATTCCCTCTGACCATTGACATTGTCTTTGGCAGCATTTTAATTTTGCTCATCTTAGAAGCACTGCGCAGAACCAATGGCTGGGTTTTGCTCACGGTCACA
>CAJCDH010000137.1 GCA_903961095.1 uncultured Burkholderiales bacterium | reverse complement strand
TGCCAGACAAGATGAAGGCCATCATTGCTGGCGCCACACAAGCTGCATCTGCAGACATGTCATGGAAAGCCATTGACCGCTACTCCAAAGACTACATTGAGTTGCAAACCAAAGACAAAGTGAAGTTCTACAAAACGCCCGATTCAATTTTGCAGGATCAGCTCAAATTATGGGACGACATCTTGGTCAAGAAGTCAGCTGAAAATCCACTGTTCAAAGAAGTTTTGGAGTCACAGAAAGCCTTTGCTGAGCGTGCTGTAAAATGGGATCAAGATACCTATGTCAGCCGCCGTATGGCCGTGTCGCATTTCTTCAGTGATAAGAAGCAACCTGCCAAAAAAGCTTAACTTTCATTGAGATTTGAATCAGCCACTCGCCAGCTGGTGAGTGGCTGATTTTTTTTGAGTAAAAATATGCAAAACATTCTTTTGACAATCGACAAAATAAGCACTTGGGTTGGGCAATTTTTTGCGTGGCTTATTTTGGCTCTGACGCTCATGATCAGCTGGGAAGTTTTTTCCCGTTATGTCCTCAACAATCCGCATCCTTGGGCTTTTGATGTCATGAGCATGATGTACGGCACGCTCTTCATGATGGCAGGTGCTTATACATTGTCAAAAAATGGCCACGTGCGTGGTGACGTTTTGTATGGTTTTTTCCCGCCTCGTTTGCAAGCAGGTTTAGATCTTTTGCTTTACTTGGTCTTCTTTATTCCTGGTGTGGTGGCCATGGCTTGGGCAGGTTACCACTATGCGGGTGACTCATGGGCCATTCGCGAGTACTCGAATGTCACTGCCAATGGCCCGCCGGTCTACCCATTCAAAACTGTCATTCCAATTGCAGGAGGCTTACTTTTGCTACAGGGCTTGGTAGAAATTGTGCGCTGTGTCATTTGTCTTCAAAATGGCCAATGGCCATCACGTATCGTAGACGTTGAAGAAGTCGACGTCGAGAAACTCAAAGAAATGGTCAATGTCAAAGATTCAGACATTGCCAAACTCGATCAATATGTTGTGGCCGGACAGGGCGTTCAAAAATGAAAAAAGAAATTTGGTTTGGACTCACCATCATGGCCTTGGTGGTTGTCTCCGCATTTGTATTGCTTCCCCCCATTGGTGAAATGAGCAATGGCCATTTAGGCTTGTTAATGCTCGCCTTGGTGGTGGTTGCCATCATGTTGGGCTTTCCAACAGCGTTCACCCTCATGGGCATGGGCATGATCTTCGCATGGATTGCTTATCGAAGCCAAAACCCTAGCTTGGCTGTCGAGCAAACGCTTGATTTGATGGTGCAACGCACTTACTCGGTCATGTCCAATGATGTGCTCATTTCCATTCCTTTGTTTGTGTTCATGGGCTACCTCATCGAGCGTGCCAACCTGATTGAAAAGCTCTTCAAAAGCATGCACTTGGCAACTTCGCGCGTGCCGGGTTCTTTAGCAGTTGCCACCATCATTACCTGTGCTATTTTTGCCACGGCCACTGGCATTGTGGGCGCTGTGGTCACGCTCATGGGTTTGCTGGCGTTGCCAGCCATGTTGAGGGCCGGCTATAGCGTGCAGCTTTCTGCAGGTGCAATTACGGCTGGCGGTTGCTTGGGTATTTTGATTCCGCCCTCGGTCATGCTCATTGTGTATGGCGCAACGGCAGGCGTGTCTGTGGTGAAATTGTACGCAGGTGCGTTTTTCCCGGGCATCATGTTGGCTACTCTATACATCGTTTATGTGGTGATCATTGCAAAGTTGAAACCGCATTTGGCACCACCCATGTCTGCTGAAGACCGAATCGTGCCTTTGCCTGCAGTGACGCAGGAAATTTCAAACACGTTCAGTGACAAAGTATTGCCTGGCTTGCTGGGCGCTTTGAAGGGCAAACGCAATACCGCCACACCTACCTCAGAAATTTTGAAGCAATTGGGCATTGCCTTGTTGCCCTTGATCTCAGTTGCGTTGCTCTCTGGGCTTATTTTCTTCAAGATCACTCAGCCCTTGCCTTCAGAAGTTTCTGAGGGTGTAGTGGCCATGGGCGGTGCAATTGAAGACACGCCTCAAGAAGCCGAGTCTTCCAATCTTTCTGGACTTCAAGAGCCCCAAGCCATGGGTGATTTGAAATCACCGCCAGGTGTCTCTGATGCTCCTCAAGCTTTGGGTTCTGCCGTTGAGGCACCCCCAGTTGCGGCTGCAGGTGCACCTGCTCAGGCAGCAGCTGAAGAAGCAAAGCCTGCTGAAGTTGCAGAAGTTGCAGAAGTGGGGGAGCGTCAGCCAGCCCCCACAGGATTTTGGATTGCGATGGGCGTGGTGGCTTTTGCCATGTTTGTTTTCTACGCCTACTTTAGTTTCGCCAGACTCGAAATTTTCAAGATGTTGCTAGGGTCCTTCTTCCCTCTGGCCATCATGATCTTGGCAGTTTTGGGAACCATCGTCTTTGGTTTGGCGACGCCCACGGAGGCAGCCGCTATCGGCTCAATGGGCGGCTTGTTGTTGGCTGCAGCTTATCGTCGCTTGAACTTTCAGGTCATGAAAGAATCTGTTTTCTTGACAGCCAAAACCAGTGCCATGGTTTGCTGGCTGTTTGTAGGATCCAGTATTTTTTCTGCCGCCTTTGCTTTACTGGGTGGCCAAGAACTCATCAACACATGGGTCTTGTCACTCGACATGACGCCTGTTCAATTTATGATTCTGGCTCAAGTGGTTATTTTCTTGCTGGGTTGGCCTCTAGAGTGGACTGAAATCATTGTGATTTTCATGCCAATTTTCATTCCATTGCTCCCTCACTTTGGCATTGACCCCTTGTTTTTCGGACTCTTGGTTGCCTTGAATTTGCAAACTGCATTTCTGAGTCCACCGGTTGCCATGGCGGCTTTTTACCTCAAAGGT
>CAJCDH010000136.1 GCA_903961095.1 uncultured Burkholderiales bacterium | reverse complement strand
GTGCCGTCTTCCAAGTTCAGTGTCATGCCATTGGCTTGAATGGCTTTGAGGTTTTCGCCGCGCGCAATGAAAGTGACGTTGTTGCCCGACAAGGCCAACTTCACACCGAGGTAACCCCCAATGGCGCCTGCGCCCACGATGGCAATGTTCAAACTCATGCTGACTCTTTCATGGTGTTGGTGAGTGTGCCAATGCCTTCAATGGCCACTTCGACCACAGCCTCATTTTGCCAAGGCATGGCCCCGAGTGATGTGCCGCAAGAAATAATATCGCCTGCTTCCAGAGTCATGCCTCTGGAGAGCTTGGCGACCAATTCTTGCGGGGAAAAGAACATGTCACTGACCGCATAATTCTGTCGCTCTCGACCATTCACTTTGGCGGTCACGATGGCTTTGGTGCAATCTAACTCTGTTTCGATCCAAGGACCGAATGGGGTAAAGCCATCAAAATTTTTAGCACGGGTCCATTGCTCAAAGCTGGCGTCTGAGCGGAGCAGTTCAACGGCAGTGACATCATTCACACAGGTGTAACCAAAAATATACTGTGCGGCTTCTTCAAGGGGAATGTCTCGCCCACGTTGACCAATGACGATGCCCAGTTCGGCTTCGTACACAACTCTGCCTACAGCTTGTTGGGGCCTGATGACAGCTTGAAGATGGTGAGAATAAGAGTTGGGCGATTTGAGAAAGTAAAGCGGCTCTGCGGGTGCACTCCAGCCATTTTTTTCTGCGGCAGATTTGAAATTGTTCCAAAGGGCCATCACTTTGGTGGGATGGCAAGGCGCCAAAATTTCAACTTCTGACAATGTCAGGGTGTTGCCAGTAGCTTGTGGATTGTCAAACAGGGAGCCTTGATGGACATGGAGGGTATCTCCCAACAAATAACCAAAGCCATGCAGGCCTTGATGTGAATAACGCAGCCACTTCATGTGGGCCTCCTACCAGCGGATTCAAAATGTGATTTAAAGGTGTCTGCAAGTGCCACTGGACCGGCATCCTGAACCGGGGTTCAGGTGGGCTAGGTCAGACTGGCGTTGGGTTCATCTGACGCGAGATGCTCACGCTCACCAGACGATGTTCCATGCCCGGGCTCTAAGAGCATTGGTTCAAGGAAATATAAAGCCCAGCATGCACTGCAGACAGTGGCATTGTAGGCTTAGATCAATTGACCGTCTTGGTGCAGGGCCTGATCGAGTTTTTTGAGTAATTGACCAAGGCGGACGTTGTCGGCATCGGTGCTGGAAGCAACTTGTGCCGCAGAGGCGGCAGGTGGGGTCTCAGCGGACGAAGCTGAATCTGTTTGTTCGAAGGCCAAGTTAAGGGCGGCTAAAACCGCAATTCGGTCACGGGCCTTGATTTTGCCGGCATCGCGCACCTTGCACATGGCCTGGTCAACTTTGTCGACAGCCGCCAATAAACGCGCTTCACCACCTTCAGGGCACCCCAAAAGGTAGCTTTGCCCCATGATTTGCACTTCGAGTTGTTTGTTGCTCATGAATCGGCGTCAGAGGGGGAGTTTTGGGGTAATCGCTCAATAAGAGCATCTACACGAGACCGCGCAGCCGCCAATTTGGACTTGAGCAGATCGCGCTCGTGAGACAAGGCCAGCACTTGCTGCTGCAGCAGTGCATTGGTCTTTTGCAGCTCTTCATGGCGGAGCAAAAGGTGCTCAACCCGGTCTGCAATCTGGTCGACGGTGGTGGGATTCGTCATGTCAGAAGAATTGTAATGTTACTCATTGTAGACGTGGTGCAGGTTCGCATCTTACAATGGCATCTGTTGGTGCTCGAGGTTTGGTTCACAAACTTCAGTTCAACGGGAAGCAGGAGAGGAAGCCCCTACGGGGTGACCTTGACCTGCGCTGCCCCCGCAACGGTCAGCAGACGGGCATTTTTGCCCCGCTTTCATCAATTGCCACTGAGCGCTCTGAAACAGGTGCTTGGGAAGG
>CAJCDH010000135.1 GCA_903961095.1 uncultured Burkholderiales bacterium | reverse complement strand
TGCCAACAGACACTGAAAGCCAAGGATGACCGACACCTTCGTTGCGTTAGGATTTGCGATTTTTATCTGGTGGTTCAGCACCGGTATCGTGATTCTTTTAAATCGCATGTCGCGCACGGCGGTGACCATGAGCTTGGTCATCTCCTCTGCACTGGGTTTAGGTGCCTTGGCTGGTTTGTCTCACACAGCGCAACAAACAGGCGTCATGGGCGCCTACTGCGCTTTCACTTGCGCCTTGTTGGCGTGGGGCTGGAACGAGTTGAGTTTTCTCACGGGCTGGATCACCGGCCCGCAAAAAACAGCCATCTTGAAAAGCACAACAGGGTGGCCTCGTTTTGCGGCGTCCTTCAATGCGGTGGTATGGCATGAGTTGGCCATTCTCCTGGTGGGTCTGGCCATTGTGGTCATCACTTGGGATGCGCCCAACCAAGTGGGCACGGGCACCTTTTTGGTCTTGTGGGTCATGCGCACCAGCGCAAAATTAAACTTGTTTTTTGGCGTTAGAAATTTGAGTGAAGAATTCTTGCCTACGCATTTGTCGTATTTGGAAAGCTTCTTCAAGCGCCGCCGTATGAATGCATTCTTTCCGTTTGCAGTGGTCTCAGCCAGTGTCTGTTTGTGGCTCTTAATTGACTTCGCAAACCAGCCCATGACCTCACCCGCCCAAGTGGTGGGCGCCGTCTTGGTGGGCACCATGTTGGCCTTGGCCATTGTCGAACATTTCATGCTGGTCCTGCCGCTAGACACCACGGCATTGTGGCGCTGGGCTATTCGCAAACATCACAACACAGAAACGCCTGCAGCCTTTGAGGGACATGTGCCTCCGGTTTTGCCTGCTCACTTGGATTCACATGACAAATCTCTTCAAGTCAATTAGCAACGAGGGCGGCCCGGGCGGTGGCGGTGGCGATCACAACCGCCCCAAGAGCACAGCCTCTGAAGTTGGCCATCGTGCACCCACAGCCATTGTGATCGGCACAGGATTTGGTGGCTTAGCAGCCGCCATTCGTTTGAGCGTTAAAGGTTATCGCGTTCAAATGCTGGAAAAGCTCGATGCTCCTGGCGGCCGCGCCTATGTGCACAAGCAAGATGGTTTTACCTTTGACGCCGGCCCCACCATCATTACTTTGCCGCACCTCATCGCCGAGCTTTTCACGCTGTGTGGCCGCGAGATGAAAGACCATGTCGACTTGCGGTTGATGTCGCCGTTCTACCGCATTCGCTTTGACGATGGCACGCACTTTGATTACAGCAACAACGATGAGCAAATGCTGGATCAAATTGCCAAATTCAGCCCTGAGGATGTTCAAGGTTTTAAGAACCTGATGGTGGCCTCTGAGAAGTGTTTCCAGCTGGGCTTTGTCGAGCTGGGCATGGTGCCCTTTGAAACCATTGGCGATGTGATCAAGGCCATGCCCAATTTGGCACGCATGCAAGCTTGGCGCTCTATTTACAGTTTGGTAGCCCAGCACATCAAGCACCCCAAGCTGCGCATTGTCATGAGCTTTCACCCCTTGCTCATTGGCGGCAATCCTTATTCAGTCACTTGCGTTTACTCCCTCATCCATTCCTTGGAGCGTCGTTGGGGCGTGCACTCGGCCATGGGCGGCACCGGCGCCATTGTGCGTGAACTGGTGAAGTTGCTCGACGAGCGTCAAGTCCCCATCCGTTACAACGCGCCCGTCACACGCATTCGTGTGGAGGGCGGCCGAGCCCAAGGCGTCGAGTTGGCCAATGGCGAATACTTGCCTGCTGACATTGTGGTCAGCAATGGCGATGCCGCGTGGACATACCGCAACCTCATTGAGCCGCAACACCGCAAGCATTGGACTGACAAACGCATTGCCAAGGGCAAGTATTCATCGGGCTTGTTTGTTTGGTACTTTGGCACCAATCGCAAGTACGAAGATGTACCGCACCACATGATGGTCTTGGGGCCTCGCTACAAAGGCTTGCTGCAAGATATTTTCAAAAATCACAAACTGTCCAAAGATTTCAGTTTGTATTTGTACCGCCCAACCGCCACCGATCCCTCGCTGGCACCTGAGGGTTGCGATAGTTTTTATGCACTTTCTGTGGTGCCTAATCTCAGCAGTGAAACCGATTGGCCAGCCATCACCGAGCAATACCGCGATGCCATTGCCACGGTTCTGCAAGAAAGTGTGTTGCCTGATTTGAAGCAGCATGTGGTGTCTTCCAAAGTTACCACGCCGCAAGATTTTCAAGACCGCTTGTGGTCCTACAAAGGCGCAGGTTTTGGCCTCGAGCCCATCTTGATTCAAAGTGCATGGTTTAGGCCGCACAACAGAAGCCAAGATGTGGAAGGCTTGTTCATGGTGGGTGCCAGTAGCCAGCCGGGTGCTGGTGTACCCAGTGTTTTAATGTCTGCAAAAATGCTTGAAACGGTGGTTCCCGATGTCAAATCATTTGCCTGACCCAAACTTGAGTTCTCCACCGGTGTCTTTGCCTTATGACTTAGAGGCTTGCACCGAACTCATGCGCGGTGGCTCCAAATCTTTTTTTGCAGCCTCTCGTTTGCTGCCGGTCCGTTTGCGGCCACCCGCCATTGCGCTCTATGCGTTTTGCCGTTTGGCCGACGACGCCATTGACGAAGGCGATGATCCTGTTTTGG
>CAJCDH010000134.1 GCA_903961095.1 uncultured Burkholderiales bacterium | reverse complement strand
TACGCCATCTTGAACACCACATCGCCCAACCTGACCTATCACCCAGAGCGCTTAACCATGGAAAAGGGCGAATCCATGTTCACCCCACTAGACCGAATTGGTCAACTCACCATGCGCAATTTGGACATCGTGGACACTCGCACCAAGTTGGGCATCTATGCCCAAACTGGTTTGTTGTCATTGGGCGAAGGTGCCGAAATGCTCAAGCTTGAAGGCGGCAAATAAGCCTATATCACGACCGGTTCGGGTTCTAAGCGAATTCCGAATCGCTCGTAGACACTGGTTTGAATGGCTTTGGCAAGAGTCACCACCTCACCGCCTGTGGCACCACCTCGGTTCACCAATACCAAGGCCTGCTTTTCATACACAGCAGCATTGCCCACGCTTTTGCCTTTCCAACCACATTCATCGATCAACCAGCCCGCAGCCAATTTAATCGTGCCATCGGGCATGGGATAGTGAACCACCTTGGGATCACGCGCAATGATGTCGGCACATTGCTCGGGCGTGACCGTTGGGTTTTTGAAGAAGCTACCTGCATTTCCCAAGACCTTGGGGTCTGGCAATTTGTGGCGGCGAATTTCGCAGACCCAATCGTAAATTTGTTGCGCACTCGGGTTTGAGATTCCCGTTTCGGTCATTTTGCGTTCCAAGTCCAAATAGCCCAGCACTGGCTTCCACGCTTTTGGCAAGTAAAAACGGACGCGCAAAATCAAAGCACGACCCGCCAAGCCAATGCCGTTGGGGCCACTGCTGGTGTGCTTGAACACAGAGTCGCGATAGCCAAATGCACATTGCGCTGCATCCAAGCTGAACAAGCGGCCTGTGACCAGGTCAAGCGCATCTAAGCCCTCAAAACGGTCTTGTAATTCAACGCCATAGGCACCAATGTTTTGAACCGGCGTAGCCCCCACAGAACCTGGAATCAAGGCCAGGTTTTCTAGCCCTGGCCAGCCATTTGACAAACTCCAAGTGACCAAGTCATGCCAATTTTCGCCAGCGCCGGCCTCCAAAATCCAGGCTTTGTCGGTTTCTCTAACCAGTCGCTTGCCTTGAATTT
This sequence comes from uncultured Burkholderiales bacterium, assembly GCA_903961095.1. Taxonomy (GTDB): domain Bacteria; phylum Pseudomonadota; class Gammaproteobacteria; order Burkholderiales; family Burkholderiaceae_C; genus Limnohabitans_A. The sequence goes on along the minus strand of CAJCDH010000134.1, from coordinate 38,900 downwards.
CCATTTTCAACACTCTGGGTTTGACATCGCCTGTCAAAACAATGTTGCTCCCCCCACCCAAAACACAATGCCCCTCAGGGCAATGGATCAAGTTCTGCTGGGCCGCCACAGCGTCTTCCTCAGAGCGTATGTGCACCAAAGAATGCGCCTTGGCCACGATGCCAAAGCTGTTGCAGGACTGAAGGGGTACGTTTTGGGTCACGTTCATGGGAGAATTGTCGCATCCCTTACTTGATTATTGAACCCCATGCCATCTTTTGACACCGTTTGCGAACCTAACCTGGTTGAAGTAAAAAATGCAGTTGACACCACCGCCAAAGAAATTGCCACCCGATTTGATTTCAAGGGCACGTCTGCGGCCATTGAATTGAAGGACAAAGAAATCACTTTGTTTGGTGACGCCGACTTTCAACTCACCCAAATTGACGAAGTTTTGCTGAATAAATTGGCCAAGCGAAGCGTCGATGTTCGATTCTTAGACAAGGGTGACGTCCAAAAAATCGGCGGCGACAAAGTGAAGCAAGTTTTTAAAGTTCGCAATGGCATTGCCACCGAGGACAGCAAAAAAATTCAAAAAGCATTGAAAGAAAGCAAGCTCAAAGTGCAAGCCTCCATTCAAGGTGATGCCGTGCGCGTTACGGGAGCCAAGCGCGATGACTTGCAGGCGGCCATGGCCTTGCTGCGCAAGGACATTACAGAAATTCCAATTAGCTTCAACAACTTCCGCGACTGACATCGAAGCGCCCTAAAGCGCTTTGATGGAAATTCATCACACGTGATTTAAAAATCAATTCGTTTTTTTGGCGCCCAATTTAGATTCAGTGCCTGCGAGCAAACGGTTCACATTTTCTTGATGCCGCCAAACCAACAAGACACCCATCACGCAGAGCATGCCAAAGATGGCGCCATTGAAATTCCACCAAAACAGATCGGCCGCCATGGCGTAATAAACTGGCGCCAACAAAGCTGCCAGCAAAGCTGCCAGGGATGAGTATTTGAAGAACCAAGCCACGCCAACCCAGGTCAGCGCAATCGCCAACCCCAAAATGGGAGAAACGCCCATCAAGACACCCAAGGCGGTTGCAACACCTTTGCCACCTTCAAATTTAAAAAAGATGGGGTAAAGGTGACCCAAAAAAGCGGCCAAGCCAGCACCTGCGGCGGCGGCTTCGGTTAGACCATAAGCCCCACCATATTGAAGCACGCAGAACACCGGAGCCCAGCCCTTCAGGGCGTCGAAAAGCAAAGTCAACACAGCAGCTTTTTTATTGCCCGATCGCAAAACATTGGTTGCGCCCGGGTTCTTGCTGCCGTAAGAGCGAGGGTCAGACAGCCCCATGAACTTGCTCACAATGACTGCAAAACTCAAAGAGCCCAGCAAATAAGACATCACCACCACGGACAAGGGGTGCAGCAAAAGATTCAAGAAGTTTTCAGGCATGGACAACTCATTCAAGTACGAACCAAAGAAGCATCAAATCAGGTTGCTGGATCGCGATGTACCAAACGAATGGCATCAATGGCAGCCAAAACGTCGGTAGACAAAGTTGTATCCCAAGCTTGGACATTTTCTTCCAATTGCGCAACCGAGGTGACGCCCATGATGGTGCTGGCCACCGTCCAGCGTTTGTAGCAAAAAGCCAGCGCCATTTGGGTGGGCGTCAGACCATTGTCCCGCGCAAGTTGGTTGTAGAGCTTGGCAGCAATTAAAGAACTATCACGACCCCAACGCTGCTTGCGAACAGACTCGTATTTGCCAATGCGGGCGTTGGCAGGCGCACCCTCACCTTCAAATCCTGTCTGATCGTACTTACCCGTCAAGGCGCCAAACGCCAAGGGCGAATAGGCCAGCAATGACACATTCAGGCGGTGACAGGTTTCATCCATGGCATTGTCAAAAGTTCGGTTGGTCAAACAGTATGGATTTTGAACCGTCATGACTCGTGGTAAACCATGCTGCTCAGACAACCTCATGAATTCGTGGATGCCATAAGGCGTTTCATTGGATAAGCCGATGTACCTCACTTTGCCAGCCTTGACCAACTGGGCCATGGCCTCCAACTGCTCGTGAATGCTGGTCTCGGTCTTGTCTTTGCTGGGATCGAAATACATCGTGCCGAAAGCTGGCACATGTCGCTCTGGCCAATGAATTTGATAAAGGTCTATCACGTCTGTTTGAAGACGATTTAGGCTGGCATGACAAGAATTTAAAATATCTTGTGCTGTCAAACCCGTGCCCTCTCGCACCCAAGGCATGCCGCGTGAAGGGCCTGCCACTTTGGTGGCCAACACCACTTGCTGTCTAGCGCCTGGGTGGCTGGCGAACCAATTGCCCAAAATAGTTTCGGTGGAACCAAATGTTTCGGCCTTGGCCGGCACTGAATACATTTCAGCGGTATCCAAAAAATTGACGCCCAAGACAAGTGAACGATCCAAAATTTGATGCGCTTCTTTTTCTGCTACTTGTTCACCAAAGGTCATTGTGCCTAAGCAAATGGGCGTTACTTGCAGATCAGACTGACCTAATTTTAATTTATTCATCATTAAAATTGATTGTTCAAACTCACAGTTGACGTCGCAGGGTTGCACGTCGCTCTTCTTCTAGCCGCAAAAATCTTCGCTGTACTTTACCAGTAGTGGTCATGGGCAATTGATCAATAAATTCAATCTCCTTGGGGTATTCGTAAGGTGCCAATAAACCACGCACGTGCAGTTGTAGATCTTGGATCACTTTCTGATCAAAAATTTTTGCGTTTTTTGCCAGAACACGCTGCGATAAATACTCGGGCGACATCACCACATAAGCCTTGACCAAGGCGCCACGATCAGGGTCTGGCTTTGGCACGACTGCAGCGTTGACCACTGCAGGGTGCTTGATGAGGCAGTTTTCAATTTCGCCTGGGCCAATCCGATAACCAGCGGCTTTGAACATATCGTCTGTTCGACCTTGATACCAAAGATAGCCGTCCTGATCTTGAATGGCGACATCACCCGTGCGACACCAATTCCCCGTGAATTTTTCTTGGCTTGCCTTTGGATTTTTCCAATAACCCAAGAAGAAAACTGGGTCGAGATGACCGTGACGGTCATAACGGTTGACAGCCACCTCACCTGGCTCACCCGCTTTACAAAGCTCGCCCAATTCGTCAATCACAGCCACTTGGTGCCCAGGATAGCCCTTGCCCATGCTGCCAGGTTTTGGTGGCCAAAAAATATGGCAATTACCGACCACATAATTGATTTCCGTTTGCCCAAACATTTCGTTCACCACAACACCCAGTTCGTCTCGGCAATAAGCGAAAACAGCATCCCCAACGGCCTCACCCGCACTCATCAAACCTTTTAAGACAAGCTTGTATCGCTCGCGCGGTTGGGCCTGCGCCTTCATCATGGCTTTTAAGGCGGTTGGAAATAAAAAGCTGTGCGAAATGGCGTGATGATCCAATATTTCAAAAGCTGTCTCAGGGCTAAATCGCCCCTTGAAAGCGACAATAGGTCGACCAAAATACAGCGCAGGCAACAGAGCATCCATCAAGCCTCCCGTCCAAGCCCAATCGGCTGGCGACCAGAAAATAGCATCGGATCCTAAAGGCAATTGGTGGCTTGGTGAAAGGGCGTTTTCAGCAGTTTTCAAGGCTTCAAAGCCAAACCAGTTTTGACTGCACAAGAACCCTGTGAGATTGCCAATCATGGCGCGATGAGGAATCAATGCGCCCTTGGGATTGCCAGTGGTTCCACTGGTGTAAATCAATACAGCGGGGTCATCGGCATGTGTTTTCTCGGCTTTGAATTTGACAGCGTCTTTGTGCAGCGCCGTAGCCTGCGACAACAATTTTGGCACCTCGCAGACCTTCTTTAAACCCTCGCAGTCTTTGCGCAAATCTGACAGGACAGGCGCAGAGGCCTCGTCACAAAGTGCAATGCTGGCGCCACTGTCGCTGACCCTGAATGCCAAGGCATCTGGTCCAAACAACATCGACAAAGGCATTGCCACAGCACCCATTTGTAAAACTGCGATGTACGACACAGCCGTTTCAAATCTCTGAGGCATGACAATGGCCACTCGGTCGCCTTTTTGGACACCCAGTTGGCGAAGTTCATGGCTTAATCGATTGGCGGCGCTTTGAAGATCGCCAAAAGACCAAGACTCGCTAACCCCAGGGCTAGGGTGGTGGGCCACAATGGCAGTAGATTTTTGATGCACCTTAGACCGCGCCCACCGGGTACAGCAAACTTCTGCAATGTTGAAGTGCTCAGGCACATGCCAGCCAAATTGGCGGTGCACGGTCTCGTAGGCGTCGTTCGGGTGACTGACACGCATTCCCTGTCTCCTTATGATCTCGAAGTATGTACCAAGTTCAACGTCACTCTACTAGCCATTTTGTCGCTTTGCGTCGACACCACTACCACGTCAGGGAATGGGGCAACCCACAATCCAAATTACCGCCCTTGATCTTGGCGCATGGCTGGATGGATGTAGCCGCTTCTTGGCAGTTCATGGTGGATGCCTTGACACCCGAATTTTTGCAGCAGCGACGCATTTTGGCAGCCGACTGGCGTGGCTACGGTCTCACGGAAGGCCCAGCCACAGACAGTTACTGGCTGCCCGACTACTTGGGCGACTTAGACGCCCTCCTCAAGCAACTTTGTCCCTCTCAAAGCATCGATTTGGTGGGTCACAGCATGGGCGGCAATGTGGTCATGATGTATGCCGGCGCAAGGCCAGATCGGATTCGCCGCTTGGTCAATTTAGAAGGATTTGGCATGGCGGCCACCCGCCCCGCCCAAGCGCCGGGTCGTTTGGGCCAATGGCTAGACGAACTTGACGCCTTTGAAAAAGGTGAATTGAATCTCAAAGCCTACCCAGACGCAGCAGCTGTCGCCCAAAGGCTGATGAAAACCAACCAGCGCCTTTCGCAGGACAAGGCCGACTGGTTGGCTCAGCACTGGGCCAAACCTGACGCAAAAGGCCAATGGCGAATTTTGGGGGATGCGGCCCACAAGGTCGTCAATCCCTACCTGTATCGGGTCGATGAGGTGCTAGAAATTTACAAAAGAATCAAGGCGCCATGCTTGGTCGTTGAAGCCTCCGATGACTCTTTGTCGCAATGGTGGAAAGGTAAATTCACATCGGATGAGTTTCACGAAAGGCTGAAATCGGTCGAGAATTTGAAAATTGCCACCCTTCAAGATGCCGGCCACATGCTGCATCATGACCAAGCTGAGGCACTTGCCAAACTGCTTGAAGACTTTTTGGTCTGAATTGCTTCGCAACTTGCCTCTAAGCATGAGAAAATCCTATCTTTATTAGATTCGGACATACCCCCTCATGGAAGCAGAACACATCAATCAAATTGGCGCGAAATTGGCCGACTTGGCCACCCGCACCGAAGATTTACGGAGGTATCTTTGACTACGATGCCAAATCTGAACGCCTAAGAACCGTTAACGCATCACTCGAAGATCCAACAGTCTGGAACGAGCCCAAAAAAGCCCAAGAACTGGGCAAAGAGAAAAAAGCACTCGACGGTGTGGTGGTCACACTCAACACGCTCACGTCTGAGCTTTCAGACAACAGCGAGCTGTTTGACATGAGCAAACAGGATGGCGATGAAGCTGGCTTGCTCATGATCGAAGTCGAAGCCAACAAGCTGTCCGCCATTGTGGAGCAACTCGAATTCAGGCGCATGTTCAACAACGAAGCCGATTCGTGCAATGCCTTTGTAGACATTCAAGCCGGTGCAGGTGGGACAGAGGCATGCGACTGGGCCAGCATGCTCATGCGCCAGTATTTGAAATACGCAGAGCGCAAAGGTTTCAAAGCAACTGTTGAAGACGAATCAGCAGGTGACGTGGCAGGCATCAAAGGGGCCACGCTTAAATTTGAGGGCGAATACGCTTTTGGCTTGCTGCGCACTGAAACCGGAGTGCACCGATTGGTGCGCAAGTCTCCTTTCGACTCATCCGGTGGCCGCCATACCAGTTTCGCCAGTATTTTTGTCTACCCCGAAGTTGACGACTCTATCGAAATTGACATCAATCCAGCCGACGTTCGCACCGACACCTTCCGTGCCAGTGGTGCGGGCGGTCAGCACATTAACAAAACTGATTCTGCGGTGCGCTTAACCCACATCCCTACGGGCATCGTGGTGCAATGCCAAGACGGCCGCAGCCAACACAGCAACCGCGATGTGGCTTGGAAACGCCTGCGCTCGCGCCTATACGACTTTGAAATGCGCAAGCGCATGGAAGCGCAACAAAAATTAGAAGACACCAAAACCGATGTCGGTTGGGGTCATCAAATACGCAGCTATGTGCTCGACCAAAGTCGCATCAAAGATTTACGCACCAACGTTGAAATGTCCAACACTCAAAAAGTGTTGGACGGTGACTTGGATGCATTCATTGAAGCTTCGCTCAAACAAGGTGTGTGACAAAGCAGGCCAAGCCTGCGTGTGACCCCAACCCAAGGAGATTTTTTGTGATGCTTGAAGGACAAACCAAGGCCATCCGCCGCGTTGATTACACAGCGCCGGCTTATTGGATCGAGACCGTCGACTTAACATTCGACTTAGACCCCAGCAAAACGCGCGTCCTCAACAAAATGCGGGTGCGCCGCAACCCTGATGTCGAAGCACAAGCTTTGCGACTAGATGGTGAAGACTTGAATTTGGCACGCGTCATGGTCAATGGCGGCGGCACCTCATTCAAGATGGACGGCAACCAGTTGGTTCTTGAAAATTTACCAGAAGGCAACGAAGCCTTTGATTTGGAAATTTTCACAACCTGTAACCCCTCCAAAAATACCCAACTGTCTGGTCTTTACGTCAGCAACGAATCTTTCTTCACGCAATGTGAAGCTGAGGGCTTTCGACGCATCACCTACTTTTTAGACCGTCCCGATGTGATGGCCAGTTACACCGTGACATTGCGCGCCGATGAGCAAAAGTACCCGGTTCTGTTGTCCAACGGCAATTTGTTAGAGCAAGGCAAACTCGAAGATGGGCGTCATTTTGCAAAGTGGCTCGATCCGCATAAAAAACCATGCTATTTGTTCGCTTTGGTAGCAGGCCAGTTGGTAGCACGAGAGCAGCGCATTGTGTCGCGCTCTGGCAAAGAACATTTATTGCAAGTGTTTGTTCGCCCCGGTGACTTGGACAAAACAGAGCACGCCATGAACTCTCTCATGGCCAGTGTGGCTTGGGACGAAGCTCGCTTTGGTCTGCCCCTTGACCTTGAGCGTTTCATGATCGTGGCGACCAGTGACTTCAACATGGGCGCCATGGAAAACAAGGGCTTGAATATTTTCAACACGAAGTTTGTTCTGGCCAACCCAGCAACCGCCACAGACACCGACTTTGCCAACATTGAAAGCGTGGTCGGACATGAGTATTTTCACAACTGGACCGGCAATCGAATTACTTGCCAAGACTGGTTTCAACTTTCTCTGAAAGAGGGCTTGACCGTTTTTCGCGATCAAGAGTTCAGCCAAGATATGGCTGGCATTCAAAGTGCCCGTGCAGTCAAACGCATTGAAGATGTTCGTGTGCTACGCACTGTTCAGTTTCCTGAAGATGCCGGACCCATGGCGCATCCCGTCAGGCCTGACAGCTATGTTGAAATTAACAACTTCTACACCGTTACCATTTACGAAAAAGGCGCAGAAGTCGTGCGCATGATGCAAACCTTGGTGAGTTCGCTGGGTGACGAAGAAGGTAAGCAAGGTTTTGCAAAAGGCATGAAGCTTTATTTCGAGCGACATGATGGGCAAGCCGTCACATGTGACGCTTTTGCCCAGGCTATTGCTGACGCCAACCCAGGCTCACCTTTGGCCCTGCGCCTTCCCCAATTCAAACGCTGGTACAGCCAAGCCGGTACGCCTAGGGTGCTGGCAGAGGGTGCTTTCAACAGCGAGCAACAAACCTTCACTCTCACTCTTTCGCAGTCTTGTGCTGCAACACCCGATCAAAAGCAAAAAGAGGCGTTTGTCATACCCTTCACAGTGGGCCTGCTAGATGCACAAGGCCAACCCATTGGCGTTCACTTGCAGGGCGATGTTGAGTCGCAAGACCATCAACAATTTAGCAAGACCTTGGTCTTAAGTGAGCAAACTCAATCCTTTGTGTTTGAAAATATTGCTTCTACGCCAACCCCTTCGCTGCTGCGAAACTTCAGCGCACCTGTCAATCTTGACTGCATGCTCACTGAAGAACAGTGGCTCACGCTATTGGCTCACGACACTGATGCATTCAACCGTTGGGAGGCGGGCCAAAGGTTGGCCGTTCAAGCTGCGCTGCGTTTCATTCGTGGCAATCACAACCCTCAAACAGAAGCGGTTTTAGGCAATGACTACTTGCACGCGATGCAAGTCGTTTTAGCAAATCCAGATTTAGATTCTGCCTTCAAAGAGCTGGTGCTTACCTTGCCCTCAGAAACCTACATTTCCGAGCAACTTGAATCCGTCGATCCACAACAAGTACATGCTGTTCGCGAAGCGATGAAGCTGCAACTGGCTCAGGCATTGCAAACAGATTGGCAAACCTGCTACGAGCAAAACAAAGTGACTGGCGCTTACTCGCCAGACGCCAACTCAAGCGGCAAGAGGGCCTTGTCAGGTATGGCTTTGAGCATGCTTTGCTTAGCCGCCACACAGGAAGGTACAGTCATTTGGCCAGGTAAAGCCCTTCAAGCATTCAAGGATGCCCACAACATGACAGATCGAATCAATGCACTCATTGCACTGGTCGGCAGTGGTCATGCATTGGCTGCGCAAGCTTTGTCGCAATTTCACACCTTGTTCAAAAATGAAGCTCTGGTGATTGACAAGTGGTTTGGTTTGCAAGCCGGTGCGCCTGATCGCAACGGCAATGTTTTGCCAATTGTGCGCCAGCTCATGCAGCACCCCGACTTCAACTTGCGCAACCCAAATCGCGCACGCAGTTTGATTTTCAGTTATTGCAGCGCCAACCCAGGTGGATTTCACAGAATAGATGCCGCAGGTTATGTCTTCTGGAGCGAGCGCGTGATAGAGCTCGACGCCATCAACCCTCAAGTTGCTGCAAGACTAGCCCGAGCTTTGGATCGCTGGAAAAAATTGGCTGAGCCCTATCGCCAAGCAGCCAAGGCCGCCATCGAACGTGTCGCCGCCAAATCTGACCTCAGCAATGATGTCCGTGAAGTCGTCACGCGCGCTTTGGCCGACTAAATTCGGAGAAAAGAATGTCACAAAAAATTTCACTCTCCCGCTATTTGGTTGAGCAGCAACGCAGCAAGGGCAATATTCCTTCACAGCTTCGTCTTTTACTGGAAGTCGTGGCACGGGCCTGTAAGAGCATCAGCCATGCCGTCAACAAAGGTGCTTTGGGGGGTGTTCTAGGCAGCGCCGATGTCGAAAATGTGCAAGGCGAGATTCAAAAGAAATTGGACATCATTGCCAATGAGGTCTTGATCGAAGCCAACGAATGGGGTGGCCACTTGGCAGCCATGGCTTCAGAAGAAATGGAAACCATCCACTTGGTACCCAACCGTTATCCCCAAGGTGAATACCTTTTGCTGTTCGACCCCCTTGATGGCTCCAGCAACATTGACGTCAATGTCAGCATTGGCACCATCTTCAGCGTACTCAAAAAACCTGAAGACAACGATGCCATCAGCGAAAAAGAATTTCTCCAAGCTGGTAGCCAACAAGTTGCAGCAGGGTATTGTGTTTATGGCCCTCAAACCACCTTGGTACTGACTGTAGGAGATGGCGTGGTCATGTTTACACTAGACCGCGAACAGGGCTCATTCGTTCTCACACAAGAGAATGTCACGGTGCCACAAGACACCAAAGAATTTGCCATCAACATGAGCAACATGCGCCATTGGGATGCCCCTGTTAAGCGCTATGTCGATGAATGCTTGCAGGGCAAAGATGGCGTGCGCGGTAAAGATTTCAATATGCGTTGGATTGCTAGCATGGTGGCTGATGTGCACCGCATTCTGACCCGCGGCGGTATTTTCATGTACCCCTGGGACAAGCGCGAACCGCACAAGGCTGGCAAGTTACGATTGATGTATGAAGCCAACCCCATGAGCTGGCTGATAGAGCAAGCAGGCGGCGCATCTACCAACGGACGAGAAAGGATTTTGAACATTCAACCTCAACAACTGCACGAACGTGTGAGTGTTATTTTGGGGTCCAAGAATGAGGTTGAGCGCATCACGCGTTACCACCTCGAAACATGACCGTCACAGCCGCCATGGCAGCGTTTCGATTTTTCGTCTTTGCCATTTGGGCAGCATTGCTGCCAGTGTCGGCCCTTGCAGATCAACCCGTCAAGTCCATTTCGGAGCTTGATATTTCAAGGTACATGGGCTCCTGGTACGAAATTGCCAAGTTGCCCAATTGGTTTCAACGTCGCTGCGTTCAAGGCACTCAGGCCCAATACAAAATTCTAGGCCCCAAGCAAATTGAAGTCACAAACAAATGCGTGACTGAATCTGGCGAAGAAATTAAAGCGATAGGCGTTGCCAGACCCAACGGAAGTGGTCAAGCAGCACAATTGGAAGTCCGATTTGCACCAGATTGGACCGCTTGGCTGCCATTGGTTTGGGGCGCCTATTGGGTACTAGATTTGGATGCCGAATACCAACTCGCGGCTGTTGGTGACCCCACAAGGTCTTACCTTTGGATTTTGTCTCGAACGCCTGTGGTGAATGCCACTCAATATGACGGCTTGTTACATCGTTTGAAATTGATGGGTTTTGACATCACAAAATTAGAAAAAACTCGCCAAAACAAACTCTAGCGATGCAGCCATAGAGAAGTTGGAAGCTATTGCCAATGTGCAAGCATCTACCATCAGCGGTGACACGCTCACCAAGAAGTAAAGCTTCTGCCCTTCATTCTATGAATCAGGGGCAACTGTGGGTGTTTTCACCGAACCAATTGGCAAGGGGCCTTGATGTGCCTTGCCTGGCGTTGCTGTTCACAATGCGCCAAGGCCTTGCGCTCTGCAACGGCCGTTAACTTGACATAAATTGAACATGCAAAAGCCATTTTGATATCTTCGGTTCTGCTGTCAAAGGCTGCTGCACACTGTCCGAACTGGCCTAAATTTGGCTTATTGGCCTGCCAACTGAGTTGCAATGACATGGGCAACAGTTCAGGCGCAATGTACCTGTTCGCTTCAACCGAAAAAGCTGGAAGGGGCAAAAGCAATAGGCTGCATATGCAAATGAGCAGCCGTTTGTGTAAAAAATTCCAATTCATGCAGCCATGCTAAACAAGGGCAGGGGCAGTGGCAAGGCGCATGCGCTCAATGCTTGATGCACATCAAGCAACAATGCCGCGATTGCGCATTTCACTGATCTGCTGGTCTGAGATGCCCAATTCTTTCAAGACGGCATCTGTGTCTTGGCCCAAGCTAGGTGCATTGCGTCGATGCTCACCAGGTGTTCTGGAAAGCTTGGGCACCATTCCAGGTACCCTTAATTGGCTACCATCACTTAGGCCGACTTCTGCCAACATACCGCGGGCCAAATAATGAGGATCGGCCGCTATATCTTCTACAGTATAAATTCTGCCAGCAGGAACAGCAGCTTGGTCAAGCACCCAAAGGACCTCTGTCACTTCAAGTTGAGAAGTCCAAGCACCAATGGCCGCATCTATTTCCTCTACCCTTCTAACTCGGCCTGCGTTGTCCGCTAATGCCGGGTCGGCGCCTAAATCATCGCGGCCAATGGCATGCATCAAACGCTTGAAAATACTGTCGCCATTGCCTGCGATCAGTGCGCATTTACCATCTTTGCAGAGATAAGCATTACTAGGTGCAATGCCAGGCAGAGCGCTGCCAGCGGGCCCACGTACTGCACCAAAAGCGCTGTATTCTGGAAGCAAACTTTCCATACAGTTGAATACGGCTTCATAAAGCGCAACATCAATGACTTGCCCTAGACCACTTTTTTGCTTTTCGTGAAGCGCCATCAAAATGCCAATCACGCCATGAAGAGAGGCCAAGGTGTCGCCAATACTCACCCCAACTCGAACAGGCAAACGTCCTGGTTCGGCACTGAGGTGGCGCAGGCCTCCCATCGCTTCAGCGACAACGCCAAAGCCCGGCTTGTCTTTGTAAGGACCCGTTTGACCATAACCACTGATGCGCAGCATGATCAAACCTGGGTTGAGTGCAAGCAAGACTTCAGGCCCCAATCCCCAAGCTTCCATGGCACCCGGTCTAAAGTTTTCAATCAAGACATCGGCTTCAGCAACCAGTTTGCGCACAATGCCTTGCGCTTCAGCCTGGCGCAGGTCGAGTGCCAAAGAACGTTTGTTGCGAGATTGAACCTGCCACCAAACCGAGGTTCCATCTTTGATCAAGCGCCACTGCCGCAATGGATCGCCAGCCCCTGGCGGTTCAATTTTGACAACATCGGCGCCAAAGTCTGCCAAAGTTTTGGCAGCAAATGGACCGGCAATGAGCTGTCCCAGTTCCACTACTTTAAGGCCTGTCAAAGCGCCCATTGAAACTTTGAAATCAGTGCTTGCTTCAGTCATCCGATGCGCGTCCTAAGGTGCTTGCAGTGCAGGTCAAATTAAACAGACTCTTCGATCAAAGGCGACGACGACGCAGGATCGTTGTGCGAAGGGGCTTCTTGTGAATGCGTACCCAGCGCCACAGCCCTGAAAATTTCTCGCAACATTTTCTTTTCTGGGAGTGTGAGAGCTCGGGTGAGGCGATGGCGCATGCGCAGCAAAAGTTGACGGTCAACGTCTTGCGGAATTCCGCGACTGATGTGCAAAGCATCGCGGAGCTCCTCTCTTCGGTCTTCAGGCTCATCATCCCACCAAGACACAATCACATCGGTGATGGCGTCTTTGACCACTTGCGGATCTTCTTGCACCTGAGACGCCTCTTTGCTGGTCGCGCCCTGCAACATTTCAGCCAGCGATTTGGACTGCACCACAACGCGTCGGTCAGCCTGCGACAACAATCGACCCCAGCCCGGGTCAGTTTGGTGCAATTGCTGCATATTGCTTGCTGCGTCATCAGCCATGATATGAACCTGCAAACCAGCAAGTTGCGCATCATCAATTGCAGTTAGAAACCGCTCATCGTCTGTGGCCAAAAGAACATGTTCACATGCTTTGCTTTCCGCCAAGCGTCGCAAGTCTTGACCCAGAGACTTTAGCAAAGAGATGCCACCGTCTGTATCGTGAGACAAGACTTTGCGAACAATTTGTCCATCAACATCCAAACTTTCATGTTCTTCTGCATACCAGTAAATGCGCTTGATGCTCACATCCAAACCGGCATGGCCCAAAGCACCCGTCAAAAATTGAGCTATGCCATACCGATTCAAAGCCTCTTGCTTTGGGCCAGAGTGGGTATGTTGAGCAAGCCAGACCAGAAATCTGGCATCTATCAAGGCAATGCAAGAGCCGCCTTGTTGCTCAATCGATTGACGGTGTCCATCTTTGGACGAATGAGAAAAATAATCGCGTTTCATCGCAGCCTTTGAGGTTTTAAGATAATTTAATCAGCCGGCTTTAAATTGCCCCCTGATTCGTAGCGGGTCTGCGAACCCAAGGATATTTTAACGACCCTGAGCCGTGAACTGACATCACTCAGGTTTAAACTTGGGGCTTATTGAACTCCACCAACAAGACAACCATGTCTCACTACGATCTTTATGCCATTGGCAACGCTTTGGTCGATTCTGAATACGAAGTCAGCGACGCCCTGCTCCAATCAATGGGGGTCGATAAGCGTCACATGACCCTGATAGACACACCTCGCCGAGCCGAACTGCTCCACCATGTTCAAGCCATGACCCCTCGTCAAACTGGCGGTGGCTCTGCAGGCAATACTGTCGTCGCTTTGGCTCAACTGGGTGGCAAAGCCTTCTACTCTTGCAAAGTGGCGCACGATTCACTGGGCGATTTTTACGTGAAAGATTTGCAAGCTCGTGGCGTCGATACCAACCTCAACCACACTCGTGCAACTGAAGGTCAAACAGGCAGTTGCATGGTGTTGGTCACGCCCGATGCCGAGCGCAGCATGTGCACCTTTTTAGGGGTCTCAGCCGAGCTAGACGATGCAGCCCTTCATCCGCACGACATTGTGAAATCTAAAATTTATTACATGGAAGGCTATTTAGCGGCATCGCCTACCGGCCTGCAAGCAGCTTTGAAAGGCCGACAAATTGCACGCGAAGCAGGTGTGTCATTGGCACTCACCCTGAGTGATGTCAGCATGATCCAATTTTGCAAAGCTGGCTTAGATGCCATGCTGGGTGATGGTGTCGATTATTTGTTCTGCAACCAAGAAGAAGCCCAAGTGTGGTGTGGCTCTCAAGACCTGAGCGTGGTGAAAGATAGCTTGAAAAAATTGGCCAAAATGGTTTGCCTAACCCGCGGCCCAGATGGCTCAGAAATTATCACGGCACAAGACTCTTGGCACGTCCCTGCAGAGAAGGTCAAAGCCATTGACACCAATGGTGCTGGTGACATGTTCGCTGGCGCATTTTTGTATGCTGTCACTCGCGGTTATTCACCCGAGCAGGCAGCCAACTTGGGCAACCATGCCGCCGCAGCCGTCGTCAGCCAGCATGGCAACCGATTGACCCTCGGCCAATTGAGCACCATCAAAGCTTACGCACTGCCGGCGCTTAAGTAATCAATCAATGCCCAGCTTGTCTTAGACAGGCACCAGTTGCTTAGAGACAGCTTGTGTGACGGGGTACAAGCGAGTTCCAGACCTACCTGCCAAAATAATGCCTTAGCGTGTATTCATCTTGCAACTTTGTCACGACTGGCATTCAGATCAAGCCATATGCACTTATGCTTGCACACTATGCCGTTCAAAGATCTGGGCCTTTCGCCCGAGTTGCTCAAAGCGCTCAAACCTAAAACATACCCTGCGCCCACACCTGTACAACTCGAATTGATACCGGGAGTGTTAAGCGGTCGAGACGCTTGGGTGACTGCGCCCACTGGCTCTGGAAAAACCTTGGCCTACACATTGCCCTTGATTGAGCAACTGGCGCGCTCCATGCCGAACAGAGAGACCCCTGTGCCGAGGTCCTTGGGTTATGTCAGGAACACCAAATTGATTCGCTCCTTGGTGCTAGTGCCCACCCGCGAGTTGGCCATTCAGGTCAGCCAAACCTTCCTCAGTTTGACCGCCCAGTGGGGACAAGCGTGCAAGGTCACAGTCGTTTTTGGGGGTGTGTCCATCAACCCGCAAATGATGGGCCTCAGGGGCAGTACGGACATATTGATCGCTACACCGGGACGTCTTATTGATCTTTTAGCGCACAACGCTTTGAAACTCTCCCAAGTTCAAACCTTGGTCTTAGATGAGGCGGACAAATTGTTGGAGTTGGGATTTCAGGAAGAGCTTCAACAAATACTAGACCTGCTTCCTAAGCAAAGGCAAACCTTGTTTTTGTCTGCCACCAGGCCCACTCACATGCTGCCTTGGGCTCAAACCCTGCTTCGAAATCCTATTGAAATTCACATTCAAGGCGACACACCTGAACCAGGTGTCATATTGCAACGCGTTGTATACACAGACGTCGCAAAACGTGCTCAGCTCTTGAAACACTTGATCAAAGAGTCTCACCTGAAACAAGTTTTGGTTTTCGTGGCTACCCAGCACAGCAGTGAAATTGTGGCGGCCAAACTGCGCGTAGCTGGCATTGCCGCAGAGCCGTTTCATGGTCAACTGAGTCAAGGCAAAAGGCAACAAGTTTTAGCCGATTTCAAAGCGCATCGCGTCAAGGTGGTGTTGGCCACCGACTTGGCTGCGCGCGGACTTGACATTGAAAAATTACCGGCTGTCATTAATTTTGATTTACCAAGATCTGCTGTTGATTACACCCATCGAATTGGACGAACAGGTCGGGCTGGCGAGGAAGGCTTGGCAATCAGTTTTGTCACACCAGAGTCTTTGGCCCACTGGGCATTGATCGAAAAACGCCATGCCGTGAAACTAGAAAAAGAAACTTTGCTGGGCTACGAAGCCACTGCGCCTGTTGCGCCACAAGGACCAGGCAACGGTGGTATCAAAGGCAAGCGCCCTAGCAAAAAAGACAAATTAAGGCAATTGGCTGCTGGCAAAACGCTTTGACAGACAAAAGTCAAACACTTAAAAAGGCGCAGCCGATCCAAAGCGACGATCGCGCTTTGAGAACCAATCAAGCGCCTCATTGAACTGCTTGACCGTGAAATCGGGCCAAAGTGTGTCAATGAAAAACATTTCAGCATAGGCCGCTTGCCAAAGCATGAAATTGCTGACTCTAGACTCACCACCAGTTCGAATGAGGAGGTCCATTTCAGGTGCACCTGCTGTGCTTAAGAAAGGCGCAAGGGCGTTTTCTGTGAGACTTTCAAGGCTGGCATTTGGATTTTCACGCTGCCAAGATTGAGCCGCTTGCACCACATCCCATCTGCCCCCGTAGTTTGCAGCCACTCTCAAAGTAATTTTGGTGTTGTGCTGTGTTTGTTGCTCTGCTCGGAAAATTAAGTCTTGCAACTCGGCACTGAACTTAGATTTATCGCCAACGACTTTCAAGCAGACACCATTTTTTTCCATGTCATCCACTTCTTTTTGCAAATAACTGGCAAAAAGACTCATGAGTACGGAGACTTCGTCGGCCGGGCGACGCCAATTCTCGGTGCTGAAGGCAAACAGGCTAAGGTGTTCAATGTTGGACCTTAGGCATGTTTCGACAACTGAGCGCACGCGCTTGGCACCCGAGGCATGTCCGAAGGCGGCTGGCAAAAGACGTTTTTTGGCCCATCGACGATTGCCGTCCATGATGATGCCGATGTGCTTTGGCAGCGTATTCGAAGTCAATTAAATTCACTTATAAAAAGACAAAGTGATTCTACAACCTCTTGCCATGTGAAAAAGGCCGCAATCAGCGGCCTTTACAGATTAATGCGACAAATATCAGGCAATTAGAAACTTAGCGCGGTCTTGCCCGTCAATCCATTTAGGGGCTTTGCCACGGCCAGTCCAAGATTGACCCGTTGCAGGATCTCGGTACTTAGGGGCCACTTTGCCACCACCAGATTTAGCCGATGCTTTAGATGCGCCACGTCCAGCTGGAAATATATCTTGAACAGTTAATCCAAATTCTGTCACTAATTCACGCGATTTACGGATGGCTTCAGCCAGCTCTTGCTGACGAGCGCTTGCAATTGCTTGCTCCAAGGCTTCGCGTTGTATCAATAATTCTTTGTATGAGTTAGTCATCGTGATCCCTATAAAGATAATAAGCTTGTTTAATTAACAAGAGACCGAATAATAACCGAATATTAATCAAATTCAATTGAATTAATATTATTAAACTTATAAATACAATAATTATTTAACAAATTTGGCATTTATCTTGTCTATCCGACGACCTTCAAGAGATAAAACTTCAAAATACCACCCCTCACTTTGAACAATATCACCCACTTTAGGCAGATAACCTAATTCTGCCAAAATAAATCCACCCAGGGTATTGAATAATCCTCTTTCTTCTCCATTCAATTGCTTGATATCCAATCTCGATTTAACTTCATTGACCGGCATCAAGCCATCCAGTATCCAAGCACCGTCTGCTTGGGAGGAGGCCCAAGCGTCTTCAAGCGTGAATGGTTTGAGTTCTCCTGTAATGGCCTCGAGTAAATCTCTTGGCGTGAGCAGGCCTTGAACGACACCATATTCATCTACGACAAACACAATTCGACCTGATTTATCTCGCAGTTGCTCCAAGAGCGTCATGCCACTCAGGGTTTCAGGGACAAATGTGGCTGGAAGTGCAAATTTTTCAACTGGTGAATCTTCGCCCATTGGCAAAGATACCAAACGTGCAACACTGACCACACCAATGACATCGTCCAAATTGCCGCGACATACGGGGTACCAAGAGTGCCCTGCCGCGCCCTCGTCTAGGCCAACCTGTGCCAGGCATTCGGTTCGGGTCATGTCAGCTTCAAACCATTGAATATCCAGCCTTGGAACCATCAAAGAAGTGAGGGGTCGATCGTCTAAATGAAAAACATTGCGCACCATTTGATGCTCGTGCGCTTCAATCAACCCAGCATCTACACCCTCCTCTAAGCTGGCTGTGATTTCCTCTTCAGTCACAGCACGATTGCCGCGTGTATCGATACGCAACAACTTCAAGACAGCATGTGTGGTGAGGGACAGCAAGCTGACAAAAGGCTTGGCCACACGGGCCATCAAAGCCATGGGCCTGGCCACAATTCTGGCGACCGGTTCTGGATACAACTGGCCTATTCTTTTGGGCACCAGCTCACCAAAAATAATCGTGGTGAATGTGATGGCTGTGACCACAAGGCCAGTGGCTGTGGAGGCCGCAAAGGGTTCAGGCAGACCCTGACTGATGAGCCAGGTCGCGACACCGGCACTGAATGCGGCCTCTCCAAAAATGCCATTCATGACCCCAATAGAAGTAATGCCCACCTGAACCGTGGACAAAAACTGAGTGGGGTTTTCGAGCAATTGAAGTGCACTGGCTGCCCCTTTGTCTCCCGCCTCCTCCATGGCGGCCAGTCTCGCTTTGCGGCTTGAGGCCAAAGCCAGTTCGGACATGGCAAACACGCCATTGATCAAGGTTAGAAGCACAATCAGTAAGATATCCATGCCTGCATTGTGCCAAGGCCAGAATGCGAATGAAATAGCCTTGACGCAAGCGGCTCAAAAAAGACAAAAAAACGTCCACAATGACGCTTTGTCATTGAATTTGGAAGCAAATGTCTGTTTATTGGGTCGGTGATCTGCAAGGATGCGATGCGCCTTTAGGTCAATTGTTGGACCAAGTGGGGTTTTCACCCAGCCGTGATCATTTGTATGTGCTGGGTGATTTGGTTAACCGTGGCCCCTCCTCCCTTTTGGTTCTAAAGCGGCTGATCCAGTTGGGAGGAAGCGTTGAATGTGTTTTGGGAAACCACGATTTACATTTGCTGGCGCTTGCCGCAGGTGCTCGCCAACCGAGCCGGACTGACACCCTTGACGACATCTTGAGTGCCCCCAACAAACACGAGTTGCTCGAGTGGCTAAGGCACCAGCCTCTTGCCATTTACAAAGACCAAGTATTGATGGTCCATGCAGGTGTTCTGCCGCAGTGGACCTTGAGCCATGTTTTGGAGTTAGCGCATGAAATTGAGACGGTCCTTCGTGGGCCAGATGCAACTGAATTTTTCATGAACATGTATGGCAACGAGCCGGCCCAATGGAGCCCCAACCTCCGGGGGCTCGATCGACTTCGCTGCAGCCTGAATGCGTTGACCCGTCTGCGCTTTTGCGCCACAAATGGACTCATGGAATTTGAAACCAAAGAAAATAGCGCCAAAGCACCTGCAGGTTTTTTGCCATGGTTTGAAATTCCCAACCGCAAAACCATTGGTACCAAAATTGCATTTGGTCATTGGTCAACATTGGGGGCAGTCGACCGAGATGATATCTGGGCGCTAGACACAGGCTGTGTTTGGGGAGGGTGCCTCACGGCCATCCAACGAGACAAGCCAGAAGATTTGCCGCGCAAAATTCAAATCAAATGTCCACCTTATCAAACACCTTTTTGAGATACAAACACCCGACATGAATGCTTTGCCCTATGAAACACGCCTTGGGATTTGACCCACGAGATATCCCGTGGTTTTCTCAGGAGCAGCATTGGCAAGCCTTGTCTGCCGCTTCGCTAAGTCCTGAACGCCTCAAATGGGTATTCAAAAATCCGCCAGATTGGACGCCAGAACTAAAGCGTGAGCCTTCCGTGGGGCAGCGAGCGCCGCAAGCTGCTGCAGTGCTGGTGCCGATTGTGATGCGGGGCGAGAAGGGCCAAGACCCTCATCTTTTACTCACTCAGCGAACTCAACACCTGTCGTCTCATGCAGGTCAAATTGCTTTTCCAGGCGGCAAGGTAGATCCTGATGATGTTTCTTTGGAACATGCAGCACTGCGCGAAGCTGAAGAAGAGGTAGGCCTGACCGCTGAATTTGTGGAGGTTCTGGGTCAACTACCAAGTTATGTCACCGGCACTGCATTTCACATCACGCCTGTGGTTGCTTTGGTATCCCCAGATCACACCATTCGACCCAATCCCAATGAGGTTGAATTTACCTTTGAGGTCCCTTTGTCTTTCCTCATGAATCCCATGAACCATCGACTTCATCAATGGGAGAAAGATGGCATTCAAAGACAGTGGTACTCGATGCCTTACCGACCTGCCATCTTGACCGCATCAGACCCGAACACAGAATTTTATATTTGGGGTGCCACTGCAGGCATGATTAGAAACTTATATCGCTTTTTATTGGCTGCTAATTCTTTATGATGTCGACATGAGCTTTTTCTCAATTTTTTTGGCTTTGGTCATAGAACAAGCAAGACCGATGGGGTCGTCTCATTTTCTGCACCAGTGGTTAAGACGGTGGGCAGACTGGGTGGCATCGCATGTCGATGGCGGCACCAAATCACAAGCCTGGTTGGCGTGGGCACTCCTCATTGGGGCACCTGCTTGCCTGGCTATTCTCATTCATTGGAGCTTGGCCTATTTTTTAGGCTGGGTTTTTGCTGTGGCCTGGAACGTGGTGTTGCTTTACATCACTCTTGGATTTAGGCAGTTCAGTCACCACTTCACAGGCATCCGTGATGCACTCAATGACGGTGATGAGACTTTGGCTCGTCAACTGCTGGCCGATTGGCAACAGGTTGAAGTCAATGAACTGCCACGCAACGAAATAGTCCGACACGTCATTGAACATTCTGTTTTGTCTGCACATCGACACGTTTTTGGCGTCTTTTTCAGTTACGCCTTGCTCTCTATCGTGGGCCTTGGCCCTGTAGGTGCCGTGGTTTACAGAATTGCAGAATTTGCAAAAAGATATTGGTCACAAGTTCCTGCTCTTGAAGCCAATACAACACCCGACCCAGGCAACTGGACCAGTGCATCTTTACAAGAAGTGGCGCAAGAATCTTGGCATGCCATCGATTGGGTTCCAGCAAGAGCCACGGCAATGGGCTTTGCCATCATGGGCAGTTTTGAAGATGCCATGGATGGTTGGCGGCATCATGCAGAAAAATTTCCTGATGACAACGACGGCGTCATTTTGGCAGCCACGGCTGGCGCTATCAATGTTCAGTTGGGCGGCGCTGCACTGCAACCAGAATTGCCCGGCAGCAGCAGCACGCCAGGGCGCACTCCTGAGTTAGCTCACTTCGCCCAAGTGGTCGGGCTAGTCTGGCGAACTGTGGTGATGTGGCTGGTGTTGGTGGCGCTGCTGTCTTTGGCCAATCTTTTGGGCTAGAGCACCTCAATGAACCTCTGTGCTGCAGTGCACATTCAATCAATGTTACCAGCGTTGCTGTCCCAATTCTTCAAATAATTGGGTGTAGATTCTGTGCCTTCTCTGGCTCAACTCTGAGGCCAACAATTCGGCAGATTCGTCTTTTTGCAAGGCCGACAAAACACCACAACCAGGCTCGTGCAAGTGTGTGCAGTTGTAAAACTTGCAATTTGGTACATGTTGCTTGAGATCTGGCATACAAGATGCCAATTGATTTTGCGGAATGTGTTGCAAACCAAACTCTTGAAACCCGGGTGAATCAATGATGGCAGTTCCTTTGCTGTTGCTATTGCTAGTGCTATTGCTATTGCTATTGCCATTTTCAGTTGCATTCCAAGTCTTCTGTCCCACCCAATAAAGTGATGTGCTGGTTGTGGTGTGTTTGCCCGAATTAAGCGCTTGGGAAATTTCACCAGTCAATGCGCGTGCATTGGGCACCAAGGCGTTGACCAAGGTGCTCTTACCAGCCCCTGATGGCCCCAAAATTAGGGTCGTCTTGCCAAGCATGTCTGCTTGCAGTCGTTGCAAGGAAGTGTTTTCAGCATTGGGGCTTTTAAGCTCAAGAGGCAGTACTGTGTAGCCCATGTTTCGGTAAGCAGCCAAGCGATGCCATGCTTGTGCAAAGCTATCTGGCAAATCACTTTTATTCATGACGATCAAAGGTTTGATGTGCTCGGCTTCTGCAGCAATCAAGGCCCGCGAAAGTTGCGTTTCTGAAAACTCTGGTTCAGCAGCCAACAAGATCAAGACCTGATCAAGATTGGCCGCAAAAGATTTTGTTCGGACCTCATCACGCCTGTAAAAAAGATTCTTTCTCTCCAGCACACTTTCAATCGTTCCTTCGTCAGCTGCAGCTTGCCACCTCACGCGATCGCCCACAACGGACTGACTCTTCTTGCCCCGCGGATGACAAATGATGCGCATGCCGTCATCCAACTCAACCACACAATGTCTGCCGTGGGTGGCTACGACCAAGCCGGTGTTCATCGCCTCTTGTGTTGAGGCCACCAAAGCCTGAGCGGCCTTGGTCTTGGTGTGGGTTCGCTGATTAAGCTTGCGCATGTTGCATGCGAGCTAAGCGCAAGCTGGCAGGGGGATGAGAATAATAAAAAGTCACATACCAAGGATCTGGCGTGAGAGTTGACGCATTGTCTTGGTACAACTTCAACAAAGCTGTAGTGAGATCTGCCGCAGGTGTTTGTGACACCGCATAAGCGTCGGCCTCAAATTCCTGCACCCTTGAGCGCCAAGATGAAAGGGGAGCCAAAATAAATGTGAATACCGGAACCACCAACATGAACAACAAAAGTGCGACGGCCTCATTGCCGCTGGTCAAACTAGGCATCACCCCCAAGCCTGTATAAAACCAAATTTGCTGCGAAGCAAAACCCAGCACCGCCAAGCCTAGCAAACTCATTGCAAAACTGGAGAGCATCATTTTAAAAATGTGGCGATGCTTGAAGTGACCCAGTTCATGCGCTAGCACTGCTTCCATTTCTGAAGGGGTAAGTTGCTTGAGCAAGGTGTCAAAAAACACCACGCGTTTGCTGGCACCAAAGCCTGTGAAAAATGCATTAGAGTGAGCAGAGCGCTTGCTGCCATCCATCACAAAAAATCCTTTGGCTGTAAAGCCTGCACGCTGCATCAGTGCATTGACACGCGCCTTCAAAGCCTCGTCTTCAAGCGGAGTGAACT
The DNA here is from genome assembly GCA_903961095.1 of uncultured Burkholderiales bacterium. Classification (GTDB taxonomy): domain Bacteria; phylum Pseudomonadota; class Gammaproteobacteria; order Burkholderiales; family Burkholderiaceae_C; genus Limnohabitans_A. The sequence continues at coordinate 15,853 of CAJCDH010000134.1, read as the reverse complement.
TGTTGAACAAAGGCATGATCACATTGGGTGCAATGGCCATCAAAAACAATTGCCAAAACACCAAAGTACACCAAGTCCAGAACCACCAGTAAGCACCACCAGCCTGCATGAGCCACAAAACCAAGGCAATGAGCGGAACACCCAACAGCAGCCCCAAAAGCAAGCCTTTGGCGGAATCACTTAGCCACAACTTCCAGGTCATTTTGTTAAAGCCAAATTTTTGCTCCAAGACAAAAGTTTGGTAAAGCGACATTGGCAAATCAATCAGCCCACCCACCAAGGTGAACGCCAAAACCAGCACCACCTGTTGCACAAGTCCTGGCGACATCAACTCCAAAATGAATTGATTCAAAGCACTCAAGCCACCCATCAAGGTCCATGCAATCAGCACGGCAGCATCAACCAAGATGTCAATTTGCGAAACTTTGGCTTTCGCCAAGGTGTAATCGGCAGCCTTCTGATGATCGGCCAGTGAAATTTGAGCGGCAAAGGCAGCAGGTACACCACCTCGGTGCTGCGCCACGTGTCGCACTTGTCTGGCGTTGAGCCAAAGCTTCAATAAAACGTTGGTGAGGAGGGCGCCCACCAAAAAATAAGTCAGAGTCAAAGTCGCATTCATAGCCCGAAGTGTAGATCAGCCAACATCAGCGACAATCTGAAGCTTTGGAAAAAGCCTCTTTTTGAAATGACCGCCCATTCAGCCCACCCCCCTGCCAATCAGCCCCAAGCCGACATGCCATTGGCCAAGTCAGACGACAACTTGGTCTGGATCGATTGCGAAATGACCGGCCTCGACCCAGAAAAGGAGCGCTTGCTGGAAATTGCCGTCATTGTGACTGGCCCCAATCTGACACCCCGAATAGAAGGTCCGGTGTGTGTCATTCACCAAAGCGACGATCTGCTTAACAAGATGGATGCATGGAACAAGGGCACCCACGGCAAAAGCGGCCTGATTGACAAAGTCAAAGCCTCCGCCACTTCAGAGCAAGACGCTGAGGAAGCCATCTTGGTTTTCATTAAGAAGTATGTTTCTAAAAATGCCTCGCCTCTTTGCGGCAACACCATCAGCCAAGACCGTCGGTTTTTGGTCAAATTCATGCCTAAATTAGAGGCTTATTTGCACTACCGCAACCTCGATGTCAGCACCCTCAAGGAACTCTCTAAGCGTTGGAAGCCCGAAGTCTTTCACAGTTTTAAAAAGCAACAAAAGCACACAGCGCTAGCCGATGTTCACGAATCCATTGAAGAGTTGGCACATTACCGAGAGCATTTCATCAAGCTTTAAGACGATTCAATCGTTTTCAGGGAAAACCCGCACGAACTCAAAAATCTGTGCCATAATCGCTGGCTGAGCTGCAAACAGGCTTCACGCCGCAGCCCTTGTGCATCACCCTTCACGCCTTTGACTCACTGATAAGAGTCACTCGACTGGAAGTTTTGAAATCAGACACTTCGTCTGATTCCCACTCTTCAAACAGCACCGAGCACCGTTTGATGGTTGATGTTTTTTAACCATGAACGGCGCCACCGCAAATCTTGCGGACGTCCGTGCGAGAAAAAATATATGACTGACGCTTTTGAAGTGCAGGCCGACTTGTCGCCTGCGCAATCCACTACGAACGAAACTTTCGTGACAGAAACTTTGGCACTTGATGCGGCCAATTTGAACGACACTGATGCACCTGATACTGAAATCGTTCCCGAGCAACCCAATGGCTTTGTGCTGTTAGGCCTAGCCCCTGAACTGGTTCAAGCAGTGGCCGACCTAGGCTACACACAGCCCACTGCAGTACAGCTTAAAGCCATTCCTTTGGCATTGCCCAAAGAAACATTGGGCCAAGCCAACAGCTACATCGACCTGATGGTTTCAAGCCAAACAGGTAGCGGCAAAACAGCGGCCTTCTTGTTGCCTGTATTGCACACCTTATTGCAAGAATTGGCTGCCGAAGAAGAAGCTGAGCGCGCAGCTTTTGCACAAGCATGTGCAGACGCAAGCGCCAAAGGTGAGCCAGCACCCAAGCGTCCAAAACGCAAAGATCCTACCAACGCACGCAATTTCAAAGCGCCTACCCCAGGTGCATTGATTGTTTGTCCTACTCGCGAGTTGGCCCAGCAAGTTGCCCACGACGCCATCGATTTGGTAAAACATTGCCGCGGCTTGCGCGTGGCCAACATTGTGGGCGGTATGCCATACCAGTTGCAAATTGCCAAGTTGCAAAATGCCAACTTGGTGGTGGCCACACCTGGCCGCTTGCTCGACTTGCAGCGCTCCATGCAAATCAAGCTCGACAAAGTTAAATTCTTGGTCGTTGACGAGGCCGACCGCATGTTGGACCTGGGCTTTTCTGATGACTTGGCAGATATCAACCAACTCACAAGCCAGCGTCAGCAAACCATGATGTTCAGCGCCACCTTTGCGCCGCGCATTCAGCAACTGGCCATGCGCGTGATGCACGATGGTGGTTCATCGGTTCAAAAAATCCAAATCGATTCGCCTCAAGAAAAGCACAGCAACATCAAGCAAGTTTTGTTCTGGGCTGACAACGCTCAACACAAACGCAAGTTGCTCGACCACTGGCTGCGTGATGCCTCCATCAACCAAGCCATTGTGTTTGCCAGCACCCAAATTGAGTGCGACGGTTTGGCCGCCGACCTGCAGCAAGATGGCTTTGATGCCGTTGCTTTGCATGGCGCCTTGAGCCAAGGTTTGCGCAATCGCCGTTTGATGGCTTTGCGCAATGGCCAAGTTCAAATCTTGGTAGCCACTGATGTGGCAGCGCGCGGCATTGACGTGCCTACCATCACACACGTGTTTAACTTTGGCTTGCCCATGAAGGCGGAAGATTACACACACCGCATCGGCCGAACTGGTCGTGCCGGCCGTGACGGCTTGGCCATCACATTTGCTGAGATTCGCGATCGTCGCAAAATTTTGGACATTGAGGCCTACAGCCGTCAACCCTTCAAAGCCGAAGTGATTCCTGGCATGGAACCAAAACAAAACTTCCCAGAAAGCCGTCCTGGCGGCCGAGGTGGCAATGACCGTGGTGATCGCGGAGGCCGTGGCCGTTCATTTGGCGGCGGCGGCGGCTTTGGTGGAAACCGTGGTGGCGATCGTTTTGAATCACGTGGCGCAACTCGCTTTGAAGGCAACCGCGGTGGTGATCGCTTCGAAGGCCGTGGTGATCGGTTTGAAAATCGTGCACCAGCTCCCCGTTTTGAAGGTCGTGGCGATACACGCCCCGAGGCTCGCTTCGAGCCTCGCGGCGACTTCCGCGGCGAACAACGCAGCTTCGCTCCTCGCAGCGAAGCTCGATTTGAACCCCGTGGCGATCAGCGCCAAGATGCTCGCGGTGAAAACCGCTTTGACTCTCGCGACACCCGCGCGCCTCGCGCACCAAGTCGTGAGCAAACGCGCGGCGGTCCCAGTGATCGTCCTGCGCGCGGTCCTAAAGTCATCGGTGCTGGCAACTTCAAGCCACACAATGCGGGTGGTCACGCAGCCCCTAAGCGTGCCGGCGCTAAAGTGTTGAAAGTCACACGCGGTTAAATTTCCCTATCCAACGCCCCTGCCAAACAGGGGCGTAAAAAAACCGCCTTGGCGAAAGCCTTGGCGGTTTTTTCATGTCAGTCCAAAAGGACTTCAGAGCTTGCTCAATGTCTAAATTAAGCAGCTGCAGCAGCAGTTGTTTTGACAGCGCGTTGAGGCAGCTTTTCTTTGATACGTGCAGACTTGCCGCTGCGATCACGCAAATAGTACAACTTGGCGCGGCGAACATCACCACGGCGCTTAACTTCAATGCTGGCAATCAAAGGGCTGTATGTTTGGAACGTACGCTCCACGCCTTCACCACTTGAAATTTTGCGAACGGTGAAGCCACTGTTCAAGCCGCGATTGCGCTTGGCAATCACAACTCCTTCATACGCCTGCACACGCTTTCTTGTACCTTCAACCACGTTAACGCTAACGATCACGGTGTCGCCAGGCATGAAGTCAGGAATGGTTTTACCCAAACGGGTCATTTCTTCCTGCTCGAGTGTTTGAATCAAATTCATTTTGAGCTCTTTCATCTATCGATCATGCGCAACGCTACGCTAAAGGCAGCTTCTATGCTGATTTTGCCTGACCATAAAAGCCAAGTTCAAACGCAACAGCCGCGGCGGGCAGAGGATCGAAAAGCCTTTGATTATATCCCTGTTTTGTAGCTCTTTGAAGGGCTGCTCAAGCGAGTACAAGCAAGTTAGTCTGTTTGTATGTTTGCCTGTTTGGGGGCATTTAAATGAGATAAAAAGTTTTCATCTTTGGCACTCAGTTTGCCTTGAAACCTGGCTGTAACAATCAAATCTGGCCTGTGCAATTGGGTTAACAACAAGCTTTGTTGACGGCGCCAACTTGCAATTTCAGCATGATGCCCAGACATCAAAACTGGCGGCACAGTCTGCCCATCCCAAACTTCTGGGCGAGTGTAATGACCACAATCCAATAAGCCATCAAGAGCCGGGTTGAAACTGTCCATTTGATGACTGCCTTGGTCGTTCAACACGCCTGGCTGCAAACGCGCTACTGCATCCAAGAGCGCTAAGGCGGCAATTTCTCCACCTGACAACACAAAATCACCAAGGCTAATTTGAGCAGTCACATGCGCATCAATGAAGCGCTGATCCAATCCTTCATAGCGCCCGCAAATCAAAATGGCCCCTGCACTTTGCGACCAGGCTTCGACGCCTGCATGGTTCAGTGCTTGGCCAATGGGCGAAAACAACACCACCGGTACGGCATTTTTAGAAGCCTCCAGATTCAATCTGTCTTGGCGAATTGCCTGCAGACATTTTTCAAGTGGCTCGGCCAGCATGACCATGCCTGGGCCACCGCCAAATGGGCGGTCGTCTACTCTTCGGTAAGTACCATCGGCGAAATCACGAAGTTGCCAGAGCTTCAATTCAATGGCACCTGTTTCAAAGGCACGCCGATTGATGCCTGATGTGACAAAAGGCGCAAAGAGTTCGGGAAACAGAGTAATGACGTCAAAGCGCATGACTCGCCCTTTCCGGTTCAATAATCCAGTTGCCAATCAACTGTGATCTTGCGTCCAGGCAGGTCCACGGTGTCGACAAAGGCTGCAACGAAAGGGATCATGCGCTCAACGTGAGGCTTGCCCTCCTCTTCTGCGTTTTGAGCCAAAACCAGCACTGTTTGAGGGCCGGTAGACATCAGGTCTTTAACCTGACCCAAAGCTACACCTTCTCTGTTGAAGACATTGAGACCGAGCAGGTCAACCCAATAGTACTCATCGGTGCCAGCTGTTGGGAAACTGGAACGCGGCACAAAAATACGCGCACCTTTAAGAGCTTCAGCCTGATTTCTGTCGGCCACATCCAATGAGCAAGCCACCACAGTGTCGGCGTGATCCTTGGCTTCTTTGATTTTCAAGAGCACGGGCTTGGCAGCGGCAGCAGTGATGGCCGCAGCAGACTTTTGACTGGGTGATTGACCGCCGCCCATCTTTCGGTCAGAGGGCAACAAATACCAACGCTTAGAAGAAAAAAGCGCCTCGGGCGAGGCGCTGTGGGGCAAGACTTTGAACCAGCCTTTGATGCCCCATGCATCTGCAATGCGCCCCACTTCGATGGCGTCTGCCGGCATCTCGGCAAACTCTAGATGGGGTAGCACTGCGAAGCCTTTGGCTTGGCCAAAAACCGATTAGGCGGCTTTAGCGGCAGCTTGTTTGACCAAACGCTGGACGGTAGGTGACACTTGTGCGCCAACGCCAGTCCAGTAAGTCAAACGATCTTGTACAACGCGCAGGCCTTCTTCTGTATCCTTGGCAATTGGATTGTAAAAACCAATGCGCTCAATGAAGCGGCCATCGCGGCGGACGCGCTTGTCGGCCACAACAATGTTAAAAAATGGACGGGCTTTAGAACCGCCACGAGAAAGACGAATGACAACCATGATTTATCCTAGGGTGGTGTCGGGAAAGCAAAAACTGCCAACCCACAAATTCTTCCAGCGTTTGAGACACGCAACTGGCCACCCGGCCAGTGACACACTGAAAAGCCGCTGATTATAACCCGGAGTTTAAGAATGCCAATCATTCGACCTAGCCAAGCCTCAGACATGCCCATGATCACGGCTATTTATCAGCATCATGTGCTGCATGGGACAGGCACATTTGAGATTGAGCCCCCCAGTCTGGAGGAAATGACCGCCCGGCGAGAGGATGTTTTAAAAAAAGGCCTCCCCTACCTCAGTTTGGAAGAGAACGGTGAAGTGGTGGGATTTGCCTACTGCAACTGGTTTAAGCCGCGCCCAGCCTACCGGTTTTCCGCGGAAAACTCTGTTTATTTGGCATCGCAAACTGCTGGCAAAGGCTTAGGCCGGATGTTACTGGCTGAATTGTGCCAAGCCGCAGAAAAAGCAGGCATCCGAAAACTGATCGCCGTGATTGGTGACTCAGGGAACGCGGGCTCAATAGGTGTTCACAAGTCGGTGGGCTTTCAACATGTGGGCATTGTTAAAGGCTGCGGTTGGAAATTCAATCGATGGCTAGACATTGTGATGATGGAAAAGGCTTTGGGGCACGGGCAAAGCCGTTCTCCTGAATAATCGCCAATATGAAAAACAAAACATTTGCTGTTTGGCTCACTTTCTTTGGCGGCCCATTGGGTCTTCACAGGTTTTATCTCAAGGGATTCACTGACGTCTTGGGATGGTTACTGCCAATACCGACACTGTTAGGTTGGCATGGTATCCAACGTGCTTTCGAATTAGGTCAAGACGATGTATTGAGCTGGTTGCTCATTCCAATGCTTGGCTTCACCATTGCCGGCTGCGCGCTAAACGCCATCATTTATGGACTGCTGTCTACTGAAAAATGGAATGCCAAATTTAATCCACAAAGCGACAACACCAACCCATCTGGCCAAAGCAATTGGTTCACCATTTTTGGTGTTGCCAGCGCCTTGTTACTTGGCACTACCGTGCTGATGTCGAGCATTGTGTTCAGTTTTCAACGGTATTTTGAAAACCAGATTGAGCAAGCCAGAGCCATCAGCCAAGGAACAGAAAAAGCAAAGCCCTAAATAGTCGCTTTATGTTCGAAAGATGGTTTTGCTTGGGTTCAAAAATAGATTGAAAAATTTTATAGCTTACAAATGGCTTGATCTGCCACTTTGAGAATTTCAAAGGTGCTGACCAAGTGCGGCGCAATTTCACTCAGAGGCATTAACACAAATGCTCTTTCTCGCATCCTGGGGTGCGGCACCTGAAGCACAGTGCTTTGAACTGAGCCATCGCCATACAACAACAAGTCAATGTCAAGAGTGCGCGGTGCATTGAGGTAAGGGCGAACACGCCCCGACAAGTTTTCAATGTTTTGAAAAGCATGCAACAACTCACAGGCGTTCAAACGTGTTTGGAGGTGCACAACAGCATTCAAATAGTCTGGTCCTTCTGCTTGAAAGGGTGCCGATCGATAGAACGAGGATTGTTTTATCAACACGGTCTCAGGCAAGCGCGCCAAGGACAAAATGGCCGACTCAAGCTGGAGACGCGATTCGCCCAAATTGGCGCCTAAGCCAGCATAGGCATTGACCCACTCACGCTTGCACATCAATGGACCTGCCCTAAATTGAATTGCACAACCCACGTCCTTGTTGAATCAATTGTCAGATGATGGCGTACCAGATTCGCCGGTCACATTGGATTGGCTAGATGGCTTTCGTCTTCTGGGTGCTCGGCGACTTTTTGCTGCACTGCCTGATGCAGCAGGAGATTTTTCAGATTTGACCAGTTGCATGAGGTCTTCTCTTGCCGCGTCATCGGCTGTGCTGAATTCTTGCCACCAGTCTGCCAATGTCACTTCAACCTCAGAGACTTCTGCACGCAACCTTAAGAAATCAAAGCCAGCTCTAAAGCGCGCTTGCTCTACCAAGCTAAAGGGCGTACTGCCGATGCGTTTATCAAAGCGCGGTTGCATCATCCAAATTTCACGCATGTCAGCCGCCAACTTACCCCGACCAGAGACATCACCGATACGCGCATCAAAAACTTCATCGATGGCTTCTTGCAACGCTGGGAATGGCGGTGTTCGATTGGCCATGCGTTGATCCCAACCCAACTTCACATCCGCCCACAACACGCAAGCCAATAAGAAGCTAGGTGCTACTGGCTTGCCCTCACCCACTCGCCTATCCGTGTCCATCAGAGCAGCCTTGACAAAAGCTGTGTCAGATCGTTCGACAACCACGTCGAGCAAGGGATATATTCCTTTTTGCAGGCCTAGTTTTTGGAGTTGCTCAATAGACGCCAAAGCATGGCCCGTCTGAAGCAATTTGAGCATTTCGTCAAACAAGCGACTTTGTGGCACATCTGCCAACAAGCCCAACATCGTGGCCAGGGGCTTGGCAGTTTTATTTTCAAGCTTGAAACCTAAGGGGCTTAATTTGGCAGCAAAGCGAACAGCTCGAATAATGCGAACGGGATCTTCGCGATATCGCGCCACAGGATCGCCAATCATGCGCAAGATTTTTTGATTTGAGTCTTTCATACCACCGTGGTAGTCCACGAGGTATTGCGACTCTGGATCGTAGTACATGGCGTTGACTGTGAAGTCACGGCGGGTTGCATCCTCATCTTGGGGGCCCCAAACATTGTCGCGCAACACTCTGCCGCTTGAATCAACCGCATGCTTCATGCCTGCCAACTCTGACTTGCTGGTGCGCTCATTGCCCTTGACTTGCTCAGCGGCGCGATTGTCTAAATGTGCTCGGAAGGTAGAGACTTCAATCACCTCATGCTCGCGGCCTCTGCCGTAAACCACATGAACAATTCGAAAACGGCGACCAATGATGAAAGCTCGCCTGAACAAAGCTTTAACTTCCTCTGGCGTTGCATCCGTTGCAACATCAAAATCTTTGGGCCGCAAACCTAAGAGCAAATCGCGCACAGCACCGCCCACGACATAAGCTTCATAACCGGCGTCTTGCAATGTTCGAACAACATTCAATGCGCGATCGTCCACCAAGCTGGGGTCGATGCCATGGACGGAAGCAGGAATTTCAACGCGTTTTCCAAAGTCAGTGGCTGAGTGACTGGCGCTCGGCTTACCGAGTATTTTTTGAATGAATTTTTTGATCATGAGAAAAGTTGAAGTATGCGCCAGCCCCGATCGGTCGCAAGTTGACGCAAACGCGCATCTGGATTCACCGCCACAGGAATTTGTGCTCGCTCGAGCAAAGGCAAATCATTGATTGAATCCGAATAAAAAGTAATCTGTACATCCTGCCAAGTTTTTTGGTTTGCGCTTAACCACTCTGAAACTCTGATGACCTTGCCCTCTTTGAAAGAAGGCGTGCCTGAAATTTCACCTGTGATCCAGCCTTGCGAGTCTCGTGCCAACTCAACTGCAATGAGCTCTTGAACACCAAATGCATGTGCAATTGGGCGCGTTACAAACTCGTTGGTGGCCGTCACAATCATGACGTGATCACCCGCGGCTTGATGGTGTTTTACCAAATCAAGCGCCTGCGTTTTAAGCTGCGGCAAAATAACCTCTTGCATAAACTGATCATGCGCTTTGGCAGCAGCATCTGCACCCTTTAACTTCACAGCTTCAGTGGCAAAACGCACATAGTCGTGAATGTTCAAAACACCCGCTTGGTAATCCGCATAAAAACGATCATTTTGGGCTTTGAATGCAACGGGGTCATTCCAACCCAAGCGATTTGTAAATTCACCCCAAGAGTAGTCTGAGTCGATGGGTAACAGGGTGTTGTCTAGATCAAAGAGTACCAAGTTCATGTGCTCTCCAGCATCGACTTGATTAAAGGAATGGTGATTGCTCTTTGTGTTTGCAATGCATATTGATCAAGGTGATCTAGCAATGTCATCAAACTGCTGAGGTCTCGAGAAAACCGACTGAGCATGTAACTCATGACATCGTCACTTAAAAAGAGGCCTCTGGCATCTGCTTCTAGTCTCAACACGGCAGCTCGCTCCGTATCACTCAGAACCTGCAGCGCATAGACATGGCCCCAACCCAGTCTCGAACGCAAGTCATCGCGCAATTTCAAATCAGCAGGGGGCAACATGCCCGCCGCAAGCACCCATCTGGGCAAACCAGTTTTGGGCGCTAGGGCATTGACAAACCAATTGAATGCAAGTTGTTGTTGCTCCAAGTTGTACAAATGAACATCGTCCATCAAAACAGCCGTCCAGGATTCATCAAAACTCAATCGATCGTTCTGATTCGCATCGAGCCACCCCACCCTCATGCCAGAGTCGGTCAATTCGGATTGAACCGCTCTGAGCAAATGCGACTTACCAGAGCCACTCTCACCCCAAAGATAAGAAGGGACAGGGCTTGGCATTTGACTGGAAGTCCACAGCCTCAGGTGTTCAAGCGCAGCAGAGTTAGGTCCAGCAAAGAAACTTTCCAAAGTGGGGGCGGTGTGCAAACCTATGTCCAGTGCCATTTGCTTCATGGACTTGGGCCTCGGTACATATCGCTTTCAAAATATTGTGCTCTGGCTCTTCTCAGGGCTACCAAAATGACTGCGCTAGCTGGCAATGCAACCAGCACACCCACAAACCCAAAAAAATGTCCGAATGCCAGCAAAGCAAAGATAACCGCCAAGGGGTGCAAGCCAATGCGCTCTCCCACCCACTTGGGCGTCAGCCAAAAACTTTCAAGCAATTGCCCCAGACCGAACACAACGGCCACCATCAACAAGGCCTTGAGTGATGCGAATTGCAAAATGCCCGCCAACAACGCCAGCATCAAACCCAAACCAAACCCCAAATAAGGCACAAATACTGCCAGCCCTGTGAAAACACCAATCGGAATTGCCAAATCAAGCCCAAAGGCCATCAATCCCGCCGCGTAAAAGCACGACAAGGCCAACATCACCAAAAGTTGACCACGCAAGTACTGCCCCAAAACAGCATCGCACTCGCTCATGAAACTGTCGTAGTTGGTGCGCCACTTTGGAGGCACCCATTGGACGATCTGAAAGACCCAACGATCCCATTCACTGAGCAAGTAAAAGAGCACCACAGGTATCAGTATCATGTTGCCAATTGCCGTCAGCGCAAAGTTGCCACCCAATTTCAGTGACGCCAAAAGAGGGTCGAGCCAATCTTCACGGTTGGCACTCAAATAATTGATCAATTGCGCCTTGAGACTTGCCACATCGAGGGTTAACTCAATGCCAAACTTTGCCAACCACGGGTTGACATTGACAGCCAATCGATCAAGCAAGGCAGGCAACTGCTGTTGAAGCAGCGGAACCTCTCGGGTCAAAATGGGTACCAACAGCAAGATAATGCCCAACACAGCAAGCAACGCAATCACCTCAACCAAAAGCACGCAGACCAATCGGGGCAGCAAGGCAGGATTGAGCCTTTGCAAACTTAACACCAGAGGATGCAGGGCATAGGCTAAAACAGCCGCCACCGCGAAGGGCACTAAAACAGGCCCTAATGCCCACAAAACCATGAGCAACACAACTGCGGCACCCAGCCACAAAGTTGGTCGTTTGGAGCTTAAATTGATGGGCATAGGGTTGGGTGGGTATCAAAGTAAATTGAAAGAAGGTTCAAGCTTTAATCTGCATCTCACGTGCAGACCTTAAAATAAGGCTTGATTTTAGTCCCCCCCGCCCTCTTTGCCACCATTTATCCATTTTTCACATGAGCTCAACCCCCCTCTCGTACAAAGACGCTGGCGTCGACATCGTCGCTGGCGATGCTTTGGTAGAACTCATCAAGCCTTTGGCTAAAAAGACCATGCGGGAAGGTGTTTTAGCCGGGATTGGTGGTTTTGGTGCTTTATTTGAAGTCCCCAAGCGCTACAAGGAGCCGGTCCTTGTGTCTGGCACAGATGGCGTGGGCACCAAACTCAAGTTGGCGTTTGAATGGGATATGCACACCACCGTTGGCATCGACTTGGTTGCGATGAGTGTCAATGACGTGCTGGTTCAAGGTGCCGAGCCTTTGTTCTTCTTGGATTATTTTGCCTGCGGCAAACTGGATGTTGACACGGCTGCAGCCGTCATAGGCGGTATTGCCAATGGCTGTGAAATGTCAGGCTGCGCACTGATCGGCGGCGAAACTGCAGAAATGCCAGGTATGTACCCTGCTGGCGAATATGACTTGGCTGGTTTTGCTGTCGGCGCAGTTGAAAAATCCAAGATTCTCTCGGGCAAGGACGTTAAACCAGGCGATGTTGTTTTGGGGCTTGGTTCCCATGGCGTGCATTCCAATGGTTTTAGCTTGGTACGCAAATGCATTGAACGTGCAGCGCATGAGTTGCCCGCCACTTTAGATGGCATGCCATTCAAAGAGGCCGTCATGGCACCTACCAGGCTTTATGTCAAGCCAGTGCTACAGGCATTGGCTATTCACCCCATCAAAGCCTTGGCTCACATCACGGGCGGAGGTTTGCTCGAGAACATTCCTCGTGTCTTACCTGAGGGCATGGCAGCTCACCTTGAAAAGGGCAGTTGGCCCCAATCAGAATTGTTTGCATGGCTGCAGAAAACAGCCCATATTGATGACATTGAAATGAACCGCACCTTCAACAATGGCATTGGCATGGTGGTCGTCATTGATCAAGCCCATGCACAAGCGTGTGCACAAACCCTCAGCCAATCAGGCGAAAAGGTTTACCAAATTGGCGTCATTGCAGAACAGAGCAATGGCCAACAAGTTGTGGTGAGGTAAGTCAATTCATCAGCCATTCACCTTCAAGCTCTGAAGGTGCTTAGGGCAGTGCCCTTGACAGTCTCATTCTGTTTGAAGTGAAGCCACGCGGTGCTTGACCTCCAGTGTGTCGGCTGCATTGGGCACTTCATCGACATAGCGCATTAAATCTTGGAGGGCCCGCTCTTTTTGGCCTAATTCAATGTAGGCCAAGCCGCGATCGCGAATTTCAAAAAGTGCATCCGGGTTGAGGACTATCAAGCGATCCAAGACCAAAACAAGTCGAGTCCAATCGGCTTGGCTGCTAAAAATCTCTTTGAGGTTTCTCAGCATTCTGGTCAATATGTCGCGCGGCATGGCGGGCTGTAAAAAAAGTCCCAATGGCGTGTCCATGTCTGCAGTGTCACCCATGTGGGAACGAAATGGTGCCAAGCGCTCTGCCAAATTGTCCAAACCCAAAGAATCACCGGTGAGCGGGTCGAGCACAACCAAGCCTTCTGGCAGTGTCACCTTGACCAAGAAATGTCCTGGAAAGGAAACGCCCTGCGCCTGCAAACCCAGCGATTGAGCCAGTTCCAACCAAATGATGGCAATGGAGATTGGAATCCCTCTTCGTGATCTCAAAACTTCGTTCAAGTAGCTGTTTTCAGGCGCATAAAAATTGTTGGCATTGCCCATGAATCCCAGTTCTGTGTAGAAAAATTGATTCAACACAGAAAGTGTCTTCAAGGGGTCCGCATCCAACTTCAGCCGACGCCTCAATCGAACCAACAACGCATCACAGCTTGCCAAAACATCTTGAATGTCCAGTGCTGGCTCTTCGTCTTGTGCAATAGAAGCAGCCGCTTCAAGCAAAGGAAAATCTGCATCCGTTTTGACGAGGCTTTGAAAATAACTCAGAGGTGTCACTGACATGGTCTGCAGGTTCATCAGGCTCTCCAACTAGCGGCGTACAAAAGATTTCAAGTGCAAACCACTCAAGCGCAAACAAGCAAAATACAACAAAGCAGAACACAACAACACCAAGGCCATGGTACCCAGTCTTGTTCCAACTTGTTGCCGCATTGCCAACCAATCAAAGGATGAAGCCACCCACCAAAGAAACAGCGCCAACAACAAAGTTGCCAGAAGCACGCGCGCACCAAACATGGGCCAACCAGGCAAGGGCTTGTAACTTCCTTTGCGAATTAAGCCCAGCAACAACCATAGCGCATTCAGCAAAGCGCCAAGGCCAATCGACAATGCAAGTCCAGCATGCGCCAATTGAGGCACCAAGACCACGTTCATCACTTGCGTAAAACACAACACAATCACTGCAATTTTCACAGGCGTTTTGATATCTTGACTGGCATAGTAGCCAGGCGCCAACACTTTGATGGCCACAAGACCTAATAAGCCAACGCCATAGCCACTCAGAGCAAGGGTTGTCTGCTGAACATCTCGATCGGTAAATGCCCCATAGTGATAAAGCACCGACACCAAGGGCTGCGAAAAAACCAGCAAAGCCACAGCGCAAGGCAGAGCCAGCAGGACAACCAAACGCAAACCCCAATCGAGCATGGCTGAGTATTCGAGTTGATCCCCATTTGCCTTGGCAGCCGCCAATTGCGGCATCAATACAGCGCCCAGCGCGACGCCCAAAATAGCAGTTGGAAACTCCATCAATCTATCAGCATACGTTAACCAACTGACGCTGCCCGGCGCTAAGTGCGAAGCAATTTGTGTGTTGATTAACAAAGAAATTTGAGCAACGCCCACACCGAGCAATGCGGGCAGCATCAGGCTTGCAATTTGGCGAGAGGCTGGATCTGATGCGGCATGACGTATGGCTGAGATGCCCAGGCCGATGCGCGGCAGCAATCCAATTTTTGAAAGCGCTGGGATTTGAATGGCCAATTGCAGGACCCCCCCCAGCATCACGCCAACGGGCAAGGCATAGATGGGCTGTATACCCTGCGACTTCAGCCAGGGCGCTAAGAACCATGCAGCGCCAATCATGGCTAAATTCAACAACACTGGGGTTGCGGCTGGAACTGCAAATTTTTTCCATGTGTTCAAGATGCCGGCAGACAAAGCCACCATCGACATAAATCCGATATAGGGGAACATGAAGCGCGTCATTTGAATGGCCGCTTGATAGGATTCAGGTTGCTGTTGCAAGCCACTGGCCATTGCCCATACCAAAAACGGCGCGGCCAAAACACCCAAGAGGCTCAAAACCAAAAGTGACCAGGCCAAGAGAGTGGCCACATGGTTAACCGCCTGTCGCGTGGCCTCCTCGCCATGTTGGGCTTTGCTTGCCGCCAGAACCGGAACAAAGGCTTGACTGAAAGCACCCTCCGCAAAGAGCCTTCGAAACAAGTTTGGAATACGAAAGGCCACATTAAAGGCATCTGTGAGTGCACTTGCGCCAAACGCAGCAGCAATGAGCAACTCTCTGACCAATCCCGTGATGCGGGAAGCCAGAGTCCAAAGGGAGACGGTAGAGGCAGATTTAAGAAGGCTCACAAAGAGAGTGTAGCGACTGAAGTGCCTGCTTGTCATACCCCTCGACCAAGTACCAGTTTGACTGATACAATAGCCGGCTTTGCTGACAACATCCTCAGACAACTAGGATAAATTAAATGGCTTCTGGAAAACCCAAGAAAAAGAACCCCCGCCTGGCATCAGGCAGGAAACGCGCACGTCAAGACGTGAAACTGAACGCAGCGAACACTTCACTGCGCTCCAAATACCGCACCGCTGTGAAGAACGTTGAAAAAGCTGTTCTGGCTGGTGACAAAACCAAAGCAACAGAACTGTTTGCCAAAATGCAAGCCGTTGTGGACACCGTTGCCGACAAAGGCATCTTCCACAAAAACAAAGCAGCTCGCGATAAGAGCCGCTTGTCAACCAAGGTGAAAGCCTTGGCCCTCGCCTGATCAAGTGATCATCAGCCCGGCACCCATCAGGGTTGCCGCCGATTGAAACGGGTGCGCTGTCAGCAAAGAAAAAGCAAAAAGCCGTCTTAGGACGGCTTTTTTGTGGGCGCATGTTGTAAGACAGCCTCTATGTTGGAGGAACTGGCATACGACAAGCCTCAGTGACTTGCATATTATTGTCTTTGGCAAAGTTCATGTGTAAGTCCCTGGCCATGGGTTCGCATTCACT
>CAJCDH010000133.1 GCA_903961095.1 uncultured Burkholderiales bacterium | reverse complement strand
GTGCCCTTGGCCGCGGCCTTGGCGGGGTTGTTTGGCATGTTGCTAGGTGCACCCACTCTGAAGATGCGCGGCGATTATCTGGCCATTGTCACTCTGGGTTTTGGTGAAATCATTCGTGTGTTTTTGAACAACTTGGACCAACCCGTCAACATCACCAACGGACCCAAAGGTTTGAACCAAATTGATGCCATTCATTTTTTCGGCATCAACCTAGGCAAAAAACTTGATGTTTTCGGTCTTGAAATTGCATCTGTCAGCCTTTACTACTACCTGTTTTTGTCTTTGGTTCTGGTCACTATTCTCATTTCATATCGCTTAGAGGTTTCTCGCATTGGCCGAGCATGGATGGCCATTCGAGAAGATGAAATAGCAGCCAAAGCCATGGGCTTGAACACGCGCAATCTCAAACTCATGGCCTTTGGCATGGGCGCTACCTTTGGCGGTATTTCGGGTGCCATGTTTGCAGGCTTTCAAGGCTTTATTTCACCAGAATCATTCAGCCTCATGGAGTCAGTCATGATTGTGGCCATGGTGGTACTGGGCGGTTTGGGGCATTTACCTGGCGTGATATTGGGGGCGGTTCTCTTGTCTGCATTGCCAGAAATCTTGCGTTATGTGGCGGGCCCTTTGCAGTCCATGACCGATGGCCGCATTGACGCCGCCATTCTGCGTCAATTGCTTATTGCCTTGGCCATGATTGTCATCATGTTGATGCGCCCCCGCGGTTTGTGGCCATCGAGTGAGCATGGCAAAGCCTTGCAAGTGAAAAAGGGCGCTTGACATGAGCACGACCCCTCACATGACTGAAACAGTTTTAAAAGTAGCAGGCATTTCCAAGCGCTTTGGCGGCTTGCAAGCCTTGTCCGATGTGGGTATGACCATTGAACGCGGCCAAGTCTACGGACTCATTGGCCCCAATGGTGCCGGCAAAACCACCTTCTTCAATGTGATCACTGGCCTTTACACGCCAGACAGTGGTAGCTTTGAATTGGCTGGAAAAGCTTATCAACCTACAGCAGTTCACGAAGTGGCCAAGGCTGGCATTGCGCGAACTTTTCAAAACATTCGATTGTTTGCAGAAATGACAGCGCTAGAAAATGTCATGGTTGGCCGTCACGTGCGAACTTCATCGGGTTTGTTGGGCGCTATTTTTAGAACATCCAAATTCAAGCAAGAAGAAGCGGAAATAGCGCAGCGTGCGCAAGAGTTGTTGGACTATGTGGGCATTGGCCAATATGCCGACTACCGCGCTCGCACCTTGTCCTATGGCGATCAACGCCGTCTAGAAATTGCACGCGCTTTGGCCACCGACCCACAGCTCATTGCGCTAGACGAGCCCGCAGCGGGTATGAACGCCACAGAAAAAGTTCAATTGCGTGAGCTGATCGATCAAATTCGGAAAGACAACAGAACCATCTTGCTCATTGAACACGATGTGAAGTTGGTCATGGGTTTGTGCGACCGCGTCACGGTACTTGACTACGGCAAAAAAATTGCTGAGGGCACACCTGCAGAGGTGCAAAAAAATGAAAAAGTGATTGAAGCCTATTTGGGCACCGGAGGGCATTGAAATGACAACCACGTTGTTGAAAGTCAAAGGCCTGCAAGTGGCCTACGGCGGCATTCAGGCTGTCAAGGGCATCGATTTTGAAGTTCATGAGGGTGAATTGGTGTCACTCATTGGCTCCAATGGCGCTGGCAAAACAAGCACCATGAAAGCCATCACAGGTACCTTGCCCATCCATGCAGGTGATATTGAGTACATGGGCAAAAGCATCGTGGGCCAAGGTCCCTGGGATTTGGTCAAGCAGGGCTTGGCCATGGTGCCCGAAGGACGCGGCGTTTTCACGCGGATGACCATCATCGAAAACTTGCTCATGGGCGCCTACATTCGCAACGACACTGCCGCCATTCAAGATGATATGGAAAATGTGTTTCACACCTTTCCTAGGTTGCGTGAACGCAAAGACCAATTGGCCGGCACCATGTCGGGCGGCGAGCAACAAATGTTGGCCATGGGCCGTGCCCTCATGAGTCGCCCCAAGGTGCTGTTGTTGGATGAGCCCTCTATGGGCTTAGCACCCATCATGGTGGACAAAGTTTTCGAAGTGGTGCGCGATGTTTTTGCGCAAGGTGTGACAGTTTTGTTGGTGGAGCAAAACGCCAGTCGAGCTTTGTCATTGGCCAGTCGGGGCTACGTCATGGAGTCTGGCCTTATATCGATGTCTGGACCTGGTCAAGACTTATTGAACGACCCCAGAGTAAGGGCTGCCTACTTAGGTGAATAAACTTCACGAAAAAAGGCGCGTTGGGGTGCAGTTCATGGGTAGCGCCTTTTGAGCTTGGACATGAAGCCCAAAGGCGTCAACGCTGAAGTTAATCTACTTTTGCACCACTGGCTTTTACCACTGGTTCATATTTAGCCAACTCACGCTTCATGAACGCGGCAAACTGTTCTGGCGTGCTGCTCACAGGCTCTGCCATCATCATGCCAAAACGAGCTTTGGTTTCAGGCGCTGCAAGCGCAGCAGAAAAGGCCTGGTGCAAGCGTGCCATCACAGCAGGCGGTGTGTTGGCTGGCGCAACCAGACCCCACCAAGTGTCTACTTCAAATCCTTTGAGGGTTTCAGACATGGCTGGAATATCGGGCAATGCGCTTGCGCGTTGTGCCGTTGTGACTGCCAATGCTTTGAGCTTTCCAGCTTTGATGTTGGGCGCAGCTGTGGCCAGATTGTCGAAATTGAAATCGACTTGACCAGACAATAGCGCCAACTGCGCAGGATTGCCGCCGTTGTAGGGAATGTGAACCGCATAAATGCCCGCATCTCGCTTGAACATTTCTGCCGCTAAATGACCGGCACTCCCGTTGCCTCCAGACCCAACATTGAGCTTGCCTGGATTGGCTTTGCCGTAGGCGATCAAGTCGCTGACAGAGTTAATTTTCAAACGCTGAGCGGTGTCTGCGTTCATGACCAACACATTGGGCACACGGACCATTTGCGTAATGGGGGCAAAGTCGGTGGCGGCATTGAAGGGCATCTTGCTGAAGAGCCAAGGATTGATGGCATGCGTTGCCACCGCTGCAATACCAATGGTGTAACCATCGGCTGGTGCTTTGGCAACGATATCGACACCCAGATTGCCACCTGCGCCTGGCTTGTTGTCGATGATCACAACGCCCAAGCTGTCTTTGACGCGTTCTGCCAATGAGCGTGCCGTGACATCAATGGGGCCGCCAGGTGCATAGGGCACCACCAAACGGATAGGCTTGTCCAAGGGCTGAGCCTGGATGGCATGGATGTTCAAGAAGGCCAGCAAAGCGATGGCTGCATTCAGCCATGCGCGTTGGGTGAAGGTGGGTAAGGTGCGCATCAGTTGGACTCCTTGGCCTTGTCGGCCTCAGTGGTGAATGAATCGGCAAAGAAAGCGTCTTCTGGCAAACCAGCTTTGCCGACGTAGTCTGCGCGTGCAGAGTCGACCACAATGGGTGCACCGCAAGCATAGACTTGAAACTCACTGAGCTTGGGGTGATCTTGCAAGACCGCCTGGTGTACAAAGCCGGTTCTGCCTGTCCATGCATCTTCTGCCAAAGCATTTGAGACCACGGGCACGTAGGTCAAGTTGGGCATGACTTTGACTTGCGCTTCGACCCACTCGCTCATGTACAAGTCTGAGGGCCTGCGGCCGCCCCAATAAAGGGTGGCTGGCCGGCTAATGCCCTTGTGTTGCATGTGCTCAATGAGCGCTTTGATGGGCGCAAAGCCTGTGCCTGAAGCCAGCAAAATAATTGGCAATTGAGACTCTTCACGTAAATAGAAACTGCCGTAGGGCCCTTCAATGCGCATGATGTCCTTTTCCTTCATGGTGCTAAACACCACATCGGTGAATTTGCCGCCAGGCATATGGCGAATGTGCAGTTCTACTTTGGGTGCAGCAGGGTCAAGGGTGTGCGGTGCATTGGCCATGCTGTAACTGCGGCGTGAGCCATCTCTTAGCAAAAACTCGACATACTGGCCTGCATGAAACTGCATGACGTCAGTCGCAGGCAATTGCATGATGATCGACATCACGTCGTCTGATTTCTTTTCTAAACTCACCACACGCACAGGCATCTTCTTGACGGGAAAGCTGCCGGCCTGCGTCACTTGGCGAGATTCAAGAACCAAATCGCTTTGCGCTTTAGAACAGCAAGTCAAAATCAAACCTTGCGCTTCTTCTTCAGCGCTCAAGGCTTTGGCTTGGTGTTCGCCATGCACCACGGTGCCAGAAATCTTTTTGCATTTGCAAGAACCGCAGGCGCCATCCTTGCAGCCGTAGGGCAGGCCAATGCCTTGGCGAATTCCTGCGGCCAACAAAGTTTCGCTGCTGTCTGCATTAAAAGTGCGGCCACTGGGCTCTACGGTAATTTGGAAGCTCATGTTGTCGTTATCCTAGGGGGGTCTAAATTTCTCTAAGCTCCGATTTTGCCTTCAAACCAAACCCCTTTAGGTGCTTTACCCGCCCGCTTTCGAAAAGAGCGGGTTTTGATCATCGGTTGTGGTGACGTGGGCCAACGCTCGGCCAAACAGTTGGTCGGCCGAACCCGGGTTTTGGCCTTAAGCTCCAGCCCCGAAAAAGCCGCCGGTTTAAGGGCCCAAGGCATCACCCCCATTCAAGGCAATTTGGACGATTCAAGCTCTTTACAACGCTTGTCGGGTTGGGCCACGCGGGTGCTCCACTTAGCGCCGCCTCCCTCCGACCGCGTTGGTCAGTGGTCGACCGACACACGCACCTTGAACTTGGTGCGAGCACTTCAAAAGCGGTCTTTGCCCCAAGCACTTGTTTATGGGTCCACCAGTGGGGTGTATGGAGATTGCCAAGGGGCATGGGTTTCGGAGTCACGCCCCGTTCAACCCAGTACGCCAAGAGCAATTCGCAGGGTCGACGCAGAAAACACCATCCGTTTCTTGGGTCGAACCGGTGTGCGCAGCAGTATTTTGCGAATTCCAGGCATCTACGCCCCAGATCGCCCTAATGGCACCCCCCGAGAAAGACTGATCAAGGGAACCCCTGTGCTCTTGAATGAAGACGATGTTTACACCAACCACATTCATTCGGATGACTTGGCCAGAGCGTGTGTGGCGGCCCTTTGGCGAGGCAAATCACAGCGCGTTTTTCATGTGAGCGATGACAGCCAAATGAAAATGGGTGACTATTTTGATATGGCTGCAGACCTCATGGGGCTCAATCGCCCACCGCGTGTACCCAGAAGCCAAGCCCAAGAAACACTGCCACTGATGCTGCTTAGTTTCATGGGGGAGTCTAGACGTTTGACCAATGTGCGACTCAAAAAAGAGCTGAGATTGAGCTTGCATTACCCCACCATCGCTCAGGGTTTGCAAGCGCTCATTCCCAAGAGAGACGCAGACAAATGAAAATTTTTGGATCAACCTGCTCTTGATTGCGCTTAGTTTCTGGGCTGCGAAGGGCCTGAAAAGTTGATGCCTTTTTTCTCAAGATAATCAATGATGGCTTTCATCAAATAAGCACCCAGTAAAGCACCATTCAAGTCGCCCAAAAACATCCAAAAGACTTGTGTCAGCTCGAACACTTGAGATTGATCTATGAGCACCCAAGTGACATGATGAATCAGTGAGTTGCACAAGCAATAAATGAGGGTCAGACCAGCTAAGTCATTCAGCGAATTGAGCTCGGGTTGTCGCTTCATGTAAAGTTTGAAACAAAGTACAGCAATCAAGGGCCCCGTGCTCGAGCAGACAATGTTGAGTAAACTCAAACCTAAGGGGTCATTGAACTGAGTCATGAGCAACAAGCCCCCCAAGATGGTGGCGATCGTGCCAAAGAGTGGCCCCAAGACAAGCAAATTGAAAAGCCGCAAGAAAGCCGGCAGATAAATCAGTGAGACGTGATCGTTAATGGAGGCAAAGTCAAACAGCCAACCATTCAAGATGTGTGTTGCTGGAAACAACACAGCGAGTGCCAAGATCAATAAGATGTGCATTTCGCAAATAAGTTTAGTCGATTTATTGCAAATCGATGGTGCCCGAGGCCGGAATCGAACCGGCACGCCTTGCGGCGGGGGATTTTGAGTCCCCTGCGTCTACCAATTTCACCACCCGGGCGGATTGCGAAGAACGCGATTATGACATATTTTTTTCAGCTTTTGAAGGGCAAAGTGCTATTTTCAAGCCGTGCACTTGGCCTCAGAAAAACCTCGAAAATGTGCAATTCATTCAATGCCTAGGAAATCAGATGTCATCACAACTGCGATTTTTTATTCTTACTTTGGTGTGTCTTTGTGCCACTTCAACGGCGTTGGCGCAAGCATGGCCGCAACGTCCAATTAAGGTCATTGCGCCGTACCCGCCAGGTGGCCCCAGTGACATGGTCATTCGTCTTGTTGCCGACAAAGTTCAGGCTAACTTGAAGCAGCCTGTTGTCATCGAAAACATCGCAGGTGCGGGTGGCAACATCGGCAGCGCACAAGCTGCTCGTGCGCCAGCAGATGGCTACACCTGGCTCATTACCACCGATACCGTGATGACGGTCAATCCGCATGTGTATAAAAACATGGGGTTCAAGTTGGAAGATTTAAAACCGGTCAGCATGTTGACATCGTTCAGTCAAACTCTGGTTTGCAATCCTGCCTTGGGTGTCAGAAATTTGAATGAACTGATTGCTAAATCAAAAACCCAATCATTAAGCTATGCGTCGGGTGGCGCAGGAGTTCCTGGCCACTTGTCGATGGAGTTGTTGCTCAACATGACGGGCATGCAAATGGTTCATATTCCCTACAAAGGGCCCGCACCAGCTGCCCAAGATGTTCTGGCCAATCAAGTACCTTGCGGCTTACTCGCAGGTCCTACCGTGCTTCCTCATATACGTTCTGGCAAGCTTGTGGCATTGGCTGTGTCGGGTCAAGCAAGGTCCCCAACTTTGCCAGACATACCCACTATTTCGGAGGCAGGTGTCAAAGGCTACGACGCTGATTTCAGCTTGGTGATGTGGGCGCCTAGACAAGTACCCGATGAGTTAATTCAAAAATTCAGACAAGCCCTTTTAGACGGCTTGAAACTTCCAGAGTCAGTAGAAAGACTGAAAGCCACTGATCAAGTAGTGATTGGCAGCACCTCAGAAGAAACGGCGACACGCATTGCCAAAGACAACGCCAAGTGGGGGGCAGTGACTAAAAAAATTGGCTTGAGTTTGGAGTAATGGTGAAAAGATATTTTTGAATGAGGGGATAACACTGCACGCACGCCATACGCCCCAAAGGTTTATTGATTCAACTACTATCAACGGATGAGTTCCTTGGAATTAACCCTGCTTTACTTGCTGGCCGCTGTGCTGGGGGTTGTGGGTTGCCGACTCCTTAAGCTGCCGCCAATGCTGGGCTACTTGGTGGTAGGGGTTGTGATTGGTCCTAATGCTTTGGCATTTGCGCAAAACTCAGAGGGTGTTCGCCACTTGGCGGAGTTCGGTGTTGTCTTTTTGATGTTTGTCATTGGCCTCGAATTCAATTTGCCCAAGTTGAGGTCGATGCAGCGGTATGTGTTTGGTTTGGGTTTCTGGCAAGTGACCTTGACTGTCGTCATTGTGACCACTTTTTCCGTTTTTCTAAGTGTCATGGCGCCAACGCTTTGGGGCATGAGCTGGCAAACCGCCTTAACGCTGGCAGGTGCTTTGTCCATGAGCAGTACAGCCATCGTGATCAAGCTGATGTCAGATCGCTTGGAGCTAGATTCAGAGCATGGGAAACGAGTGCTGGGTGTCTTGCTGTTTCAGGATTTGGCAGTGGTTCCTTTCTTGGTGATGATTCCAGCCCTCAATGCACCGCCTGAACAGTTGATGACGGCTTTGGGTCTGGCAGTGGTCAAAGCCACCGTGCTCATCGCATTGCTTCTCACGGGCGGTCAACGCCTGATGCGTTGGTGGTTGTTGTTGGTGGCGCGGCGACAAACTGAAGAATTGTTTGTATTGAATGTTTTGTTGGTTACATTGGGGCTTGCATGGCTCACTGAGCTTGCTGGGCTGAGCCTGGCCTTGGGAGCATTTGTCGCAGGCATGCTAATCTCTGAAACAGAATTCAAGCACCGCGTCGAATTGGACATCAAGCCATTTCACGATGTTTTGCTAGGACTTTTCTTCATCACCATTGGCATGTTGCTTGACTGGCGAATCATTTGGGATCGCTGGGCGTTTGTGTTGTTCTTGGTGACCGTGCCTGTTCTTTTGAAGTTCGTTTTGGTTGCGGTTCTCACTAGGCTTGGGGGTGCAAGCGAAGGCATTTCACTTCGAACAGGTCTTTATCTGGCCCAGGCGGGAGAGTTTGGTTTTGTTTTACTGACCCTTGGTAACCAACATAAGTTGATTCCTGCCGATTGGCTCAACCCAGTTCTTGCCAGCATGGTGTTGTCCATGATCGCCACGCCATTCATCATCATGCGAGCCAATCAGTGGGTCATGAAATGGTCGGCCAGCGATTGGTTAGAGCAGTCACTTGAAATGACACAGTTGGCACAAAAGAGCATCAATACTGAAAAGCACATCATCATTTGCGGCTACGGCCGTTGTGGCCAAAACTTGGCCAAGCTTTTGAAAACACAGCAGATCCCTTACATTGCATTAGATTTAGATCCAGACCGTGTCAACCGTGCATTGGCTCAGGGAGATCAAGTCGCTTATGGTGATGCTGCCAGATTGCAGTCTCTGATGTCTGTTGGCTTGGAGAGAGCCAGCGCAGTGGTCGTGACCTATTTAGAGAGTGCCTCTGCCTTTAGAGTTTTAGCCTTGGCCAAGGAGCATGCCCCTCATGTTCCTGTGGTGGTCAGAACCAAAGATGACGAAGACTTGGCCAAGTTTCAATCTGCTGGTGCTTCAGAGGTGGTCCCTGAAACCATAGAAGGCTCCCTGATGTTGGCGACCCATGCCTTGGCTTTGGTGGGCGTTCCCATGAAGCGTGTGATCAGAATGGTTCAAGCTCAGAGAAGTCAGCGCTATGAGTTGCTTAGGGACTTTGATCCCGGCGATGAGGTCAAGGAAAAGTAATCTGACTGCGGTCAGCACGCATGCTTATGGATTGCAAACGTCGCAATTTTTGGCTGGCCCAACCGCATGCAGTGGATGCATTTCAGTGAAATCGCATTTCAAGCAACTCCATTTTTCCGCGCGTGGAAGTCGAGTGGGTGCTGCACAAATTTCACAAGGTGCGCCCTTGATCAGCTCAGTCAGTCCGTACCCTGGCAAATGGCATTGCGGGCAATAGGACAGCAACAACGCTGAAAGCTTTTCCGTTGTATGTTGGATTGACCGCATTCTGCTAGGGTTCATGTGCGCCCTCATGTCAGTCTCAAGCCAAACGGAGGGGTTCTTCTTGAGTGCAGCCTTCACGCGGTCTTGAAACTCTGCTTCTTGGCGGATGCCTTTGGCAAAAAAACTGTCTGTGGGTGTGCCGAGTATGAGTGCGTGACTTGGAAAATCAGATTTCGCTGCAAACGCCATTGCGTCATTCAAAGAGCTGACCTTTTCCGAAGCAAAGTTGGTTTCTGATGTGCCTAAAATTGCATAGATGGCATGTTCTTCAAGCCGGTCCCATAAAGCCAAAACTTCCAAATTCCAAGGCAATAAGTAAACCTGAGGGTGCGGCCCAAATGAGCCCTCACTGCCAAGGCCGTACCTGCACGAAGTGATTTCGGTAGCCAGTTGGGCTTTTTTTAAGGCCGCCTGTATTTGGGTCAGTGCTCGGGGCGTTTCGCCCGTGAAAGTTCCTAAAGAGTCGGTGTCAAAACTACTCTCCAGTCGAACCAGAAATCCTTGTTTTTTCAGGATAGGTGCAACGACGGTTTCTTTTTGATGGCAAGTTAAAAAAGCAATTTCATTGGTCATTAAATGGGTGATGGAATGGCCCACTTGGCTAAATAGCCGTAGAACGGAATTCCCAAAATAATATTTAATGGGAATGTAAGGCCAAGCGAAAGACCCAAGTACAAAGAGGGAGATGCTTCTGGGATGGTCAACTCGGTTGAACCGGTCGTGTCCTTGATTGTGTTCAAGTAATTCCAACAAATGTCGATTAAAGTAGGTTGGCAATGAATTGCGCATCGAAAGAGACTACTGTGCCGCTTCCTTTATCTCAGTTATTGTGTTGGCTGATGGTCTGTTTGTCCTGTCTAAACAGTGCTCAAGCACAAACGGCCGCAACGCCCAAGCCCCGAGGGACTGCCCAACCCGCTGCGCCTGAAGTCACGGGCGGCCCCTGCTTGATTGCAGAATTTCGTTTTTTGGCGCTGACCACCCATGACCCCCAAGAGCGGCAAAACAAGTCCATTGAATGGCTTCAAAAAAATAGTGCCAATTGCTCTTCAGTGCAATTGTCCATCCTTCACTCTAGCAAGGCCGCCCTGATGGGCACAGCTGACAGCATGGCGCTTTCTGCAACCTTGGATGCCATCATGGAAAAGCGGATGGCCAATAACCCAGAGGCTTTGAACAGGTATTACCGTCCGGAAGTTCAAGGCCCTGGGCGATCTAAAACTGAAACAGCTGCGGCGGGGCCCGATTCAGGCGCCGCTAAGCCTGCGGGTAGTGGTGGAGCGCCACCTACCGTGGCAGCTGTTGGTGCAGTGCTTGCGCCAACGCCAGGTATGTTGCCAGGTGCCGGTGCTGGTGGTGGTGCGCCAGCCAATCAAAATATCAACATCAATTTGGGCGGTGCAAAACCGCCTGAAGAGGACATGTCGAGGAAAATGCCACTCCCCAACGAGCCCTTGTTTGTTTTCCCGCCAGACGTCGGTGCACCGATGCTCAATTACTTTGGCAAAATTCGAAGGCAATTTGCGCGCTCATTTTTCATGGAGACTTTAAGTCCCGGCAAGTGCCCTGAAGGTATGACGTGGCGTTCTGATAAGTGTGAAGCCAACCTCAAGGTGGCTTGGCGTTTTGGTGAAAAAGTGCCGCAAGGGGTCAAGACCTACCCTGTTGAACCCAAGCTCATTGAGAAACTCAATTTTGACGCTGGTTACACTTTTGTGAGGATTGGTGGTGATATTTTGGCTTTAGAGCGGGATACAGGAAAAATTGCAGATGCCATTTTAAATTTGGGCAAGACCAGCTAATTTTTTAAAATACTGCGAAAAAGGTGCAGCCTTGATGCTCTTTTTAGTGTGTAACCAGTGCGATGACGCTAGCCAAATGAATGATGGCTGAACCCAAGGCCAATACCAGTCCCACCCAAATGCGAGGTCTGATGGCAAGGCCTAAGACGACTTGGGATGGAAACGAGAACGTTGTGGCTGTGGCGATGGTTTTTAAGACGTGCACGTCCCTCACCGAAGGGTCCAGGGCCAACTGCATCATGTCGCGACGACTTCTGTAGCGCATGCTGCCAGCGATGTGCCAGCCTGGGTCAGGTGGCGTGTTCCATGAGTCAATGTAACCACCTACCTTGCGCATGACCAAGACGGGGTGTCCACCGTGCTTGAACAAAACTTTGACAAAGCGCTGGCCATATTCACGAAGCAAATCAATGCCTTTGGTGGGTTTGCTGGTGTGCGGATGCGCAATTTCTCCAGTGTGCACTCGAACCAAATTGACCATGACAAATTCTTTGCCATCGTCTGCTTCAAGAAAGGCTCTTAGATCTTTGGGATCGCTGTATTCGCTCATTTTGATATCGCTAACTTGGGCCATCAAATCCTTGACTTCTTGAGGACTGAGCGGGCCGCGCCAGTTGTCGTACCAAAGGCGAAAAACAATGTACAAACCTAAGGCAAGTATCCAAATCCACCATGCACCCACCATCATTTGAAATCTCCTAATTTGGGTTGACTGTATGTCTTAATCAGCCAAAAGAAACAGAATAGGAATTTCTAATCGTTCAGCCCATACGCGCTCATTATGACCTGTGCCCTCAAATACACGCGTCATAAAATTGGGGTTTTTGCCAGTCTCTGTGTAGCCTTTGTCGCGAATGATTTGATCGATCAACACTTGGTAAGGCGCATATTTGGCATCCAATTCTGTGGTGCCGTGGTCTTGGTAGATTTTGTGGGAATTGGGCGTTGCCAAATGATCTCGTAGGTAGATGAATGCAGCCAAAGGAATGTGCGAGTTGTGATCGTGTATGCCTATCCAGTGTGTAGACAGGCCAGCAGCGCCGCCAAAGACGTGCGGATACTCGTTCATGGCGTAGACTGAAATTAGGCCACCCATGCTCGAGCCCATCAAGACATTGCGGCGAATGTCTGGGGCGGTGGGATAGTGGGAATCGATGTAAGGCTTGAGTTCCTCCACCAAAAACTTCAAGTAAGCGTCGGATTGAGGCTTACCTTGTAGGGCCTTCGCAATGAGTTCGGCCCTGGGCAATGGCATCATGTGTTGCAAGTACTTTTGGGGAAAGTACTCGCTGTGTCTGAATTGAGCGTTGTTCCATACACCCACCACCATGGTGGGGCCTATTTTTCCACTGCTCATGAGCTTGGAAACGGCTTTGTCGACGTGCCAAGCTTGTTTGTTCCAGGTGGTACTGGGGTCAAAAAGCATTTGTCCATCATGCATGTAAATGACGTTGAATTTTTGCCCATTGTTTCTGAGGGCCGCAAAGTTGTTGGGTAGCCAGATATCGACGTTTCTAGCGTCGATGTATTTGGAAGCAAATTTCTCCAATCTGACGACTTGGCCAGAATCTGTGTGAGGCATGGGCTGGGCACTGGCTGCCAAGCTAAAGCTCAAAAGCAGGGGTATGAACAATTGGGTGAGTTGGGCAAGGGTCATGTTGCAAATTACTGAGACTGACTTGTGAGTTTAAAGAGGAATGCAGAATATGTCTGAGTTTTGGCCAAATTCTGTTGCCATGACAAGGGCAGCGTGTTCGAAGCATAATCCCGTTAGTGCGCGATGCGCTTTCATTTTCAGTCTGCAAAGCAGACTAAGTTTGGAAAATTGAATCAATGAATTATTTAACGCTTGAAGATGCCATTGGCAATACCCCTTTGGTGCGGTTGCAAAGACTTGCAGCTGATATGACCCGCCCCAAAGGCAATGTCATTTTGGGTAAATTAGAAGGCAATAATCCCGCAGGCTCGGTCAAAGACAGGCCGGCCCTCTCTATGATTCAAAGGGCTGAAGAGCGCGGTGAAATCAAGCCTGGCGACACCTTGATTGAAGCGACCTCTGGCAACACTGGCATTGCACTGGCCATGGGCGCTGCCATCAAAGGCTACCGAATGATTTTGATCATGCCGGAAGATTTGTCCATTGAGCGAGCACAAACCATGAAGGCCTTTGGTGCCGAGCTCATCTTGACACCGAAAAGTGGCGGCATGGAATATGCCCGAGATCTGGCCGACAACATGGCGGCTCAAGGCAAGGGCCGCATCCTGGATCAATTTTCAAACCCAGACAATCCACGTGTTCATTACGAAACCACAGGGCCAGAAATTTGGGCTCAAACAGAGGGTCGCGTCACGCATTTTGTGAGTGCCATGGGTACCACCGGCACCATCACAGGTGTGTCGCAATTTCTCAAAGAAAAGAATCCCAAGATCCAAATCGTTGGCGCACAACCCAGTGAAGGTTCGCGCATTCCTGGCATTCGAAAATGGCCTGAGGCGTATTTGCCCAAGATCTACAACCCCGCCAATGTCGACGAGCTGATGTATGTCAGCCAAGATGATGCTGAAGACACCTGCCGGCAGATGGCACGTGAAGAGGGTTTGTTTGCTGGCATTTCAGCGGCTGGCGCCTGTTGGGTGGCGCAACAAATTGCAGCGCGAGAAACAAATGCCACCATCGTCTTCATTGTCTGTGATCGTGGCGATCGTTATCTGTCTACTGGCGTATTTCCCGCATGATTGAATATCGCTTTTGTCCTTGTTGCGGTGCGCCGCTTTCTTGGTTGCCACAAATGGAAGATGGTGGTGAAAAACTGCGCTTGCGTTGCACTGAATGCGAATTCACACATTGGAACAATCCCACACCAGTCCTGGCGGGCATTGTGCAGGTTGGCAATCAAATTTTACTTGCGCGAAATGCGGCTTGGACAGGCAGAAAGTTTGCACTGATCACGGGTTTCATGGAGGCTGGCGAAACACCCGAAGAAGGAATTTCACGTGAAGTTGAAGAAGAAACCAATTTGCAAGTGAGTGCGCTCAAATTGATTGGCGTCTACGACTTCCAACGCATGAACCAAGTGATCATTGCATACCACGCGCTTGCATCAGGCACTGTGAAGTTGTCGCCCGAATTAGCAGAATACAAAATGTTCAATTTTGACGAATTGGTTTGTTGGCCTGCTGGTACTGGCTATGCCTTGGGTGATTGGTTGCGCACTGAAGGCATAGAGCCCAAGTTTATGACTTGGGAAGAGCGTGATGCGCAGGGTCGTGCCAGCTAATTGCCAGTCACAACCAATTTGGAGATGAAATGAGTTTGACTTTCGACATTGAATTGGACACATGCGGTCTGAATTGCCCCTTGCCTATTTTGAAGGCAAAAAAATCATTAACGACCATGCAGTCAGGCCAGGTCCTCAAGGTAATGTCCACAGATCCGGGCGCACAGAGAGACTTCGAAGCCTTCGCCAAACAAACTGGCAATGAACTGTTGCTTCAAGAAACAGATGGCGATAAGTTTTTAATTTGGATGAAAAGACGTTAAAAAATACTTCGCTCAGTGAAGTTTTTTCAAAATTTTTGATCGGTTCAAAGGCTGAGTGTTTTTAAGTATTGCCTAAAAGATTCGCCCACTTGTGGGTGCTGTAAAGCCAGTTCTACAGTGGCTTCTAAGAAACCTTCTTTGCTGCCACAGTCGTAGCGTTTGCCCTCGTATTGAAAAGCATACACAGCCTCGCGTGATTTCAATCTGGCAATTGCATCGGTGAGTTGAATTTCACCACCTACGCCGGTAGGTTGATTTCTAATTTCATCAAAAATGCCAGGTGTCAGAATGTATCGACCCGCAACGCCCATGCGAGAGGGTGCTTTTTCAGGCGAAGGTTTTTCTACAATGTGCTCAACACGAATGAGTTGTTTGCCGGCTGACTCTCCCGCCACAATGCCATAGCGCTTGACGTGCTCTAAAGGTACCTCCTGAACGGCCAATATAGAGCGTCCTTGCTGCTCATAGGCCTTGACCATTTGAGCTAAAACGGACGGACCGCCTTTGAGGCCGACCATCAAGTCATCTGCCAGCAACACAGCAAAGGGCTCTTGCCCCACCATGGCCTCTGCGCACAGAACGGCATGTCCCAAGCCTAAGGAGCGAGCTTGTCTGACGTAGGCGCACACCATGTCATCGGGTTGGACCGATCGCACTAGACGCAAAAGCTCGTCTTTGTGGGCACTCTCAAGCTCTGTTTCCAACTCGTAAGCTGTGTCAAAGTGATCTTCAATAGCGCGCTTGCTGCGGCCCGTGACGAAAATCATGTGTCGCACGCCGGCAGAGTAGGCTTCTTCTACGGCATATTGAATGAGAGGTTTGTCGACAACCGGCAACATTTCTTTGGGTGCTGCTTTGGTAGCAGGCAAAAACCGTGTGCCGAGTCCTGCAACGGGGAAAACGGCTTTTCTGATACTTTGGTTGGCGCTCATTGGGAATTTCTCGCAGAGTTCAAATTATTCTTGAAAATAACACAATTGTTTGACTGTTCAATTTCAGGAACTTGGGAGTGCTGTTTCTAGCTGAGCCAATTGACTCTTCACTTTGCTTAAAGTGGCTTCAAAGTCGAGCAGACGCTTGCGCTCTTGATCAATCACAGCGGGTGGTGCTTTGGCCACAAAAGCTTCGTTGCTGAGCTTGCCATGGGCTTTGCCAATCTCGCCCTCCAAGCGCGCCACCTCTTTGCTGAGGCGAACCTTTTCAGCCGCCACATCGACTTCCATGAACAAGCAGAGGCGGGCCTCGCCCACGACGGCCACGGGAGCTGCTTCTGCTGCTTTTGCCCAAGCTACTTCGTTGTCAAAAACCTTGACTTCACTCAACTTGGCCAAGGCTTGTAGCACAGGGCCTGCAGCTTTCATGAAGTCTGCATCGCCCAATACATAAAGAGGCAACTTTGTGGCTGGTGAGACACTCATCTCACCGCGCAAATTGCGGCAAGCATCAACCAAAGTTTTGAGCTTGGCCACGTGGGCTTCGGCTGGCTCGTCAATGCGTTCTGCTTGTGAAACAGGGTAGGCAGCGATGCTAACGGATGGGCCAGCACGACCCGCCACGGGAGCCACTTTTTGCCATAACTCTTCTGAGATGAAAGGCGTGATAGGGTGGACCAAACGCAAAATGGTTTCCAATGTGCGAATGAGCGTGCGCCGAGTGGCACGCTGTTGAGAGGCGTCACCCGTGTTGATTTGTACCTTGGCAATTTCCAAGTACCAATCGCAGAATTCGTTCCAAACGAAGTCATAAATGACGTTGGCCACGTTGTCCAAGCGGTACTCGGCAAAGCCTTTGGCCACATCGGCTTCCACGCGCTGAATCTTGGAGGAGATCCAGCGATCGGCTTGGCTGAAGCTCATGTAACCATGCGCAGGACCGCCCACAGCGCATTCAGCTTTGGTGTGTTCTTTCAGGCCGCAATCTTGCCCCTCGCAGTTCATCAGGACAAAGCGTGTGGCGTTCCACAACTTGTTGCAAAAATTGCGATAGCCTTCGCAGCGTTTGCTGTCAAAGTTGATACTGCGTCCGAGGGAGGCCAATGCTGCAAACGTGAAGCGCAGAGCATCTGCACCGTAAGGGGGAATTCCTTCGGGAAATTCTTTTTGCGTGTTCTTGCGCACCTGCGGGGCCGTCTCGGGCTTGCGCAAACCTTGTGAGCGCTTTTCCAGCAGGAGCTCAAGTGCAATGCCATCGATCAGGTCAACGGGGTCTAGAACGTTGCCTTCAGACTTGCTCATTTTCTTGCCTTGTGCATCGCGCACCAAGCCGTGAATGTAAACATGTTTGAAAGGTACGCGCCCCGTAAAGTGCGTGGTCATCATGATCATTCGGGCCACCCAGAAGAAGATGATGTCGTAGCCTGTGACCAACACAGAGGAGGGCAAGTACAAGTCGTAGTCTTGTGTTTTGTTTGTGCCAGAGGTGGCGACAGAATCTGGCCAACCCATTGTAGAGAAGGGCACCAACGCAGAGGAGTACCAAGTGTCGAGCACGTCTTCATCGCGCCTGAGTTTTTTGCCAGGCCCTTTGGCATCTGCTTGGGCTTGCGCCTCAGCCTCTGACTTGGCGACGTACACATTGCCTTCTTCGTCGTACCAAGCGGGAATTTGATGACCCCACCACAGTTGGCGAGAAATGCACCAGTCTTGGATGTTGTTCATCCACTGATCGTAGGTGTTGACCCAGTTTTCGGGCACAAAGTTCACTTGGCCAGTGTGCACCGCATCAATGGCTTTTTGCGCAATGCTTTTGCCAGTGGGGTCTTGCGGGCTGACCTTGTTGACCGCTACAAACCACTGGTCTGTGAGCATGGGCTCTACCACTTGACCTGTGCGAGCGCAAATGGGCAGCATCAGTTTGTGCGGTTTGATTTCAATCAGCAAACCTTGCGCTTCCAGGTCTTTGATCACCGCTTTGCGCGCCACAAATCGATCCATGCCTTGGTAGGCTTTGGGGCCGTTTTCATTCACTGCAGCTGTGAGTGTGAAGATTGTGATCAGAGGCAGGTTGTGACGCATTGAACATGCGTAGTCGTTGGTATCGTGAGCGCCCGTGATCTTCACGCAACCGGAGCCAAACTCCCGATCAACAAAGTCGTCGGCAATGATGGGGATCTGGCGGTCGCACAAGGGCAGGTCTACTTTTTGGCCCACCAAATGCTTGTATCGATCGTCTTCGGGGTGAACGGCCAAAGCACCGTCGGCCATCATGGTTTCAGGGCGGGTGGTGGCAATGGTCATGCCCTTTTGCAACACGCCGTCAATCAACTGAGGGCCTTCAGAAAACGGATACAAGATGTAGTGCATCTTGCCGTCGGCTTCGGTATTTTCTACTTCCAAATCGGAAACCGCACTTTGCAGCACAGGGTCCCAGCTGACCAATCTTTTGCCACGGTATATCAGGCCTTGCTCGTACAACTTCACAAAGGTTTCAGACACTACTTTGGACAACTTGTCGTCCATGGTGAAGTACTCGCGGGTCCAGTCTACGCTGTCGCCCATGCGGCGCATTTGCTGTGTGATGGTGTTGCCCGATTGTTCTTTCCATTCCCAAACTTTGGATACAAAGTTTTTGCGCGCTTCGGCAGGGCTAGGTCCCATGTCATGGCGGCTGATGCCTTGCCCTTGCAATTGACGTTCCACCACAATTTGCGTGGCAATACCAGCGTGGTCGGTGCCTGGGATCCAAGCCGTGTTGAAGCCCATCATGCGGTGGTAGCGTGTGAGGCTGTCCATGATGGTTTGGTTGAAAGCATGGCCCATGTGCAGAGTGCCGGTCACATTGGGCGGCGGCAACTGGATGGCAAAGTTGGGCGCGTCTGATTGAGGTGCCTGGGTACCGCGATGTCCGGCGACGCCATACCCACGCTTTTCCCATTCAGGCCCCCAATGGGCTTCAAGGGCGGCAGGCTCAAAAGACTTGGACAGGCTTTCAAGGCCTGGTTGCAAAATGGCGGGGGTGGTCTCGTTGCTCATGGGCGGATGTTGAGAGATTGCCAATGGGCAATTTCATGAATGGACTAAAGCCTTGATTTTACTGGGCTAGCGCCCAGTTTTTGAGTGTAAAAACAGGATCTGGCTTAGTTCTTAGCCGATTCAATGCAATCTCTCAGTACCGAGGCATCCCCTACCTGATTTGCCAGCAGCAAAATCAAGCGCATATTGAGTTGCTCCGATTGGTCTGAGCTTAAACCCTCGTGTGCATTCATGAGTTGCTCATAAAAGCCATCGGCGTCTTGCAAGTTCAGTTCTGTTTTCATCATGGTGAGTCCGAATTGAATCAAAGGCACAAAGAGGTGGCTACAGCGGCAATCAAATCACCGTTCACACCTTGGCCGGTATCGGCCAAATAACCGTCGGGTCGAATCATGGCCCAAGCGCCGACTGGCAAAGCATTGCAGGCACTTTTCAAATGACCCTGCTTGTCCCAAAGATGCTCGCGGGCTTGTGCGCTGTCGCCTTTTGCAAGAACTTGCACGCAACGCACAGGCAGACCAGAGGCACTGAGTTCTTGAAGTCGTTTGAGCGAGGCCTTGGATTGCTCGCCAAAGACCAAGATGAGCAAGCGGCCATCGACCCACTGAAGCAGGTCGTTCAGTGCCCCCGTTTTGCCTGGGCGCCATTGAATTTTGACGTTTTGTACCGAGGTGCCGCCATGGTTGCCACAGACTCTGGAGCCGCGGTATGTATTGGCAACTGCCATGCGCCCCGTGTTGATCAGTGAGCGAGCAAAAGGGAACTGCTTGGCCAAGCTGATGGTGGCTTTTCGAAAGGCGCGTTCCACGCCATCTGCTGGCCTTAAAAAACGGGCTGTTCGGCGGGTGACTTTCACATTTTCTTGCGCAGCTTCTAGACGCTCGTCGTTGTAACTCTCAAGCAATGCCTCATCTGCATGACCACGCAACACCGCAGCCAGTTTCCAGGCCAAGTTGTCAGCATCTGCCACGCCAGTGTTGCCGCCGCGTGCGCCAAAGGGGTTGACAATCTTGGCGGTGTCGCCCATGAAAAACACGCGGCCCTTGCGCAAGGTGGTGAGGCACTGACTCTTGTAGGCATAAGGGCCCACCCACACAATGTCAACCTTGACATGCTTGCCAAATTGCCGCTCTAAGCGCTCGCGCACCACATCCTCACGGCTGATGTAAGCCGCATCGGCATTGGGTTCCATTTGGTAGTCAATGCGCCAGACGTCGTCGGCCATCAAGTGTTGCCAGACCGCACGATTTTCATTGAAGGGCGCTTCAATCCAAGTGTGGCGCTCGGTTGGGGGGTGCGTGTCAAAGCGCACATCTGCAATGCACCAACGGTCATCGCCTTTTTTGCTTTCCATGCCGACGCCGGTCCATGCGTGAAAGGGAGTGTGTGACCCCGAGGCATCGATCACATGGTCGGCTTGCAGTTGGTAGGTGCCTTCAGGGGTTTCAACGCTGAGAGTTGCAAAGTCTTTGTTTTGTTGGAAGGCGGTGACACGTGATTGCCAGCGCAAATCGACAGAGCCTAGTTCTTGAATTCGCTCAACCAAATAGCCTTCAATGTAGAACTGTTGAATGTTGATGAAGGCCGGTTGTTGCGAAAGACTGAAATTGCTTTGTTGTTTGAGGTCAAAGTTGTAAACCTCATCATCACCCGCAAATGTCCGGCCCACACTCCATTGAATTCCTTTTTTGGCAATTCGATCAAACACGCCTAATTTTTGAAAAATTTCCAGTGATTTTTGGGTGTAACAAATGCCTCTTGATGAAGCACCCTTGACCCCTACGGTGTTGTCTTCGTCTAGAAGAACGGCCTTGATACCTAAGTTGGCCAAGGCGCAAGCCAAAGTCAGGCCTGTGATGCCGCCCCCCACAATGACCACAGCATGCCGCAAAGTTTTGTTTTGAATTAACTCCGGTGGTTTGACAAAAGGATATTCGGGCAGGGCATATCCTGTTCCTTGAGTGAACTCATAGCCATTTGTGAATTGAACGTCTTGAAAGGTGGGTGTGTTCATGGTTTCAACGCATTCCTATTTTCACATTGCCAAAAACCGATTGTGCTTCTCGGGGTAAGCAGCGCCAGTATTGCTCGCTGGCTTGCACCACGCCGCCCAACTCGGCAGCCGCTTGCCATGCCCAGCGAGGGTTAAACAAGAAGGCTCTGGCAAAGGCAATCAGGTTGGCGTCCCCTCTTTGCAAAATAGCCTCGGCCTGTTGAGCCTGGGTAATCAAGCCCACTGCAATGGTGGGCAGGCCAGATTGGTCTTTCACTGTTTTGGCAAATGGCACTTGGTATTCAGGGCCAATTGCAATTTTTTGTTGAGCGGCAACCCCGCCTGAAGAAATATGCACAAAGTTAGCGCCTGCATCTTTCAACCGCACCGACAAGTCTGCAGTTTCTTCCGGGTTCCAGCCGCCTTCAACCCAATCGGTAGCCGAAATGCGAATGCCTAAAACGCCATTGTATTTAGCCCGCACAGCATCAAAAGTTTCTCGAATAAATCGTGTGCGATTTTCAAAATTTCCGCCATAGGCATCGTTTCTTTTGTTGGAAATGGGCGATAAAAATTGATGCAACAAATAACCGTGAGCTGCATGGATTTCAACCATTTCAATGCCCATATCTTGCGCACGCTCAGCTGTTCTGACAAAGGCGTTTTTGATGCGCTCAAGTCCTGCAACATCCAATTCTGTGGGTGGCAGTTCGGCCGCCAGATGTGGCAATGCGCTGGGCGCTAGGGCTTGCCAACCTCCTTGAGCTGAGTCAAGTAGTTGCCCGCCATGCCAAGGGGCTGCGCTCGAAGCCTTGCGACCTGCGTGGCTAATTTGAATGGCAACCGGCACATGAGGTGCAAGTTTTCGGGCCCGACTTAATTTGTCTTGCAAAGCTTCAGCCGTAGCGTCATTCCACAAACCTAAACAACCCGGGCTGATTCGGCCTTCTTCGGTCACGGCGGTGGCCTCTAGAATGACCAGGCCAGCGCCACTGTTGAGCAAAGAAGTCCAGTGGGCCAAATGCCAATCGGTGGCTTTGCCTTGGTCGGCTGAGTACTGGCACATGGGCGCCACCACGATTCGGTTGGCCAAATGGAGGGGGCCGTTGGGTGCGGAAAGCTGATAGTTAGAAAAAAGAAGACTCATGATGGTTGAATTTGAATTCGCTCTCTTGAATGCTTTGCGATGAAAATAGACACAATTTGAGGCTAATGCCTTGGCCTGCAAACTGCTGTCTCCTGCAAGATAATTAGGGCATTAAAGGATTTTGCGCATGTTGCTTCTATTGTCTCCTGCTAAATCGTTGGATTACGACACTCCTGCCGAAGGGGTGTCGCATACCTTGCCTCAATTTGTTTCGCAATCTGCAGAGTTGATAGAGGTATTGAAACATAAAACGCCAGCACAAATTTCTGAACTCATGGATTTGAGTGACAACTTGGCCGCCTTGAATGTGGCCAGATATGAAGCCTGGCGTCCTAAATTCACCGCAAAAAACTCCAAACAAGCCGTATTGGCTTTCAACGGCGACGTTTATGACGGTTTAGAAGCCAAATC